>CABZLO010000041.1 GCA_902526595.1 uncultured Pelagibacteraceae bacterium | reverse complement strand
AATGTTACATGATTTGACTATTATTAATGCTTTAAAATTGTCTTTGATCTTAAGATTGCTTAGACCAATTTTAATTAAAGCTTCTGTTCTAGCTCTTTCAAGATATTTAAGATAATTTGCATAATATACCACTCCACCTGCATCTGTATCTTCATAATAAACTTTAATCTTATGATTAAAATTTTTTTGCATGTTAATATATTATCAAAAATTTTAATAATTAAATAGAAACTAAGTTATGAGTTCGTCAATGAAGGTTTATATAATGTGGTTGATTGGCGTAATTATTTGGAACTTTGGCTTGCCAAATGCGACTCCATTGGCAGATGTTTTAGTGGCTATTTTGTTATCTTTTCTAAGTATGATTTTAAACAAATATTTAAAATTTTAATCTTCTGAAAAATAAATATTTTGAAAATAAGAGATTGATTTCATTTTTGAATTATCTGTGTCAGCCATTATTGCAAGTCCATCAAGCTCATCGACATCTAGTTCGTGAAATCTTTTAAAATCTTCTTTAACATTTGCTTTTACTGTAACCCATTCATTAAAATTGTTTTTAGTGGAAGCTAGTACATTATCTATTGATTTTTTAGTATAAGGGCTAGGCCAATTTTCGCCTGCCTCACTATTGCTAGAAAAAATATAATTAATTGCTCTATTTGATAAAGGCGTAGCCCCAGTTTTTTTAATTGCAAAAACTCGAGCTGCATAATCATGTCCTTTTTTGGTATTTTCTTTAATTCCTTTTAAGTCCTTCTCTATTTTCCAAGTAATATTAATATACGGAGTTTTATTGAGGTTAATTTTTATCTCTTTGCCTAGGCCAGATGCAGCATTATCTGCAACAGCTTTTAAATAATTACCATTTTCATTTGAGCCAACAGAATAACTTGTTTTATTATCTGCTCCTCTTACTTTACGTACTTCTAGTTCTGAAAGCTCTCTCTCCGTAAATTCGAAAATTTTTATATTCTCGGCAGCTACAGAACTAAATAAAAGTAAAAATATAATAATTATTTTGAAAATTTTTGACATAAAGTTCTTATAGATAAATTATTTTTAAATTCAACAATCTGTAAATTTTTTAAATTGTTAATTTAATAAGTAGATCTTCCACCACTAATGTCAAAAACAGCAGCAGTTGAAAAAGTATTCTCCTGTGATGATAACCAGCAAACTAGTGAAGTAAATTCATGTATTTCAAGAAATCTACCTCTTGGAACTTTGGAAAGCATTCTTTGAACATGTTCTTTGCTCATTTGATCTAAAATTCTTGTTTTGGCTCCTGCTGGTGTCACAGCGTTAACAGCAATATCTTTATCAGCTAACTCCTTACCAAGTGCCTTGGTGAGACCAATAGCACCAGCCTTTCCAGAACTATAAGCACTAGCATTTGCATTGCCATCCTTACCTGCGACTGATGCAACATTTACTATTCTACCATAATTATTCTTAATCATATTTGGTACAATTGCCCTACAGCAATTAAATGTCCCCATTAAATTAATTTGAACTATTTTATTCCACATTTCTACATCATACTTCCAAAGAGGGTCTGTTGGACCAGTAATTCCTGCATTGTTAATTAAAATATCAATTTTATTTTTACTTGTTATTTCACCAACAAATTTTTCAACCTCATCATACTTTGAAACATCAACTACATGATAATTTAAATTTGGATTGTTGATTTCATCTATTGTTTTTTTTAAAAGATTTTCATCTATATCCCAAATAAAAACATTACATCCAGATTGTAGAAATCTTTTAGCAATATCTAATCCAAAACCTTGGGCTCCTCCAGTTACAATAGCTGTTTGATTTTTAAAATCAAATTTGTGCATATGGATTATTTTTTAGCTATCAGATAATACGTTAACCAAGAAATAAATGCACCTATAATCCATGCATATGATTGTAGAAACATTAAATTCGTATTCCATATAGTTGATGCAGAAAAAATAAATCCTAATATTATCGAGTAAGCACCCTTAATGTGCCACCCTTTGGAGTAATAATATGCACTTTGAGTTTCAATCGAATAAAG
>CABZLO010000040.1 GCA_902526595.1 uncultured Pelagibacteraceae bacterium | reverse complement strand
TAGAGTTACAACGAATGGTGATAATTTTAGATAAGCAATTAAATATCCATTAACAGCCCCAACTATAACTCCTGCAAGCAGAGCTAAAAATATTGCAACCCAGACATAAATACCTTCAAAGTAAGCAGCTTTTGAATACCATTCTGGCAAATATTGTGCATCTAAAAATAATCCACAAATTACTCCTGTAACACCCATTATAGAGCCAACTGATAAATCAATCCCGGCTGTAATTATTACAAAAGTCATTCCGATTGCCATAATTCCAATAAATGAAAAATTTCTAGTTATATTAAATAAATTATCTTTACTTGAAAAAGCATCTTCAACAAAAAACATCATAAAGCATATACCTAATAAAGCTATTGAAACCCAAAAAGATTGCTCTGATACAAGTTTTTGAAAAAATGTTTTTTCTGTTTTTGATATTATTTCCTGATTAAATTTGTTTGAACTCATATTCTATCTATAGCTCCTGTTATTAAACCTGTTGCTTCTTCAGTAGATGAATCTTTAATTTTTTTTTCACATACTTTTTCACCTCTTCTTAAAACTACTAGCTTTTCACAAACTTCAAAAATATCTGGCATTCTGTGGCTAATAAGTAGAACTGCAATTCCTTGATCCTTTAAACGCTTAATTAAATCTAAAACTTCAGCAACCTGTCTGACACTGATAGCAGCAGTTGGTTCATCCATTAATACTAACTTAGGATCAGTCAGTCTTGTTCTTGCAATAGCTACTGCTTGTCTTTGACCACCTGACATTTGCATAACTAGGTCTTTTGGACGGGTTTCTGATTTAAGCTCCTCAAATAATTCAGCCGATTTTTTAAACATAGCTGGATAATCTAAGTACTTAAACGGCCAAATACCTTTTTGAATTTCTCGTCCTAAAAAGACGTTTGAAGCTGCTGTTAAGTGATTACAAAGAGCCAAATCTTGATAAACAACTTCTATACCAGATTTTCTTGCATCAATAGGTTTCTCAAAATCAACTTCATTATTTTCAAAGACTATTTCTCCGGATGAGGGTTTAAAATTTCCAGCGATAATTTTTAATAACGTAGATTTACCTGCACCATTATCACCCATTAAACCAACTGTTTCAGCTTCATTAATATCAAAACTCACTCCCGTTAAAGCTTGAATAGCTCCAAAGTTTTTTTCAATTTTTTTTAAAGATAATATCGTCATATTAAAATTTTATATTTATCACCTTACCACTTTTGTATGACTCGTAAGCAGCATTTGCAATAATTAATGCATTTCTTCCATCTTCAAAATTAACCTTAGGTTTAGTTTTGTTCTCTACACATTTAATAAATTCATTAAATTGATCCCTATAAGCTTGTTCGTATCTTTCAATGAAGAAAAAATGAATTGGATCTTTTACATTAGTTGCTTTATCAGAAAATTTTTCAACTGAACTAGGTGTTTGATTATTTGATATAATCATTCCTTTACTTCCAAAAACTTCTACTCGTTGGTCATAACCATATACTGCTCTTCTAGAATTATTTATATGTATCAGTACACCTTTTTTAGATTTTAATATAAACATAGCTGTATCATGATCTTTTTGCTTTTTGGCATTTTTATCAAATAGCGCTTCACCAAAAGCTGAAATTTTTTCCACTGGATCATTTCCTAAAATAAATCTTGTTAAATCAAAATCATGAATTGTTGTATCTCTAAAAAATCCACCTGCAGCCTTTAAATAATCTATACCAGGAGGCTCAGGGTCTCGGCTTGTAATTACAACCATTTCTAGCTCTCCAATTTCTTTCTTCATTCTAGCTTGTTGGGCTCTTGCATGACTGTTGTCAAATCTTCTGTTAAACCCAATTTGAATTGGAACTTTTGTATTTTTAATTTTTTTAAAACATTCATTCACTTTCCTAATATCTAAATCGATTGGCTTTTCACAAAAAATTGCTTTTCCAGCTTTGGCAGCCATTGTTATAAAATTTGTATGGGTAGGAGTTGCAGATGCAATTAACACAGCATCAATCTCTTTTGACATAATAGCTTGTTCAGGTGAGCTTGCTTGTTTACATTTTGATGATTTAGATACTAATCCTGAAAACTTTGAATTTACATCATATACATATTTTAAATTTGCTTTTGGATGAGCTGAAATAATTTTTGCATGCATTTTACCAATTCGACCTGCACCAAGTAATGAAAAATTAAGCATAAGAATATAGAACAGAATTAAAAAATAAAATCAACAAAGAATTTATTTAATAAAAATAGATAAATAAATTAAATAAAAATTTGATTAATTAATTAAAATTCATATTCTATAACTTATAAATAAATTTAAATATTACTTAATTGTATGTCAGTTAAACTAGGAATTGCACCAATAGCTTGGAGTAATGATGATATGCCAGAGCTAGGAGGTGATACTCCTCTTGAGCAATGTTTGTCTGAAGCAAGTGAAGCAGGCTTTTCAGGCATAGAGTCTGGAGGTAAATT
>CABZLO010000039.1 GCA_902526595.1 uncultured Pelagibacteraceae bacterium | reverse complement strand
AAAGCAGACGAAGAAACTAATAAATATGAGGAAGAAATTAAAAAAATGGAGCAAGACCGAGCTGATTTAGTAACAGCTATTGTAAAATTAAAAGATAGCATAAATCAACTTAATCAAAAAGGACGTGAAAGATTAATAGATGCTTTCGAGAAAGTTAATAGAAAGTTTAATGAGGTCTATACAAAATTGTTTAATGGAGGGAATGCAAAATTAGAATTAGTAGACTCTGATGATCCTCTCGAGGCTGGATTAGAGATGTTGGTAAGCCCTCCTGGAAAAAGATTACAGTCAATAACCTTATTATCTGGAGGAGAACAAGCACTGACAGCTCTTTCATTGATCTTTGCAGTATTTTTAACTAACCCATCTCCTATTTGTGTTTTGGATGAAGTTGATGCTCCACTGGATGATGCAAATGTAACAAGATTTTGCAGTCTACTTGAGGAGTTAACTAAAATTACAAATACTAAATTTATCATTGTAACTCATCATGCTTTAACCATGTCTAAAATGAATAGATTATATGGGGTAACTATGCCCCAAAAAGGTATTAGTCAGTTAGTTGCAGTTGATTTACAAAAAGCAGAGAGTATGGTTGCCTAAACTATACAAATGCCAAAAGATCCGTTAAAAACTCGCCTAGAGATTGCAAAAAACAAGCTTTCGAAGAGAAATCTTTTTAATAAAAAAAATAATCCCTCACCTATTGGAACAGCCTTTAAATTAAGCACTGAACTGGTCGCTGCAGTTGCTGTAGGGACAATTATTGGGTTTATTTTTGATAAGACCTTTGGTACTAAACCTTGGTTTATATTAATATTTTTTTTTGTGGGAGTAGTTGCTGGAATAACTAACGTAATTAGATCTGCAAAAAATATGCAAAAATAAATACTTATGGCAGCAAATCCTATGTCTCAATTCGATGTTTATCGAATTGGACCTGAAATAAAAGTTGGAGCATTTGATATATCATTTACTAACGCCAGTTTGTTTATGATTATTAGTACAGTTTCGATCTTACTTGTGTTTAACTTTGGCTCAAAAAGAAATTCAGTATTACCAAATAAAATACAACTACTAGCAGAGCTTAGTTATACATTTGTTGCAAAAATGATAAGTGATACAGCTGGATCAAAAGCAAAACCCTATTTTGCGTTTATATTTTCTTTATTCATGTTTGTTCTATTTTGTAACATGTTTGGTATGATCCCTTACACATTTACTGTAACGAGTCATATAATCGTTACATTTATTTTGGCTTCATTTATTTTTATTGGGGTGACAATTATTGGCTTTATCAAACATGGAATTGGTTATCTTAAATTATTTGTACCTAGTGGGGTACCAGCTGTGCTGCTACCTTTAATAGTAGTCATAGAAATTATATCTTATTTGAGCAGACCAATAAGTTTATCAGTTCGATTATTTGCGAATATGATGGCAGGTCACACAATGATGAAAGTTTTCGGAGGCTTTGTGATAAGTCTTGGATTAGTCGGTGGTTGGCTTCCACTGAGTTTTTCGGTTGCATTAACAGGTTTAGAGATCTTAGTTGCTTTTCTTCAAGCTTATGTTTTTGCAATCTTAACCTGCATCTATTTAAATGATGCATTAAATTTACACCATTAATTAACCAAGGAGGAAATAATGGAATTAGAAGCAGCAAAAATGATCGGAGCTGGTTTAGCAGCAATTGCTTTAGCAGGTGCCGGTGTAGGAATCGGAATAATTTTTGGAAATTATTTGTCTGGAGCGATGAGAAATCCATCTGCAGCACAAAAACAGTTTCCTAATTTGCTTTTAGGTTTTGCTCTAGCAGAAGCTACAGGATTATTTGGATTAGTAGTTGCATTAATCATTTTATTTGCGTTTTAAATTAATGATTAAAAAAATATATTTTCAGTCTATATTTTTTAGCTTCTTATTTTTTAAAGGAGCCTTTGCAACTGAAAGCGGAGGTATGCCTCAATTAAATCCTGAGTTTTGGATTTCTCAAATTTTTTGGTTAATACTTACTTTTGGAACTATGTATATTGTTTTGTCAAAATTCATACTGCCAAAAATTAGTAACAATTTAGAGTCGAGAAAATCTCAAATTTTAGAAAATATTGAGGCCGCAGAAAAACAAAGAGAAGTTAGTGAGGCTAAGCTTAAGGAATATGATGAAATTATATTAAAGAGCAAGAGTGAGGCTAAAACTACGTTTAATCAAACAAGAGAAAAAGCGCTAAAAGATATAATGGCTAAAAAAGAAGTTTTAGATCAGCAAATTGATGATGAAATTAATAAAGCTGAAAAAGAAATAGAAGTTTTAAGAGTTAGTGCTCCAGATAAAATAAATAAAATAGCAATTGAGACATCTTCAGAACTTTTAGAAAAGTTAATAGGTTCTGGCGTAAACAGTAGTAGCATATCTGCAATTGTTGATGATCTATCGAAAAGAAATGGGGATAAATACTATGGCAATTGATGCAACATTTTGGGTAGCAGTATCATTTGTAATCTTTTTTGGTGCTTTAATTTATTTAAAAATTCCACAAAAAGTTTCTCAAATTTTAGATAAGATGATCTCTGATATTAAAAATGAAATTAATGAGAGTGAAAAGTTAAGAACTGAAGCAAAAAATTTGCTAGATAATGCACAAAAAAAATTAGATACCGCTCAAACGGTTAGTAATGATATTTTAAATCAAGCAAAAAAAGACTCGGATAGATTGGTAATAGAATTGAACGATAAATTCCACAAATCTTCTGAGATCAAAAAAAATCTTGCTGAAAATAAAATAAGTCAAATGAAAGAAGCAGCTATAAAAGAGATAAAAGATGCTTCAATTAAAATAGCAGTGGACTCAGTTAAAAAAATTATATCCACATCATTAGATAAATCAAAACTCGATGCTGTATTTCAAAAAAATTTAGATGAGACTAAA
>CABZLO010000038.1 GCA_902526595.1 uncultured Pelagibacteraceae bacterium | reverse complement strand
TGAAGAAATAAAAAAAAAATTAGATCAAAAAACAAAAGATGACATACAATTCTCCCATGAACGTGTTAGAAAATTTGCTGAAGCTCAATTAAAAAATTATGGTCAAGATTTTGAGGTAGAATTATCAGATGGTTTATTTGCTGGTCAAAAACTAATACCAGTTAACACTGCCGGTTGCTATGTGCCAGCTGGTAGATATGCTCATATCGCGTCAGCCGTAATGAGTGTTACAACAGCTAAAGTAGCTGGAGTAAAAAACATAATTGTAGCTAGCTCACCAAAACCAGGTATAGGTGTTCACCCTTCTATTGTTTATACTGCTGATCTTTGTGGTGCAGACTCAATATTAAACCTTGGAGGTGTACAAGCTATTGCAGCAATGACTAATGGCTTATTTGGTAATGAACCTGCAGACATGTTGGTTGGTCCAGGAAATCAATTTGTAGCAGAAGCAAAAAGAATTTTATTTGGAAAAGTTGGAATTGATTTATTTGCAGGACCAACTGAGATTGCAGTAATAGCCGATGATAAAGCCGACGAAGAACTTGTTGCAGTTGACTTAGTTGGTCAAGCTGAGCACGGATATAATTCTCCAGCATGGTTATATACAAAAAGTAAAAGAATTGCAGAATATGTGATTAAACGAGTTCCAGAATTAATTGCAGAACTTCCAGATTTACCAAGAGAAAATGCTGGTGCTGCCTGGAGAGATTATGGAGAAGTTATTTTATGTGACACTGATGAAGAAATTGCTACCATCAGTGACGAATACGCACCTGAACACTTAGAATTACAAACTCAAAACCTTGATTGGTATCACAAAAGATTGAAGAATTATGGATCTCTATTTATTGGTGAAGAGACAACTGTTGCATATGGTGATAAATGCTCAGGGACGAATCATATTTTACCTACAAAAGGTGCGGGTAAATATACAGGAGGATTATTTGTTGGTAAATTTATAAAAACTTTAAGTTTCCAAAGAATGTCAAAAGAATCTACAAAATCTGTAGGAGCAGCTTGTGCTAGAATATCTAGATACGAAGGTATGGAAGCTCATGCAAGAACTGGTGATGCTAGATTAAGAAAATATGGCTTTCAAAACTAAGATTTAATTCTTTTTCCACTTTCATCAAAAACAAAAATATCCTTAGAATTAAATCCGATTGTATTTTCTATGTTGTATTTACTAGATATTTTCGCACTTATTTCATATTGATCTATTTTAATATAAGCAATTTTTTCATTACCTAAATTTTCAATTAAATCTACTTTTGGATTGAAATTATATTCATTATTTTCTGATACATTAAAATGTTCAGGTCTTATACCTAGGTAATAATCTTTTTTAGAAAAATTTAATTTGTCTAGTTTAACTTTATTGCCTAAAAAATTAATTTCATTATTTGAGATTACATGATCACTACTTATTTTAAGAATATTCATTTTTGGAGTTCCAATAAATTGAGCAACAAAAATATTTGCAGGATCACTGTAAATTTCATCAGGTGTACCTACCTGCTCAATATTTCCATGATTTAATATAACTATTCTATCAGCTAGAGTCATTGCCTCTACCTGATCGTGAGTTACATAAATCATATTAGTTTTAATTTGATTATGTAATTTTGAGATTTCAACTCTCATTTCAGCTCTAAGTGCTGCATCAAGGTTAGATAATGGCTCATCAAATAAAAAAATCTTAGGATTTCTTGTTATAGCTCTTCCAATTGCAACCCTTTGTCGTTGCCCACCTGAAAGTTGTTTTGGTCTTCTCTCAAGAAATTCTTCTATTTTTAAAATTTTTGCAGCCTGCATTACTTTTTGTTCAATTTCTTCCTTTGGTCTCTTTTCTATTTTAAGCCCAAAAGACATGTTTTCGAACACATTCATATGTGGATACAACGCATATGATTGAAAAACCATTGCAGTTTCTCTTTTTGAGGGATGTAATTCATTAACTAATTGATCATTAATATATATTTCACCCTCATCTATCTGTTCCAATCCAGCAATCATTCTTAATAAAGTAGACTTTCCACAACCTGATGGACCAACCAAAACTAAAAATTCATCTTCTTTTCCCTGAAGGCTAAAATTGTTTATTATTTTATTTGCTCCAAAGGATTTATGAATATTTGTAAATTTTATATTTGACATTATAATTTTTTAATTAACTCAAAAATATCCACCCCAATTTGTTTTAATATATGGGCGATATCTATGGGGACCCAATTCTCTCTAATTTTTCCTTCATCATGATGGTAGAAATCCATGACTCTCATTGTAACATTTTGGTTTTCAGCAGAATAACCTAGCCAATCATTTTTTCCATAATTTGCATCTAAGCTATGCCATCCAGCACAAAGTGAAAATTTACCATCTCCTATTTCACAATAATGGCCTAATTTAAAGTAATCCCTCAGACTAAACGACTTTCTAAATGGTAATTGATGCATGTCTATAAATCCTTCTAAACTTCTAGATGTTCCGATGCCACATGGCCCATACCAAATCATGTCTTTATGCCAAAATTCTTTTTGTGGATGACTTAAAAGTCTCTCTTTTAATTCTTGATCAGTTAAATTTTCTAATTCAGGCTTATAATTTAAACTTCTATTCATTTCCATCGCTTGTCTTAAATTATTTTTTGAAACATTAAAATCTTCCTCATAAAAATCTAACCCATCTGTATTATATGGACCAAGCCATGAACCTTCAGATCCTCTAGATTTATTAATGGGCCAAATCCCCAATTGTCTGATAAAATCTAGGGTATCTATAAGAATATGGCTTTCAATTATTTTTCCATTTTTTATTTCATGAATTTCACTGCATCTTAAGTTTATCATTTTAAAATTTGGATTAACACCTAGCCAAGGATTTTTGAATATTCCAGATAGTGTTGAAATTGATCCTACTTGAATCTTATCCCTAAAAGCACCACCGACAACCATTAATTCTCTTCTCTCTATATCTGGGAATGCTTTAAACAAGGGTTCATAAAATTTGCTTTTGAAATTTTCTAAACTATCGAATTCATTAATTGGATGAAAACAATTTACTTTTAAATCTTTATCAAAGAGTTTTTGTAAATTTTTTTCTAGATTTTTATTTTTATTGTAAAAAATTTTTTTAAGTTCATTTCTTACAAAGAGTTTGTTTGTGTGATTTTCTTTCGGAGAAAGATTAATATCCTTTATATCTTTCTTTGATTTTAATCCTGTATCAAATTGTTCTATTAGCATATATTTTTATTGGAATATTTCTTTATCACATTTATAAATAAATAAATATATGAATTTAAAATTAGCAAAATTTTCAGATCTTGTCCCAAGTAAACTTCCATTTGTAGAAGGGAAGCTTGAGGGACATAAAAATAGAAAAAACTATTCAATTGTAGGTCCTGGAGTGGCGGAAGATATAAGTCAATCAATAAAAATTTCTACACCACATAGTTTTAATTTAGGTGCTGTTTCTGCAATGCCAAGAAATGGCTCTGGCTTACATAGTCATACCACTGCTGAAGTTTTTATTATTTTTTCTGGTAAATGGAGATTTTATTGGGGCAATGAAGGTAAGTATGAAACCATTTTAAGTGCTGGAGATATTATTTCAATGCCTACAAATATGTTTAGAGGATTTGAAAATGCAGGTGATCAGGAAGGAACCATGTTTGTAGTGCTTGGCGGAGATGATCCTGGAATAATTACTTGGCTACCAAGCGTATTAGAAAAGGCAAAAAAAACTGGTATGGCACTTTTAAATGATAACACTTTAATTGATTTGTCTAAAAATAATATTCCTAAAGATAAAACACTTCTTAGTCCA
>CABZLO010000037.1 GCA_902526595.1 uncultured Pelagibacteraceae bacterium | reverse complement strand
CTTAAAAACTTTGTTCATTAAAAACTAAATGCCTTGTCTTTGTTTAGACTTGCCATCTTTATGAAGTTTTAGAGCCTCTTTATTTTCATCTGTTGAAGGAATTTCTAGTGTTGGACTGTCCCAAAATGCTGAACCTTCCACCCATTTGTATGCATGCGTTTTTATGGAAATAACATAAGTTACATCAGATTTTTTTGCTCTTTTAAAAGCTTCTTCTAAATCGGAAATAGATGTTACGTGTTCTGATTTTGCTCCCATACTTTCTGCATGCTTTGCAAAATCTACATCAACTAAACCTGGAGTTTTGGAGCTTTTTAGTAAGTTATTGTATTCTTTTCCACCTTTAAACAACTGCAGTCTGTTGATTACTGCAAAACCTCCATTGTCACAAACAATAATTATCAATTTATTTTTGGTAATTACTGATGAATATATATCTGTATTATTTAACAAATAAGAGCCATCCCCAACGAAAGAAATTACTTCTTTGTCTGGATTAGCCATTTTAATTCCTAACGCCCCTGAAATTTCGTAACTCATACAACTAAAACCCCACTCACTCTCATGTGTATTCAATTCTTTAGGACGCCAAACTTGAACTACTTCACCTACTAAACCACCTGCAGCAGTAACAGCAATATCTGTTGGTTCTGAATTTCTATAAATAGCACCTATTACCTGAACATAACTTGGTACTTCTTGATTAGTTGGTGCACTCTCTTTATCAATATGTTCGTTCCAAATTTTTAATTCTCTTTGAGATTTTTCATTCCACTCATCTCCTACTTTCCAATCTCCTAATGCTTTGGAAAGTTCAATTAAAGAAACTTTAGCGTCCCCAACTACTGCTTGAGCCAAATGTTTGTTAGCATCAAATCTTGAAACATTTAAGGACACAAGTTTAAAATTTTCATTTTCAAAATTTGCCCAAGATCCAGTTGTAAAATCTCCAAGTTTTGTTCCTATCGCAATTGCTAGATCGGTTTCTTTAGCAAGTTCATTAGTATTTTTTCCACCTAGACCTCCAATTTGTCCTGCGTACTGTGAGTGGTCTCTTTTCATTGTTGAATATCCCATTACAGTTTGAGTAACAGGTATATTGTGTTTAATTGCAAAATTACTTAATTCCTCCATGGCATCAGAATAAAAAACTCCACCACCAGAAATGATAATTGGATTTTTTGATTTTTTGATTTTTTCAGCAGCTTGTTTGATTTGAAAATCATCTGGTCTTGGTCTTCTAATTGAATGAATTCTTTCTTTAAAAAACTCCTCAGGGTAGTCATATGTCTGACCTTGAATATCCTGACATAAAGATATGCAGGCTGGTCCACAATCAGCTGGATCAAGCATTGTTTGAACTGCATTTGGAAAAGACTGAATAATTTGCTCAGGTCTTGTTATTCTATCAAAATATCTTGTAACTGGTTTGAATGCATCATTTGCTGTAATTCCTGGGTTATTAAAATGCTCAACTTGTTGTAATACTGGATCAGGCATTCTATTTGCATAAGTATCACCAGGTAAAAATAAAATTGGCAATCTGTTACTCATTGCAACTGCTGCTGCAGTTACCATATTTGTTGCACCAGGTCCTACTGATGAAGTTGCTACAAAAATTTGTTGTCTTCTTTTGCCTCTTGCATAACCTATACCTGTAAGAGCCATATTTTGTTCATGGTGTCCTCTGTATGTTGGTAAGTTATTTTGATTTTCTTCCAGAGCTTGCCCTAAACATGCAACGTTACCATGCCCAAATATTCCAAATACACCTGGAAACAAAGGTTCTTTTTTACCATCAATTAATATTTTCTGAGCTATTAAATATTTAACAATTGCATGAGCGCAAGTAAGAGTTATTTTTTTCATGAACTAAGTTTGTCTTTAATTACGTATAGTGTTTATATATAATTAAATTATAAATTAAAAAACCCAGATAAGTAAACTTAAAAATTAATTCTATGTATAATAACTTTGGACAATTCATTGATGGCAAATGGCAACAAGCTGAAAAAAAAGAAACTTATGACGTAATTAATCCTGCTACAGAAGAGGTAATAGGAAAAGCATCTAAGGCTTCCTCTGTTGATGTTCAAAAAGCTTTAAAGTCTGCAGAAAAAGGTTTGGAAATTTGGAAAAATACTGCTCCTTGGCAAAGAGCCTACGTACTTAGAAAAATTGCTGACCTAATGAGAGAGAGAAAAGATGTTCTCGCAAAATGGTTAACCCTTGAAGTAGGAAAACCTCTGACAGAAGCCGTAGGAGAAGTTGGTGGTGCAGCGGATATTTTTGAGTGGAATGCAGAAGAAACTAAAAGAATTTATGGTCAAACTCAACAAAGTAGATTTCCTGATACCAGAGTTCATGTTTATTATCAGCCTGTTGGAGTAGTGGCTGCTTTAGTTCCTTGGAATTTCCCAATAGTATTAGCTGCAAGAAAGATTTCTACTTCTTTAGCTGCTGGTTGCTCTGTTATTTGTAAGCCAGATGTAATTACACCAGGAGCTGTGATGGAATTAGTTAATTTATGTAAAGAAGCTGGAGTGCCAAACGGAGTAGTAAATCTTCTATCAGGTGATCCTGCAGAAATATCTAATGAATTAATGGAATCTGACATAATTAAAAAGGTTTCAATTACAGGTTCAACAAGAGTAGGTAAAATCATTTTAAAAAAAGCTGCAGACAAAGTTCAACGAGTTACTATGGAACTTAGTGGACACTCTCCATTTATTGTATGTGAAGATGTGGATATGAATAAAGTTGCTGACATAGCAATTACTGGCAAGTTTAGGAACAATGGCCAGGTATGTATTTCACCTAATAGATTTTATATCCAAGAAAACAGAAAAGATGAATTTGTGAGTGCTTTTATAGATAGAGCAAAAAAATTAAAAATTGGTAATGGAATGGATGAAGGTGTGGAACTAGGCCCTTTAAGCACCGCAAAAAGATTAGAAGAAATAGAAAAATTAGTTGAAACTACAAAACAAGAAGGCGCTAAAGTTTTGATGGGTGGAAAAAGACCATCAGGTTTCAATAAAGGATACTACTACGAGCCAACAGTTTTTGATGATGTTAAAGATAATTATACAATTATGAAGGAAGAGCCTTTTGGTCCATTAGTTCCGATTTTAACTTTTAAAACTTTTGATGAAGTAATTGAGAGAGCTAATGATAACGACTTAGGTTTATGTAGCTATCTGTATACAAATTCAATGGATAAAGCTCATATAGGTTCTGAAAAGTTAGAGACAGGATGTGTTGCAGTAAACACAGGAGTTGTGGCACTTGCTGAAGCACCATTTGGTGGAATTAAACAAACAGGTTATGGGCGTGAGGGCGGTTCAGGTGCAATAAAAGATTATTTAAATGTAAAATATACTCACATGGGTTTAAAAATCTAATTGTGAGAAAAAACAAAATTAAACAAATGATGAAAGACGGTAAACCCGTCATAAATGGGTGGTGTGCAATACCAAGCACTGCTTCTGCTGAAGCGATGGCTCATCAAGGTTGGGACTCTTTAACTGTAGATATGCAACATGGTTTAGTTGATTACAGTAATGCACTTCCAATGATGCAAACAATATCAACAACAGATGTAACTCCTTTGGCGAGAGTAAATTGGAACGAACCAGGTCAAATAATGAAAATTTTAGATGCTGGATGTTATGGAATTATATGCCCAATGGTAAGTAGCAGAAAAGAGGCAGAAAATTTTGTTCAAGCTTGCATGTACCCACCAGATGGTTACAGAAGTTTTGGTCCTGTAAGAGGTTTAATATATGGTGGAGCTGATTATGCAGATCACGCTAATGAAGAAATACTTAAGTTAGCGATGATAGAAACAAAAGAATCTTTAGAAAATCTTGATGAAATTATGACTACACCAGGTGTAGATGGCATTTATATTGGACCAGCAGATTTAAGTTTAGCCATAGGTGAAAAGCCTGGTTTTGATAGACCAGAGTCTTCAAAAGCTTATTCTGAAATTTTAAGAATCCTAGAGCACGCTAAAAAAAATAATATTTTTGCAGGAATTCACAACGGTACTACAGAGTATGCTACTAATATGATTAAAAAAGGTTTTGATTTCGTAACTA
>CABZLO010000036.1 GCA_902526595.1 uncultured Pelagibacteraceae bacterium | reverse complement strand
TGTGACTCAGGTGGACAATACAAATATGGAACAACAGACGTTACTAGAACTATTTGTTTCTCTAAACAAAGCCAAAATATTAAAAATATTTACACCAAAGTATTAAAAGGGCATATCGCGGTAGTAACCTCAAATTTAAAAAAAGATAATATTGGAAAAAAAATTGATATTAGAGCTAGAAAATTCCTTAAAAAAAGTAATTTAGATTATGCCCATGGAACTGGCCATGGTGTTGGTTTTTTTCTAAATGTTCATGAGGGACCACAGTCAATATCTAGGGTAAATAAGGTAAAAATTAAAGAAGGGATGATTTTAAGTAATGAACCTGGTTTTTACAAAAAAAATAAATTTGGAATTCGAATAGAAAATTTAGTCTTCGTAAAAAGACAAAATAAGAGGTTATTTTTTGAAAATTTAACTACAGCTCCTATTGAAAAAGATTTGATCAATTTTAATCTACTAACAAATTTTGAAAAGGATTATTTATTTAGATATCATTTAAATGTGTATTCTAAAATATCAAAATATTTAAATTCAAATGAAAAAAAGTGGTTAGCCAGTCTTATTTAACATTCTTAAAAATTCATCTTGATCTATAATTTTAATCTTTAATGCTTTGGCGCTCTCTATTTTTTTTTTAGTTGGTTTTTCGCCAGTAATTAAATAATTTAACTTTTTAGACACACTACTCACTGTTGTACCAGAGTTTTCTTCGATTAGTGATTTCACCTCCGCTCTACTAATGTTGTTTAATTTCCCTGTAACCAAAAAAGATTTGTCTCTTAATAAACCTTTTGTATTAACAACTTTAGCATCTTGGATATTTATAACCTTATCTAATTCATTTAAAATTTTTAGATTAATATTTTTTGAAAAAAAATTTTTAATAGAAACTAATTGAGTTTCCCCAATCCCATCAATATTCAATAAATCACTATAATTATTTTTTTTTGATAACGTTTTGAATTTTTGAAAAGATCCAAAATATCTTGATAATAATTTAGCATTTTCTAATCCTATATGTCTTATCCCTAAGGAATAAACAAATCTTTCTAAAGAAATTTGTTTTTTTTCATCGACAGAATATCTCAAATTATCTGCTGACAGCTTACCCCATCCATCCAATTTTTCAATTTTATCATAATCCAATTTAAAAATATCTTGTGGAAGTTTGATTAAGCTAAGTTCCCAGAACTTTTCTACAATTTTTTTTCCAAATCCATCGATATTAAAAGCTTCTTTTGAAACGAAATGTTTAAGTTTTTCTTTCGCAATTCGATTACATTCAAAGCCTCTATCTGGGCACCGTCTTACAGCATCAAATTTTTTAGTGATTTTATTATACTCTTTAATTGTTTCATAACCACATGGGCACTTTGCTGGAAAAACAAATTTCTTTGATGTTTTTTTTCTCTTTAACACATCAACTGCAACAACATGGGGTATTACGTCTCCAGCTCTTTCTACTGTTACTATGTCACCAATCCTGATGTCTTTTCTGGTAATTTCATCTTCATTATGCAAAGTTGCATTGGATACTTGCACTCCACCAATATTGATTGGTTTAATTTTTGCAACTGGAGTTAAAGCTCCGGTTCTTCCGATTTGAATTTCAATATCTTTAATTTGAGATACAGCCTTATTTGAAGAAAATTTATGTGCAACTGCCCACCTTGGTGCATTAGCAACATTTCCTAGCCTTTTTTGAAGAGCAAAATCATTAACTTTGTAAACAATTCCGTCTATATCAAAGTTTAAATCAGCCCTTTTTTTTTCAATCCCGTTATAATTGTCTATTAAATTTTTAACTCCTACAATTAATTTATTTAATGGATTAATTTTAAAACCCCATTCTTTCAATTTTTTTAGATAATCTGATTGATTTTCAACTTTTAAGCCTTTTTCGAAACCAAAAGTATAGGCTATAAAATTTAAAGGAATTTTTTTAGTATCTTCAGGATTTTTTTGTCTTAATGAGCCTGATGCAGCATTTCTAGGGTTTGCAAATTTATCTTTCAAATTTTCAAAATCAGAATTTTGAATAAAAACTTCTCCCCTAATATCAATTTCTTCAGGAAAATCTTTTGATGATATGTGTTGTGGAATATCTTTGATGGTTTTTAAATTGATAGTTATATCTTCGCCTTCTTTACCATCTCCTCTAGAAAGACCTCTCACGAAATTTCCATTTTTATATGTTAATGAAGCAGAAATACCATCAATTTTGGGTTCAGCACTGTATGAAATTTCAAAACCTTCTTTTTTTAATAGAAAATTTGTAATTTTCTTTTCAAAATTTATTAAATCTTCCTCTGAAAATGCATTTGCAAGCGACAACATTGGAACTTTATGATTTGCTTTTTTAAAATTTTTAGAAGGTTTGTGGCCTACTGATTTTGAAGGTGAATTCTTTGATTTTAAAAATTCATATTTATTTTCTAAGAATATAATTTCTCTTTTCAGATCATCGTATTCTTTATCTGTAGCAATAGGCTTACTTCTATCAAAATAGTATTTATTAAGCTTATTTAATAATTCTAATTTCTTATTATATTCACTAATAATTTTTTTTTTATTCATCTAAGTCGAAAAGAGATTTTGCCTTATTAATAAATGATTTTTTTTTCTTTTCTATTTTAATTCTTTTTTTCTCGTAATCTTTATTAAATACAGCATAAGATTTCTCATACCATTTTGAGGATTTATAATTGTATCCCAAAATTTGAGCATATTTTTCTGCTTCTTTATTTAGTCCTATTATGTAATGAACTTCTACAAGTCTATGCAATGCTTCCTCAACATAAATTGTTGTGTCATATTTATCAATAACTGTCCTAAATCTATTGATTGCTGGGATCCATTTTTTTCTATCAAAATAATATCTACCTATATACATTTCTTTCGCCGCTAAAATATCATTTATTAAATCTACTTTAAACTCAGAGTCTAGAGCATACTCTGTGTTTGGATATTTTTTTATTATTTTATTAAAATTTTTTTTTGCTAACAGTATTGACTGCAAATCTTTTTTTTCGTCAACTATTTTCTCATAATGAGAAGTAGCTAGCAGATATAAAGCATAATCTGAATTTTTATTTAGTGGATATACTTTTAAAAACCTTTCTAATTCAGCAATTGAGTCTTCTAGATAATCTTGTGAATAATAAGAGTAAGCAGCCATTAGTGCTGATTTAGGTGCCCATTCAGATTGTGGGAAAAGCATTTCGGCTTCATTAAATTTTTTTGCTGCAAACAAAACATCGCCACCCTTTAAAGCGTCAAGACCTTCAGTATAAGCTTCTAATACTTGACCATCTAAACTTTTCTCTTTTATTACAGACTCATTCAATTGATCTTTTGAACAAGAGGCAAAAATGACAAATAAAAATACTAATATGAAATGATTTATTAAATTCATAGATACTTTTATAATGACTTAAAATATTATTTAAATATTAACTTTTTCCTAAGCAATAGATCTTAGCAAATTTTTGTTAATTAATGTATGTGGAAGGTTTTTTTCTTTTATTTCTAATATAGAAAAATTCTCTTTATCATCAAAAACTTCTCTAAGTAATTGATTTGTCAAATAATGACCGCCCTGAGAACATGTAATACTGGCTATAATTCTATAGCCTGAGGTATAAAGGTCACCAATACAATCCAAAATTTTATGGTTTACAAACTCTTTGTCGTTCCTTAGACCTTCTGAATTTAATATTTCTTCACCTTTAACCACTATGGCATTTTCTAAACTTCCACCTTTTGCTAATCCATTTTTTTTAATAATTTCTATATCCTCAAATAAACAATAAGTTCGAGAATTATAGATATCTCTAAGATCATCTTCATATACTTTGACTTTGTTTCTTTGATTTCCAATAATTTTATTTTTATATTTCAATTTAAAGTCAATATCTAAGCTTAGTGTTGAAGGTTTGATAGATATAAATCTTTCACCTTTTGAATATTTTATCTCTTTATTAATTTTTATAACTTTGATTGGGGAATTACTTACTTCAAATCCAGATGATATTATTTTATCTATAAATAGTTTTGCTGATCCATCTAAAATTGGAACTTCCTCGTTATCAATTTCAATTAACGCATTATCTATTCCTAAACCAAATAAAGCACCCATTAAATGTTCTATCGTTGACACTCTTGCGCCAAACTCATTTTCTACAGTTGTGTTTAA
>CABZLO010000035.1 GCA_902526595.1 uncultured Pelagibacteraceae bacterium | reverse complement strand
ACCAAATTTATTATTTTTTGCTCTCCAAAAATGGTTCATTCCTACATCATACAGAGTTGCTGCTGACGCAAACGTACCTATATGTCCGCCTAGTTCAGGAAATTTTTTATTAGCTCTAACTACCATAGCAGCTGAATTCCATCTAATTAATGACCTTATTCTTCTCTCAATATTTTGATCTCCATTGGATTTTACCTCAGCTTCAGGAGGTATAGTATTAATATATGGTGTATTTTGAGTGTAGGGAATATTTGCACCTTCACGGTAAGCTTTGTTTATTAATTCTTTAATTAAGAAATGAGCTCTATGATTTCCATCTTTAGAAATTACAGCAGATAAAGATTCTAACCAATCTTTTGTTTCCAGAGGATCTATATCTGCACCATTGCTGACTTGAATAATTGATTGTTTTTTTTCAGAAATGATATTTTTTATTTCTTTTTCTCTCTCTTTATCTTTTTGGACAGAAATAACTTCTTCTGCTTGTTTAATTATATTTTCTGTATCTTTTGGAATTGTACCAGCAGTTGTAGTTATTGTTGAAGATAAATAATTTAAAATCAAATCTCCTTTTGAAACTTTATCACCAACTTTAAGCCCAATGCTTTCAATTTTTCCATCTACTGTTGAAGGAATTTCAACACTAGATTTATCACTTTCGATAGTTATTAGAGGATCATTTTTTTGTATTTGATCTCCTGATTTTACTAATATTTCAATTACTTCAACATTTTCGAATTCACCAATATCGGGGACAAGTAATTTTTCACTCATTTTTTTAGTTGTTTTATATACTCAAAAAAACTTTATTAAATTCAATTTTTATCACATTAATGAGTTTTTTGTTAATGTTGTTAAGATATTTGCAAAAATTCATGAAAAAACTAAATGTAATGTGTTAATTTCTCTCAACACACATGGCTATGCCCATACCTCCGCCAATGCAGAGTGCCGCACAACCTTTCTTTTTTCCTCGTCTTTTAAGTTCATGAATTAATGTGACAAGTATTCTTGTTCCTGAGGCACCTATAGGATGACCTAAAGCTATTGCTCCACCGTTTACGTTAACCTTTTCTTCTGGGATTTTTAGTTCTCTTATAACTGCAATAGATTGTGCTGCAAAGGCTTCATTAATTTCAAACAAATCTACATCCTCTATTTTCCACTGAGCTTTACTTAGAGCCTCTTTAATTGAGGGGATTGGTCCAAGTCCCATAAGAGAAGGGTCCACTCCTGATGATGACCAAGACACAATGTTTGAGAGTATTTCTAAGGATTTTAACTCAGCTTTTTCTCTAGTCATTAAAACTATAGCAGCAGCGCCATCGTTTAATCCAGAGGAATTACCAGGTGTAACAGTTCCATTTTCTTTAAATACTGTTTTTAGCTTTTCTAAATCATCTAGATTTATATTATTTCTCAAATATTCATCATGTTCAAAAATAAATTTTTCATTGTTGGTTTGGATTTGTAACTTTATTAATTCATCCTTAAACTTTTTTTCCTCATAAGCTTTTTTTGCTTTTTTTTGAGAACTTATAGAAAAAATATCCTGCTCTTGCCGGGAAATATTGTATTTTTCTGCAACGTTTTCTGCTGTAACGCCCATATGATAATCGTTAAAAGAGTCTGTCAGTCCATCTTTTATCATTGTGTCTATCAAATTATCTTCAATAAATTTTTTATCATCTCTTAAAAAAATTGCATGTTTTGCTCTAGACATATTTTCTTGTCCACCTGCAACAACAATTTCATTCTCTCTTAACTTTATTGATTGATAGGCAGATACAACAGATCTTAAACCAGATCCACATACTTGATTTACTATGTGTGCAGGTTTTGAAACAGGAACTCCTGCGTGAATTGAAGCTTGTCTTGCAGGATTTTGGCCAAGACCTGCTGTGAGAACGTGTCCCATAATAACCTCATCTATATCTTCTCCTTTAAGACTTGATTTGAAAATTGCCTCTTTGATAACCAGTGCACCAAGCTTATCTGCACTGATGTTCTTAAGAGATCCTTTATATTTACCTATTGGTGTTCTTACTGCGGAGGTAATAACAACATCTTTAGGAATTTTGCTCATTAAATTGTCAACATATTATTTTATAAGTTAAATTACATCAAAAACTTTGATATATGAAATATATAACTAATAAGGACCGCTGGCCAAATTGGATAAGGCGCTCGGCTACGAACCGGGAGATTCCAGATTCGAGTTCTGGGCGGTCCACCATACAGGAATTAAAATGTTTGATTGGCTTATAAAAACTTCTTTACAAAAATCAGTAGTATATTTTTTTATTATTATTGTGATAATTTTATTAATCTTAACTTACTTGTTATAGGAATGACTAAAGAATTCGAACAGATAAGTATTAAACCTGGTTTTATGAAACATAATGGAGGTGTTTTATTTAGAACAATATCTGAAACAGAATACGAATTTAAATCCATAATAAATAAAAATCATTTGAATGCTATAAGCATAACTCATGGTGGATATTTATCAGCTCTAATCGACTCCGGAGCTGGAACCGCCGCTCATCGAGCTGCTGGTAACGTTCCCTGTGTAACAATTTCTTTAGACATAAAATTTATTGGTTCTTCAAAAGAAGGTGACGAAATAGTTGGGCACACTAGAATTTTAAAAAAAACTAAAACACTTGTTTTTCTGTTTTGTAAACTTAGTTGTGATAAAAAAATTATAACCTCTGCTTCAGGTATTTGGAAAATTTTGAAAAAATAAAATGAGAACTTTTTACCCTACGATTCGGTCATGTTTTAGTCTATTTTTGTTCTATAGCTGCAACAATATCTGGTAGGTAAAAAAAAAATAATACCAAACATAGAAATGAAAAAAAATAAAATTACTGCTGTTCTTGGACCTACAAATACTGGAAAAACACATCTTGCGATAGACACTATGCTCTCGTTTGAAACTGGAATGATTGGTTTTCCTCTTAGATTATTAGCAAGAGAAGTATATGACAAAGTAATAAAAAAGATTAGCACTGATAAAGTTGCTTTAATCACAGGTGAAGAAAAAATTATTCCATCAAATGCCAAATATTTCCTATGCACAGTTGAGTCTATGCCAATCGACAAATATTTAGAATTTGTTGCGGTAGATGAAATACAAATGTGCGCAGACCATGAAAGAGGTCATATTTTTACCGATAGACTTTTAAATATGAGGGGTGAAAAACTTACAATGTTAATGGGATCTAATACTATAAAAAATATTATCACTAAGTTAGATGGTGATATAGAATTTATAAATAGAGATAGACTGTCAAAACTTACCTATTCAGGTCATAAAAAAATTTCTAGAATAAATAGAAAAACAGCAATTATAGCATTTTCTGCAGAAGAAGTTTATGCAATAGCTGAGCTGATAAGAAGACAAAAGGGCGGGGCAGCTATAGTAATGGGTTCGCTTAGTCCTAAAACAAGAAATGCTCAAGTAGAATTATATCAGTCGGGAGATGTGGATTTTTTAGTTGCAACAGATGCTATTGGAATGGGTATTAATATGGATTTAGAAAATGTATATTTTTCTAATCTTAAAAAATTTGATGGTAAAAAATTAAGGAGACTTAATCTTTCTGAGATAGGTCAAATAGCTGGAAGGGCTGGAAGGTATTTAAATGATGGTAGTTTTGGTATAACCGGAGAATGTAAAGAAATAACCGCTGATGATATAGATCTCATAGAGAAACACAAATTTGAGGAAATAAGAACTTTATTTTGGAGGAATTCAAATTTAAATTTTAATAACTCTTCTAGTTTAATTAAAAGTTTAGATCAAAAACCTCACATGGAATGGTTAAGAAAAATACATGAGTGTGAAGATGAAAAAGCCCTTAAATATTTTTTAAAAGATACTAATTTTATTAATTTAAAATTTGATGAGAAAACTTTAAGTCTCTTGTGGGAGTGCTGTCAAATTCCTGATTTTGTAAAAAAAACTTATGGCAACCATTATGAAGTTATTGGAAGTGTATTTAAATTTTTAAGTAGTGATAAAAGAGAGATTTCTAACGATTATATGAGATTACAGCTTATGAAACTTGACAAATTAGACGGAAATGTTGACTCTTTATCAAATAGAATTGCAAATGTTAGAACTTGGTCATATGTTTCAAATAAAAACAATTGGGTAGAAAATCAAAACTATTGGATTGAGAAAACTAAACACTTAGAAGATAGACTTTCAGATAGACTTCATGAAGAACTTACTAAAACTTTTATTGATAAAAGAGCAAGTGTTCTTGCAAGAGGATTAAAACAAGACATGGAATTTAAAACAGAAATCTTGGAAAATAA
>CABZLO010000034.1 GCA_902526595.1 uncultured Pelagibacteraceae bacterium | reverse complement strand
AAAGATCTTTAGATATTTTGAGCTCTTTAATCTAGAGATTTTCAGCTTTTTTTTGAAATGCATCTGCTATTTTATTTAAACCAAATTGGAAAGATTTTTCCATAATTAAATTTAAAAACTTATTTTTAATTTCAAAATCAACATCAAATTGAACCTCGGTGTAATTTTCTTTTTGAGTAAATTTCCAGTTATTTTGTAGATGTTTCAAAGGACCACCAATGTTAGTAACATGTATTGAGTCGTTTTTTTTATTATAACGTACATCACTTTTATAAGTATCTACAAAAGGTTTTCTGCCGATAGTTAGATCTGCAATGATTGCTATCTCATCTTTTTTATCCTCACGCTCATAAACTTTAGAGTCAATACAAAAAGGAATAAATTCTGGGTATTTTTCAATGTCCAAAACAAAATTTATTAACTTTTGTTTATCTCTATCTATGTGCCTTGTTACTGAGGCTTTAGGCATTAATTATTTTTTAATCTATTTTGTTTGAGTTTAGCAAAATCTTCGTCTGCATGATAAGACGATCTTGTAAGTGGTGATGATGACACTAGTAAAAATCCTTTTGATTTTGCAATATTTTCTAACTCTTTAAATTCATCTGGGTGATAATATCTGCTTAGTGGATGATGTTTCGGAGAAGGCTGTAAATATTGTCCTATAGTAATAAAATCTACATCAGCAGATCTTAAGTCATCCATTACTTGAATCAATTCTTCTTTATTTTCACCGAGTCCAACCATTAAACCAGATTTAGTAAAAACTTTTTTATTAATCTTTTTAACATTTTTTAAAAGTTCTAAAGATCCAAAATATCTAGCACCTGGTCGCACTTTTAAATAAAGACGTGGTACTGTTTCAACGTTGTGATTAAAAACATCTAAATCTGCCTCTAAAATTTTTTTATACGCTTCCCCTTTTCTCAAGAAATCTGGTGTTAAAACTTCTATTGAGGTTTTAGGATTTTTTTTTCGAGTTGCATTTATTACTTCATAAAAATGGTTTGACCCACCATCATCTAAATCATCTCTGTCAACTGAGGTTATTACAACATGTTTTAAATCTAATTTGCTTACAGCATTTGAGATTTTGTAGGGTTCATATGGATCTAATTTTTCTGGCTTACCAGTTTTTACATCACAAAACGCACAAGCTCTTGTGCAAGTATCTCCCATTATCATAAATGTTGCATGTCTTTTACTCCAACATTCGGTGATATTTGGACAATTAGCTTCCTGACAAACAGTTACTAGATTATTCTGGTTGACAATTGTTTTTGTTAAAAAAAATTCTTTACTATTTGAAAGTTTAGACCTTATCCAGTCAGGCTTTTTTTTGATTGGATTGATAGGTTTATTTACCTTTTCAGGATGTCTAATTTTTGTTTTCATCATTTTTAATTATATAAATCGTCTCTCCTTCTTTGCCAAATAGAAATCGTTCTCTAATTAAAGTCTCAATATAGTCTAAATCTAAATTAGTACTTAATAGTGAATTTTTATGATCCATGTCCTCTATTTTACTAATTAAGGATAATTCCTCATTTTTCAAGTTGGACAAAAGCTCCTTTTTCTCAATGTACGAAAAAAGCCCTCTTTCACCCGAAACAAGATTAAAACCAAAGTAAAGAATCAAAAACAATGATATTAATAAAAAATAATTTCTTTTTATTAACCTCAACATTAATTGATTTTATTCATTCTCACTTTTTTTCCAAGTTCTTCTTCAATACGAATTAATTGATTATATTTGGCTACTCTTTCAGATCTTGCTAATGATCCTGTTTTTATTTGATTTGAGTTTGTTCCAACTGCAAGATCTGCAATAAAAGTATCCTCACTGTCTCCAGATCGGTGAGATATTATTGTTTTATAACCGATAGTTTGGGCAAACTTGATTACATCTAATGTTTCAGAAACTGTTCCAATTTGATTTAATTTGATCAGAATTGAATTTGAGGAAATGTTTAAAAACCCTTTCTTAAGTCTTTCTAAATTTGTCACATAAAGATCATCCCCCACTATTTGAACTTTATTAATTGATCTCATCAATTTATTCCAAGAAAGCCAATCATTTTCTGCAAAAGGATCTTCGATGGATTTGATTTTATATTTTTTGATAATTTCTTGATATTCTTTGATAGATTTTTCTACAGATATATATGTTTTAGAATGAATTGAATATTTATTTTTTTTAAATAATTCATTTGCAGCTACATCCAAACAAATTGAAACATCTCTACCATTCACAAATCCTGATTTTTTTATTGCGCTCACAATTAAATCAAGAGCTTGGTTGTTACTACTTATCATGGGTGCAAAACCACCTTCGTCACCAACAGAAGTAGATAGTCCTTTATTTTTTATTAATTTTGATAAATTTTTTATAACTATAAAGCATATTCTCATTGCTTCAGAAAAACTCTTAGCTCGATCAGGTCTGATCATAAATTCCTGAATTCTAAGACCATTATTAGCGTGAGCTCCACCATTAATAATATTCATTAAGGGATAGGGTAACTGGAAATTTTTCTTTATGAGAAAAGTTTTATATAAAGGTAATTTCTTGACTTTAGCTGAAAGTTTTTTAACAGCCATTGAAACTGCAAGCATAGCATTTGCACCTAGATTTGTTTTTTGTCTTGTTCCATCTAAGTTTATTAACAGAGTATCAATCCGTTCTTGGTTATGAACACTCTGGCCTTTTAATTTATTTGAAATTTTACTGTTAACCAAATTAACAGCATTTAAAACACTCTTGCCTAGATAACGTTTATTATTTTTATCTCTTTTCTCAAACGCTTCATACGTTCCAGTTGATGCTCCTGATGGACAAATAGCATTTGCGCTATTATTTTTTGTATAAACCTCAGCCTCTACAGTTGGATTTCCTCTACTGTCAAATACTTGACGGGCCTTTACTTTTAAAATTTTACTCACTATTTTTTTATTAATTTATCTATATCTGATAGTTGATGTAACAAATTTTCCAATTTATCCAATGGTACCATGTTAGGACCATCTGATGGTGCATTGTCTGGATCTTGATGAGTTTCAATAAAAACTCCAGCAACACCTACGGCAACTGCAGCTCTTGCTAAATGCTCCACAAACTCTCTTTGACCTCCAGATGACTCTCCTTGTCCTCCAGGTTGTTGTACTGAATGGGTAGCATCAAAAATTACTGGATAACCATTTTTAGCCATAATAGGTAAAGATCTCATGTCGGAAACTAAAGTGTTGTAACCAAAACTTGCTCCTCTCTCGGTAACTAAAATGTTTGTATTTCCAGAATCTGAAATTTTTTTAGTAACATTGACCATATCCCATGGTGCTAAGAACTGTCCTTTTTTTACATTAATAATTTTATTTGTTTGAGCAGCAGCTATTAAAAGATCTGTTTGTCTGCATAGGAAAGCAGGAATTTGTAATACATCAACATGATCGGCTACTTCTGAACATTGATTAATATTATGAATGTCTGTTAAAATTGGAACATTTAATTCTTTTTTTAATTTATCAAAAACAGGTAAAGACGCTTCAAGTCCAGCTCCCCTTTTTCCTTTAAGGCTAGTTCGGTTAGCTTTATCAAAAGAAGTTTTATAAATAAAGCCAAGACCAAATTTTTTGGTAATTTCTTGAATTTTGCCAGCCATGTCCATTGCGTGCTGTTCAGTTTCAAGCTGACAAGGTCCAGCAATAATACAAATTTTATTATTATTTGAGATTTCTATATTTCCACAATTTACTTGTTTGCTATTCATTTATGATTTTTTGCTGCCTTGATAAATGAAGAGAATAAAGGATGAGGAGATAAAGGTCTAGATTTAAATTCTGGGTGAAACTGTACCCCAATGAACCATGGGTGATTTTTTAGTTCAATAATTTCTGTTAACTGATTATCAGGTGATAAACCTGAAAAAATCATACCTTTTTTTTCAAATTTTTCTCTATAAGCAATATTCACTTCATATCTATGTCGGTGTCGTTCTTTAATTAATTTTAACTTATAAATTTTTCTTACCTTTGAGTTGTTTTGTAATTTAGCATCATAAGACCCTAGTCTCATAGTGCCACCAAGATCTTTATCTGTACCCTTAATAGTTTTACCATCTTTAGACCATTCGTTTATTAATCCAATAATTGGAATACCTTTTTTATCAAATTCACTTGAAGTGGCATTTTTTAAGTTTAGTTGATTTCGAGCAAATTCAATAATTGCCATTTGCATTCCATAACATATTCCAAGGAAAGGAATTTTGTTAATTCTGGCATGTTTAATAGCTTCTATTTTTCCATCAGTACCTCTTTTTCCAAATCCACCAGGTATCAATATTCCAGAGATAT
>CABZLO010000033.1 GCA_902526595.1 uncultured Pelagibacteraceae bacterium | reverse complement strand
GGTGCAGAGAAATCAAAAAATGTTGATAGATATGTTCCTGATATTTCGAAATTTAGAAAAAAATTTAATTATAATAAAAAATTAAGCAGTATTTTTGCTATCAATAAAACTATTAAAGATTTAATTTATTGACAAAATAGCAAAGCCTTATTATATAGAGACGCCTGGTAGTTATTGCGAAAGTGTTATACCCGATCCCATTCCGAACTCGGAAGTCAAGCCTTTCAGCGCCGATGGTACTTTGTCTTAAGACATGGAAGAGTAGGACATTGCCAGGCTTACCTAACATGAAGAATATCATTATAGTTACTGGAGGTGCTGGATTTGTAGGCTCAAATCTTATCGAACTTTTGCTAAATAAGACAAACCATAAAATCATTAGTATTGATAACTATTCATCAGGTAGAAAAGAAAATCATATAGAAAATAAAAGAGTCAAATATATAAATGATGACACTTTAAATATAAAAAAAATTTTAAATAATAAAAAAAATAAAATCAAGGTTATTTTTCACTTTGGTGAATTTGCGAGAATATTTCAAAGTTTTAAAAGATTTGAAGAGTGTTATCACTCAAATTCAATTGGTTCCAAGGCAGTTTTTAAATTTTGTCTAGACAACAAAATAAAACTAATTTATTCCGCGACTTCAGCAAGCCTGGGAAAAAATGGTAACGATAAAAATCTTTCACCCTATGCTTTTACTAAATCAAATAACATAGAATTATTAGAGAATTTAAAGAAGTGGTTTAACTTTAAATTTGAGGTAGTTTTCTTTTATAACGTTTATGGACCAAAACAAATTGGTGTTGGAGAGATGGCTACAGTAATAGGTATATTTGAACAGCAATATTTGAATAAAAAATCATTAACCGTTGTTAAACCTGGTTCACAAACTAGAAGATTTACTCACATAGCTGATACAGTTAGAGTATGTTATGAGGCATTCAGATTAAATAAATGTAAATATTATAGCATATCTAATAAAAACTCATATTCTATACTAGATGTTGCAAAGATGTTTAAGACTAAAATAACTTTTTTAAAGCCAAGATCAGGAGAAAGATATGCTTCAGCTTTGACTAAATTATCTTATAAAAACAAAATAATCCAAAAATATGGAAAATTACAATTGAAAGATTATATAACTTACTTTATTAAGTCTTGCTAACTATGAAAATCAAAAGTTCACTGAAATCAATTAAAAAAAGAGATTTGAACTCCAAACTTGTAAGAAGAAGAGGAAGAGTTTACGTAATAAATAAAACAAATCCTAAATTTAAAGCAAGACAAAAGTAATTTTTATGGATAATGAAAACCATAAAAATACCTGGAATAATTTTACTAAGTTTGTGCTTTGGGGTACAATAGTGGTTATTAGCGTTTTAGCTTTAATGGCAATATTCTTACTATAAAATAAAAGTATGAAAATTGCCTCTATTCTAGAAAATCAAAAAATTGAAAAAAGAATAGCAATTACTCCTGAAATTGCCAAAAAATATTTATCTCTTGGTTTTGAAGTTTCATTATCTGAAAATTATGGAAGTCATCTTGGAATTAAAGATGAGGAGTATAAAGAGTTAGGAGTATTGACTTCAAATAATGAAAAAGAAATTATAATTAATGCAGATATTATTGTTCAATTAGGTTTATTAGGTGACGATAAAAGTTCTTTATTGAAAGAAAATCAAACATTCATTGGAGTTTTAAATCCATATGATAATAAAGATAAAATAGATAATTTAGTAAAAAAAAAAATTAATACCTTTTCACTTGAATTACTTCCAAGGATTACTAGGGCTCAATCTATGGATATATTATCTTCTCAAGCAAACCTTGCAGGCTATAAAGCAGTAGTCGAGTCGTTTGCTAATTTTGAAAAAGCAATTCCTATGATGATGACAGCTGCAGGCACTATTCCTGCAGCAAAAGTACTAGTTGTTGGTGCTGGAGTTGCAGGATTACAAGCTATTGCAACTGCAAAAAGAATGGGAGCAATTGTATTTGCTACTGATGTTAGAATGGCATCGAAGGAACAAGTTGAGAGTTTAGGAGGAAAATTTCTAACAGTTGAAGGTGCAGAAAATCTTGAGACCGAAGGAGGTTACGCCAAAGAAGTGTCAGATAATTTCAAAAAGAAACAAGAGGAACTGTTATCCGAGACATTAAAGAAGATTGATATTGTAGTTTGTACTGCATTAATTCCTGGAAAAAAAGCTCCAGTGATAATTAAAGAAGACATGATTAACAATATGAATGCTGGTTCAATAATTTATGATCTTGCTGCGATACAAGGTGGCAACACATCATACACTAAAGTAGATGAAATTGTTGATAAAAATGGTGTTAAAATTATGGGAGAAAGTAATATTTTAAATAGACTTCCAACATCGGCATCTAATTTATATGCAAAAAATGTATTTAATTTTGTCTCAAATTTATATGATAAAGAAAATAAAATAATAAATATAAATTTAGAAGACGAAATAATTGAAAAAACTTTAATAAAATAAAATCATGGAAATAGACCCTTTTATATTTAGATTAAGTATTTTTATCCTTTCAATTTTTATAGGATACTATGTGGTTTGGAGTGTAACTCCATCACTGCACACTCCTTTAATGTCAGTTACTAATGCAATTTCATCTGTAATAATTGTTGGAGCAATTATTGCAGGCTTAGCTGGAAATTCTGAAACTATATTTAATATCTCAAGTATCTTTGGGTTTTTAGCGATATCATTAGCAGCAATTAATATTTTTGGAGGCTTCCTAGTAACCCAAAGAATGCTTGCAATGTATAAAAAAAAGAAAAAGGGTAAATAATGTTATCAGCAAATTTATCAGCTATATTTTATTTGATTTCAGGAGTATTATTTATTCTAGCCTTAAGAGGTCTTTCTTCACCAGAAACGTCAAGACAAGGAAATTTCTTTGGAATATTAGGAATGGCCATTGCAGTTACAGTTACATTTTTATCAATTGGTAATTTTTCAACAGGGTTTGTAGTCGTTTTAATCTTTCTTATAATAGGAGGATTAATTGGTGCATTTATTGCATATAAAATTCCAATGACAGCAATGCCAGAATTAGTTGCAGGTTTTCATAGTTTAGTTGGACTTGCAGCTGTATTTGTTGCAATAGCTGCTTTTTTAAATCCATATGCCTTCAATTTAGGATCACCTGGTAATATTAAACTTGGTAGTTTAATTGAAATGTCAATTGGTGCAGCAGTTGGTGCAATAACTTTTTCAGGTTCCATTATTGCTTTTTTAAAACTTCAGGGAATAATGTCAGGTTCTCCTATAACGTTTAAAGGTCAGCATCCATTAAATGCTCTAATTTTAATTTCTATAATTGTTATCACTTATTTACTCTGTTCAACTCAATCTTCAAATTTATTTTGGATATTACTTGCTATATCATTTTTAATTGGTTTTTTATTAATAATCCCAATTGGTGGTGCAGATATGCCAGTGGTGATTTCTATGCTGAATTCTTATTCTGGGTGGGCTGCTGCAGGTATTGGATTTACTCTAGAAAACACTGCTTTAATAATAACAGGTGCGTTAGTAGGGTCCTCTGGAGCGATTTTATCTTATATAATGTGCAAAGGAATGAATAGATCATTCTTTAATGTGATCTTAGGAGGATTTGGTGCAACCGAACAATCAGCTTCAGTTCAAAATAAAGAACAAAGACCAGTTAAAAGTGGAAATGCAGATGACGCTGCTTTTTTAATGAAAAATGCTTCATCAGTAATTATTGTACCAGGCTATGGTATGGCTGTAGCTCAAGCACAACATGCCTTGAGAGAAATGGTTGATACATTAAAAAAAAGTGACATCAAAGTCTCTTATGCTATTCACCCAGTTGCAGGAAGAATGCCTGGACATATGAATGTATTGTTGGCAGAAGCAAATGTTCCGTATGATGAGGTTTTTGAATTGGAAGAAATAAACAATGATTTTGCAAATGCTGATGTTGCATTCGTAATTGGGGCCAACGACGTAACCAATCCAGTCGCTAAAACAGATCCACAGAGTCCAATTTATGGAATGCCTGTTCTAGATGTAGAAAAATGTAAATCAGTGTTATTTGTTAAAAGAAGTTTGTCTCCTGGTTATGCAGGAATAGATAACGATCTATTTTATAAAGAAAATACACTAATGTTGTTTGCAGATGCAAAAAAAATGACAGAGGACATAACTAAATCTCTGTGATTAAATAAAGGGAAAAACTTGTTATGACAAAAATCTATTGTGACATTGCTCAAAAGAGAGAGATAAAAAAGTTTGTCAAATCTTCCTTGGTAAGTGGTTTTACAACAAATCCTACACTAATGAGACAAGCAGGGGCAAAGAATTATGAAGTATACTGCAAAGATCTTCTAAAAGTTATTAGAAATACCAATAAATCTATATCTTTTGAAATACTGGCTGATGATTTTGAAAATATGAAAAGACAAGCATTAAAAATAAATAGTTGGGGAAAAAATATTTATGTAAAAATACCTGTTGTTAATTCAAAAGGAGAGTTTCAAGGTAAGCTTATTAGAGAATTGATTAAAAAAAAAATTAAATTAAATATAACAGCTGTATTTAGTGAAAGTCAGACAAAGAAAATATTAAACAAAATTGAAAAAAATTCTGATGTAATTATTTCTATTTTTGCTGGTCGATTAGGTGACTCAGGAAAAGACCCAATCAATGTATTTAAAAAATGTTCCAATTTAAAAAAAAAATTTAACAAAGTAAAAATTTTATGGGCTAGCACTAGAGAATTGTTGCACTTTGTTAAAGCTAAAGAAATTGGCTGCGAGATAATAACAATGCCACCACAAATGATTAACAAAATAAAAGATTTTGGTGCTTCGTCTAATAAATTGTCAATAAAAACTGTTGAAGGATTTATAAAGGATACTAGGAAAGCAAAATTTAAACTTTGAGATTTTTAAAAGTTATATTAGAGTGAAATCTAAAATTATAAACATTAATTTTGGTGGTTTAGGTGATCATTTACAATTTTCAACATTACCTGAGGAATTTTTTAAAAAATTCAAAAAAAAAGTAAAAATTTACATTTTTAAAAATTCAAGTTTTAGAAATAAGGAAATTTACGATTTAGTATGGAAAAAAAATCCTTTTGTTTATGGAATGTCAAA
>CABZLO010000032.1 GCA_902526595.1 uncultured Pelagibacteraceae bacterium | reverse complement strand
AATTGGTTGAAAGAATATATGAGTAACTAATGGCAATGAATTTAAATGAAATTGAGAGTTTAATTAAAGAGGCAATGCCTGATGCAGTTGTTGAAATTCAGGACTTAGCTGGTGATGGAAATCATTATTCTGCAACAATAACATCATCTCAATTTTCAGGAAAGAGCAAAATAGAACAGCATAAAATGGTTTACAACTCATTAAAAGGAAGAATGGGTAACGAATTACACGCTTTAGCAATCAAAACAAAGGAAAATTAAAATGGACCAAGAAACAAATAATTTAATTAAAAATGAAATTGAAAATAACGAAGTTTGCCTATTCATGAAAGGTACGCCCGATGCACCTCAGTGTGGATTCTCAATGGCTACGTCTAACATTTTAAAAGTAATGGAAGTAAATTTTAAAGGTGTAAATGTTCTAGCGGATCAGAAACTTAGAGAAGGTATAAAAGTTTATAGCGATTGGCCTACTATCCCACAATTATATATTAAAAATGAATTTGTTGGTGGATGTGACATTATTAAAGAAATGTTTGAAAATGGTGAGCTTGCAAAACTGCTTGAAAGTAAAAATATTAATTTTAAAGCAAAAAATTAATTATCTAGAATAATATTCAATAACTAGATTAGGTTCCATAACAATTGGATAAGGAACTTCTTCAAACTTTGGAGTTCTTACAAATTTCAACTTTTTATTTTTTTCATCCATTTGAATATACTCTGGAGTTTCTCTTTCCTTATTTGCTAAGGCAATATCAACAATAGCTAATTGTTTAGACTTGTCTCTTATTTCAATTGAATCTTCCTCTTTAACCAAATAACTCCCAATATTAACTTTTTTACCATTAACTTTAACGTGTCCATGGTTAATAAGTTGTCTAGCTGAAAATATTGTTGTTGCAAATTTTGCTCTGTAAATGACTGCATCCAATCTTCTTTCTAGTAGACCTATTAAATTCTCACCTGTATCACCTTTAAGCATTACAGCTTTTTTATAAATGTTTCTAAATTGTCTTTCGTTGATATTACCATAGTAAGCTTTTAATTTTTGCTTAGCTTGTAATTGAATTCCATAATCTGATGGCTTAGACGATCTGGTTTGCCCATGTTGTCCTGGTCCATAGGCTCTAGTATTAAATGGACTTTTTGGTCTACCCCATAGGTTAACCTTTAATCTTCTGTCTACTTTATGTTTAGAGTTTAATCTTTTAGTCATTTAATAGAGGGGTTTATAAACTTACTCATTGTTTTGTCAATCGACGTTTTTTTCCTAAACTAGCAAATACACTTGATAAAATACGTGTTTCCTTTGAAGATAGTTCCATCCTATAAAAAATATTTCTTAAGTTCTCAAGCATTATAGGTTTCTTTTCTTTGGGTTTAAAAAACCCTATTTCCTCTAAATTTTTAAAACATAAATTTGTCATTGATAATATGTCTTTTTTTGAGGCTGACTTGATTTTTGTAGATTTTTTGAAATTAGAAATTTTCGAATAAATGATGCTATGCACTATTTGAGCAATTATAATTAAACTGTGAGACAAGTTAAGAGATTTAAAATCTGGGTTAGTTGGTATCTGAAGGGTATAATTTGCGTAACTTATTTCGTTATTTGAAAGTCCTGAAGCTTCAGATCCAAATAAGAAAGCCACTTTTTTTTTATAATCAATCTTCTTTAAATCTTGTAATTGAATATGTTTGATATTTTTATTTCTAAACCTTGCAGAAGTAGCAATTACTATATCAATATTTTTTAAAGCGGATTCTAAATTATCAAAATTTTTACTCTTACTTATAATATTTTTTGCTCCCACAGATGTAGCTAAAATTTTATCATTGGGGTAGATGGGTTTAGGATCTATAACAATCATTTTTTGAAAATTAAAATTTTTAATAGCTCTTGCGCATGCACCAATGTTTTCTGACAGTTGCGGTTTATGTAAGATAAATGAAATGTTATTTTTTGACATAATTAGTCTATGCCATGACTTCTGTCATAATTTGAAATTTCAGATGTATCTAAATCTTTTAAATATTTTTCATCTGTTTGCCATATACTCACTTTTAATGGAAAACATTTTGCTACATCAGAGGAATGTTCAGATCCACAATCTCCACCAGGGCAAGCTGACAGAGCTCCTAATAAATCAGTTTCTGCATAAAATTCTAAGTAATCACCTGGTCTTACAGGACTTGCCTTCATAAAATATTGTTTAGTATCATTAGTAAATCCAGTTAGCATAAAAACATTTAAAACATCATGAACTATTTTTTCAGCTTCATCAATTTTAAGTTTTTTTTCTTTAACTAATGCTCTAGTTAAATTTGAATGACAGCAGTAATGATAATCGTTACCCGATAGAAGCTTTGAAGTATAAGGATCACACCTCGTACCAATTACATCGTGTACTGATCCACCATCATCATCATAGTCATACCAATCTAACGTATCCCATGTAATGGTTGCTAAAGATCTAAGATAAGGAAAACTACTAAACATTTTATCTCCTACTGAAAGATGTGTTCCATAAAGTGCTCTAGTTTTCCCAGAATAAAATTTTTCATATAAGTTATTCAAATTAAAAAGGTTTAAGTCTCCTACTTGAGGTCCTTCAACGCTTTCTATTCTAAAGAATTCACCCCTTTTAACTTGAAATGTTTTAGCGTCTCTAGGAGGAATTATTATTTCATTTTTTTTTTTCAAATTTTTTCGAGCTAGATGTAAAATATTTAAGTTTTTTTCCTCAATATTACTATTGGGATAACAAATAACTGGTTTTGCTCCAATTCTTTGATTAATATCAGAGGGTTTATTTGAGAACTTTTTAGTCTTCATGCCTAAAGGCTAGCAGGAGCGTTATCTTTATAGAGTTTGTAATCCAAGCTATCGATGAGTGCTTTAAAAGATGCATCAATGATATTTGGCGAAACTCCTATTGTAAACCAATTTAATCCTTTAGAGTCTGTGCTTTCAATACTAACTCTAGTTACTGCTTCAGTCCCAGTATTTAAAATTCTTACCTTATAATCAACTAATCTTAAATCTTTTAAATATTCAGAATACTTATCAAGTTTATTAATATTTTTTCTAATCGCGTTATCTAAAGCATTAACAGGTCCATTCCCTTCTCCCTCACATAATATCTTTTGGCCGTCCACTTCTAATTTAGCCTTAGCATGAGAAATAATTTCTCCAGATTTGTCTTTTTTAACAGAAACATCATATTCATTAATTGAAATATATCTTGGTATGTTACCCATCAATCTTCTTGCTAGTAATTCAAAAGAAGCATCTGCACCATCGTAGCTATATCCTATAAACTCCCTATCTTTTACCTCTTCAAGAAGTTTTTTTATTTTAGGATCATTTTTCTCTACCTTTACTCCTATAGAATTTAATCTAGACATAATATTAGATTGTCCTGATTGGTCTGAGACAACTATATTTCTCGAGTTTCCTACCTCTTCAGGATTAATGTGTTCATAAGTTTTTGGATCTTTTTGAACAGCAGAAACATGCATTCCTCCCTTGTGAGAAAAGGCTGATGCACCAACATATGGTAAATGTTTATTAGGTTTGCGATTGAGTAATTCATCTAACAACCTTGAGCATTGTGTTAAATTTTTCAAATTTTTTCTTTTAATATTAAGTTTATAATTTTCATAAAAATCTTTTTTTAAAAACAAAGTTGGGATCAGAGACGTTAAGTTTGCATTACCACATCTTTCACCTAACCCATTTATAGTTCCCTGGACTTGTCTCACACCAGCTTGAACAGCAGTTAAACTATTTGCAACAGCATTTTCAGTATCATTATGAGCATGAATTCCTAAATTTTTTCCTGGTATATGTTTTGCAACTTCCAAAACAATTTTTTCAATCTCATTAGGAAGTGTTCCTCCATTTGTATCACACAAAACAATCCATCTTGCTCCATTGTCATAAGCAGATTTTAAGCAAGCAAGTGCATATTCAGAATTTGCTTTATATCCATCAAAAAAATGTTCAGCATCAAACATAAATTCTTTGCCTGATTTAACGATATGTTTAGCACTGTCGCTAATATTGTTAAGATTTTCCTGATTTGATATACCAAGGGCAACGTCAACTTGGAAATCCCAAGATTTTCCAAACAAGCAAATTGATGAACTTTTCGAATTAATTAATGAGGATAACATTGGGTCATTTTCAGCACTATGCTCTGATTTCTTTGTCATGCCAAAAGCAGTTAAATTAGCTGATTTAAAATTGTGATCTTTGTTAAAAAATTCTGTATCAGTTGGGTTTGCACCAGGCCAACCTCCTTCAATGTAATCAATACCGAGCTCATCTAAAGCAGAAGAAATTTTCTCTTTATCGTCAATTGAAAAATCAACACCTTGGGTTTGTGCTCCATCACGAAGAGTGGTATCAAATATATATAGCTGATCTTTACTCATTTAAATTTCCATGTCGTTTTACCATCTTTATCTTCTATTAAAACACCTTTGTCTAAAAGCTCGTCTCTTATTTTATCGGCTTCTTCATAGTTTTTATCTTTTCTAGCTTTATTTCTTTGCTCAATTTTATCTAAAATTTCAGTTTCATTTATTGAAAGTTTGTTTTTCTTAAACTCTAACCATTCGATTTCAGTTTCATTCAATAAACCAATAAAATTACATGCAGATGTAAATAATGCTTTGTCAGTGGAATTACCTTTTTGTGCTTTCTCATACAGTTTATGAAGGTTAGCAATGTAACCTGGTGTATTTAAATCGTCATATAGTGGTTTTAGAATTTCATCATCAACTTCTTCCTCGTTATAATCAGACGAGTAAACATTATACCATTTACTAATGATATTTTGACAATCATTTAAAAGTTTATCGTTCCAATCTAATGGTTGTTTGTAATGAGCACTCATTATAGCTAATCTTAATACTTGACCACTTACCTTGTTCCTAAAATCCTTTATTTTTAAAATATTTCCTTGAGATTTAGCCATTTTTTCATTCGACATTGTTATGAATGCGTTATGCAACCAGTAATTTGCAAAAACTTTTGTATCATTCGCACATCTTGATTGTGCAATTTCGTTTTCATGGTGTGGGAACAATAAGTCTATACCACCTCCATGAATATCAAACTCATTTCCAAGAAGCTTTTTTGACATAGCAGAACATTCTAAGTGCCAGCCTGGCCTACCTTTTCCCCAAGGAGATTTCCAAGAAGGCTCATCATCTTTAGAAGGTTTCCATAGAACAAAATCTTGAGAATTTTTTTTGTTATCACTTACTTCAACTCTTGAACCA
>CABZLO010000031.1 GCA_902526595.1 uncultured Pelagibacteraceae bacterium | reverse complement strand
TCACTAACAGTCTCTGTTTAGATAATGAAAAGCAAAATTGTTGCTCTTTCTAAAAACGAGGAATTTAAAAACCTACTAAATCAAAAAAAAGTATCAAACAAATATGTAACGATTTTTTTTGGAAGGCTAATTAACAAGGATAAAACAAAACTTAATATTAGCTTTGTAACAAAGAAAAAAATTGGTAATGCAGTTAAAAGAAATAAAATAAAGAGAAGGCTAAGAAATATAACAAATGAAGCAGTTAAGAATATATCAATAAACTATAACTATTCATTTCTTGTTATAGCCAAGCCTTCTATGCTAAATAATGAATACAAAAATATAAAAGAAACTCTTTTTCAGGACTTAGAAAAAATTAAATAATGAATATATTTACTAAATTATTAATTAAAATTATTAAGTGCTACAAATATCTAATTAGTCCTTTTTTTGGACATTCTTGTAGATATTTGCCTACATGTTCTGAATACAGCATTGATGCTTTAAAAGAATTTGGTTTTGTCAAAGGACTTTTCATGAGTATTAAAAGAATATTGTCGTGTCATCCTATTAAATTTTTAGGTGGTGGCGAAGGATTTGATCCAGTTAAAAAAGAAATGAAGATTAAAAAATAATGGAAACAAGAAACATAATAGCCGCTATTTCTTTATCAGCAGCAGTAATTATTCTTTACACTTTATTTTTTGCACCTCCACCAGTGACTAAAGAAAATTTAGTTGAAAAAAATAAAACTGAGCAAAATTCTGATGCGCCAAGTCTGGATCAAAAAGAAAATGTTACAGAAATTTCAAGAGAACAGGCTTTGAGTGAAAGTGAGAGAATTCAGTTTGAGAACCAAAGTATAATTGGTTCAATATCTTTAAAGGGAGCTGCAATTGATGATCTAACTTTTAAAGAATATAATGTAGTTTTGAATAGTAGTAAAAAAGTAAACTTATTAGCACCAAGAAATTCTAAAGAAGGTTACCTAATAGAGAGTGGATTTATCACGACTGACAAAAATGTCGAAATACCTAATTCAAATTCTATTTGGTCAGTATCAGGTAATAGTAAACTTACTGCACAATCTCCAATAAAATTAACGTGGGCTAATGATCAAGGAATAATCTTCGAAAAAGAAATATCTATTGATGATAAGTTCTTATTTACAGTCAAACAACGCGTAATTAATTCTACAGATAATAAATATGATTTTTATTCATATGGCCAAATTATTAGAAATGAGGCTCCTGAGATAACAAATTTTTATATACTTCATGAGGGTTTAGTTGCAACACTTGATGATGAGCTTATTGAGGAAGATTACGATGATATTGAAGAAAAAAAATTCACAAGAACTGCTCAAAAAGGATGGCTTGGTATTGGAGATAAGTATTGGATTACTTCATTAATCCCTCCAAAAGGAAAAGAATTTAAAACTACATTCGATTATAAAAATAAATTTAGAGCAAACTTTGTGGGTACTGAGCCGCTTGAATTAAATAGCAATTCTTCAATAGAAGATAAAATGCAAATAATAGTAGCTGCTAAAAGAGTAGATGTTATTGATGGGTATGCAGAGTCTCTAAAAATAGATAAATTTGATCTAACAATAGATTGGGGTTTTTTGTATTTTATCACCAAACCATTATTTTTTGGAATAGACTACTTCTTTAAACTACTTGGAAATTATGGTTTAGCAATTATAGCAATTACTATTTGTATAAGACTAGCATTTTTTCCTCTAGCAAATTTCTCATTTAGAAGTATGGCAAAAATGAAGGCATTAACACCAGAAATGACTAGACTTAAAGAGCTTCATAAAGATGATAAAATGAAATTACAGCAAGCAATGATGGCACTATATAAAAAAGAAAAAGTAAACCCCATGTCGGGATGTCTGCCTATTCTAGTTCAAATCCCAGTTTTTTTTGCTTTATATAAAGTATTATTTGTAACTATTGAAATGAGACACATGCCTTTCTATGGTTGGATTCAAGATTTATCAGAAAGAGATCCAACATCATTGTTCAACCTATTTGGTTTGTTACCTTATGATGTACCATCTTTTTTAGTAATAGGAGCTTGGCCAATAGCAATGGGTGTCAGCATGTGGGTACAGATGAAACTTAATCCAGCACCAACAGATCCAATGCAGGCAAAAATATTCATGTTTTTTCCCCTTTTCTTAACAATAATACTAGCTCCTTTCCCAGCAGGATTGGTAATTTACTGGACGGTTAATAATATTTTGACAATGGCTCAACAAGTTTTCATTATGAAGCGTACAACAGTTAAGACTGTAACCTAATAATTTTAAATAGTTAACACCACATGGATCTAAAAAATATACTGCCTGAAGATGGGCCACCCTTAGGTGAAGTAAATAAATATATTGAAAAATATAAAAATGATTTAATTGTAATTAAATATGGTGGAAATGTCTTAATTGATAGAAATGTATTTAATAATTTTATAACAGATTTATTTATTTTAAATAAGTTAGGTCTTTCGATAGTAGTTGTTCATGGTGGTGGACCAAGAATTAAAAGAGAATTAGAGAAATCTAATATTCAATCAAAATTTATTAGAGGTTTAAGAGTTACTGATAAAAGTATTATAAATATAGTAGAGTCTGTATTAATTGACTTTAATGATGATATCGTACAGAATTTAAATAAAAAAGGCTCTGAGGGTGTTTCAATACACACAAAGAATAATAACATTGTTGAAGTAATACCTGAAGCCAAAGAGCTAGGTTTTGTAGGTATACCAACTGAAATAAACAACAATACAATATTGAATATTCTAAAACAAAATAAAGTACCAATTGTATCACCATTAGGTTTAGATAAAAATAACCAAACCTATAATGTTAACGGTGATACAGCTGCTATGGCTATAGCTAAATCTTTAAAAGCTAGAAGATTATTATTAATGACAAATGTTGATGGTGTCCTAAATAAAGAAAAAAAACTAATAGAAGAAATATCTTCCAAAGAAGTTTTAGAAATGATTAAAAATGAGACTATAACTGAAGGCATGATACCTAAAATTAATGCGTGTTTAGATGCTATAAATAATGGAGTAACTGCAGTTGGTATAATTAATGGTACAAAAAAACATTCATGTTTATGGGAAATATTCTCTGATAGAGGTGCCGGTACATTAATTAGAAAATGATAAAATTGAAGAATATTAAAAATATACTTTTTGATTGTGATGGAGTTTTATATCAAGATCTAGAGGCAGTTTTCGGTCAGGTAAGTAAAAAAATGACTGAATATATATCTAAAAAATTAAATTTGGATTTGAAAGTAGCTAAAGAATTGCAGAGAAGTTATTTTCATAAATATGACACAAGTCTTAATGGTTTAATGATTCATCATAATATCCCACCAAAAGAGTTTTTAGATTATGTTCATGATATTGATTTATCCTTTTTGGAGAAAGATAAAACTTTAAGAAATGAGCTTGAAAGCTCAAATTTAAGAAAATTTGTTTTTACTAATGGAAGTAAAGAACATGTTAAAAACATAACCACATCACTTGGAATTGATGATCAATTTGAGAATGTTTTTGACATAGTAGACGCCAAATATAATCCTAAGCCGGCAGCAAAAGCTTTTGATCTGATGTTAGAAAAATTCAAAATAGATCCAAAAGAAACACTTTATATTGAAGATATTGCAAAAAATTTATCCATTGGAAAAAAAAGAGGAACAACGACTGTGTGGTTAATCAATGACGAATACTGGGGTAAAAAAGAGTCAGATAAAGAATACATTGATTATAAAATAAAAAATCTTTCTTTATTTTTAAAAGAAATAAGGTTATTAAAAAACACATAAAAATTATGAGTATAGAAAATATTATTAATGAAGCATGGGAAAAAAGAGATCAAATAACCCCCGGTTCAGATGAAAATTTAAAGAATACTGTAAATCAAATTATTGATGATTTAGATATTGGTAAAGTCAGAGTTGCTGAAAAAATTAATGGTGAATGGACAACTCATCAATATCTTAAAAAAGCAATCATGTTAAGTTTTAGAATTTACCCAATGGAAAATTTAAATGGTCCATATAGTAGTTGGTATGACAAAGCTCATCTTTTAAAAGGAAAAACAGCGGGATGGAGTAAAGAAGATCATGAAAATGCTGGTTTTAGAATGGTACCAAATTCACCAGTGAGAAAAGGATCTTATGTTGGTAAAAATGCTGTATTGATGCCTTGCTATGTTAATATAGGTGCTTACATAGATGAAGGCACTATGATTGATACTTTTGCAAGAGCTGGAAGTTGCAGTCAAATTGGAAAAAATTGTCATATCTCAGCTGGTTCAGGTGTCGGAGGTGTACTAGAGCCTGCTCAAGCATTACCCACAATAATTGAGGATAATGTTTTTCTTGGTGCTATGTCAGAGGTTGTTGAAGGTGTAATAGTTGGAGAAGGGTCTGTATTAAGTATGGGAATGTATATCGGTCAATCTACAAAAATAGTTGATAGAAAAACCGGTGAAATTACTTATGGAAAAATTCCACCTTATTCAGTTGTTGTACCCGGTTCTTTACCTGATAAGAACAATCCAGCAGCGCCATCACTTTATTGTGCAGTAATTATTAAACAGGTTGATGAAAAAACTAGATCAAAAACCTCAGTAAACGATCTTTTGAGAGAATAAAAATGCAAAAAATCAACGAACTTCAATTAGCTAAAGAGCTAATTAGGTTTCCATCGGTAACTCCTGTTGATGCAGGAATAATGAGTTTTTTAGAAAAAAAACTAAAACAACTTGGTTTTAAAACTAAATTACTTGAGTTTAGAGAAAATAATAGCAAACCAGTAAAAAATCTTTATGCAAGGCTTGGTAATAAAAGTCCTAACTTTTGTTATGCTGGTCATTTAGATGTGGTTCCTGCTGGAAATCTAAAAGACTGGACTGTTAATCCATTTAAACCCTCAATTAAAAAAGGACATTTAATTGGAAGAGGTGCAAATGATATGAAAAGCTCTATTGCAGCTTTCGTTTCAGCAATAAGTAATTTTATTGAAAATTACTCTAATTTTAATGGCTCAATTAGTCTTTTGATTACTGGGGACGAAGAAGGTGCTGCTGTTAATGGTACTAAAAAGGTTGTGGAGTATTTAAAAAAAAGAAAAGAGAAAATTGATTTTTGTTTAGTAGGTGAGCCAACTAACCCAAGTAAATTAGGTGAGATGATTAAAATTGGGCGAAGAGGAAGTATGAACGGTAGACTAACTATCACTGGAGTGCAAGGTCACGTAGCCTATCCTCATCGAGCAAATAATCCTTCAACAGCACTTGTGCAAATACTTAAATTGATAAAAGATATTAAATTTGATCAAGGAACTAAAGATTTTCAACCAACTAACTTGGAAATAACGAAAATAAATATTAATAACACCGCTGATAATGTAATTCCAGGGGTTGCAACAGCTACATTTAATATAAGATTTAATAATAAACATTCCTCTTCCTCACTTAAGAAGAAGATAAATAAAGTTATTAAAAAAATATCATCAAAAAATAAATCTAAATATAAAATTGAATACAGTGTATCTGGAGAAGCTTTTTTAACAAATCCTAATAAAACAACTTTTATGATACAAGATGTAA
>CABZLO010000030.1 GCA_902526595.1 uncultured Pelagibacteraceae bacterium | reverse complement strand
TCCTGAAATTTTTGATTTAATAAAACATCTGAACCAACAACAATAGCAACAGAAAAAAATGAAAATATTATTAAGTTTAAAATTAAACCTAAATTTCCTTTATATAAGTCTCTTTCATTGTTTACATACCTTGAAAAATCACCAAAACTTACAATTATAATTGAAAAGTAAGCGAAAATTGTTCCAGCAACTGTAATCAATGGTAAAATATTATTTTTGTTCACAAAATTTTCAAAGTTTAAAATATTTGTAAATGCTTGAGTGGTAGTTTTAACGTCGCTAAGAAGGACCGTTAAAAAAAATATTATCATTCCAGTGTAGACTAATATGGCTGAATAATTAATTAGTTTTTTATTGTATTGTATGCCAATACTAAACAGCATTGTTTGAAAAATAATTACTAATAAAATTGAGATCCAATCAATTATATTTAATCCCAATAAAAAAGTTAAGAAAATTTCATGATCTAGTAAAGTGTTATCTATTGAAAAAATTAGTATTCTAAAAAGATATACGACTAATTTAGATAAAAAATATGTTTGAATACCAAAAAGAAAAATTCCAACTAAACTTCTTAACAATCCAAAAAATTTTGCGCCATTGAAACCCAAAGAGGATCTTAAAAGAACTGCAAAAGGTAACCCAAATTTTTGAGAAGGCTTTCCAATTAAATTAGAAAAAATATAAACTAAAAATGAGCCTAAAATTGTCCCAAAAAATACTACGAAAGTATTAAGGCTATACATTATATATAAGGAGGCAATTAAAGAAAAACCAATTAAACTCTGTATATTTACTCCCCAAAAGAAAAAAAGATCTTTCCAATTCCAAGTTTTATAATTTGGGTTTACAGTAACAAGATCCCAATTAGAAAGAGAATATTTTACTTTTGGTTGATTCACTCAGTGTATTTTAAACTAATAAAACCTACTGTCCATACAAGAGAGTTGGTAACCACAGAGCAATCTGAGGAAATATTATAATCAAAATTAAACCAATAACCTGAAGTACCATAAACTGCATCATACCATAATAAATATCTTTTAAATCCCATTCAGGTACAACTCCTTTTAAAAAATAAGCCGAAAGGGCTACAGGTGGAGAGAGCCAGGCGGTTTGTAAATTAACTGCAACTAATATTGCAAACCAAGTTAAGTTAAATCCTAAAGCCTCAACTAAAGGTAAAATAATAGGCACTATTATCATTACAATTGGCACCCATTCTAGAGGCCAACCCAATAAAAATATCATTACCATTATCATGGCCAAGATTAAGTATTTGTTCATTTCTAAACCTAAAAGAAATTCAGTTAATAATGTTGGAGTCCCTAATCTTGCAAAAACTGCTCCAAAAAAGTTTGAGGCAGCAACTAAAACCATTATCAAAGCTGTAATTTCTAAAGTTTTGACTAAAGCCTCTTGTAATTTTGATAAAGTTAATTTCTTATAAGCCAATGAAAGCAGTAAAGCTCCCATTGCACCACAACCTGCTGCTTCAGTAGGTGTTGCAAATCCAAATAAAATACTTCCTAAAGCAGCAAAAACTAATGCTGCAGGTGGAACTAATCCAAGGAAAAATTCAACCCAAACTTCTCTCATACTTGCAGCTCGCATTTCTTCTGGAAGCACTGGACCTAATTTTGGATTTATCATACATCTAATTGTTGTGTAACCTGCATATAAACCTGCAAGAAGAATTCCAGGTATTATCGCTGCAGCAAATAAATCTATGACCGGAATTTCCATAATTGGGCCCATAACAACAAGCATAATACTAGGAGGAATTAATATTCCCAAAGTTCCCCCGGCAGTAATAGTTCCGGCTGCCAATCTAACGTTATAGCCAGACCTGTTCATTGACTTAGCTGCCATAATTCCTAAAATTGTCACTGAGGCTCCAACGATACCTGTTGCAGCAGCAAAAATTACGGAAACAAATAAAACCGCATAATATAAAGAACCTTTTACTTTTGCTAACATCATTTGGAATGAGGAAAATAATCTCTCCATCAAACCTGCTTGCTCCATCATTATCCCCATAAAGACAAATAGCGGAACTGCGGCGAGTGTTTGTTCAGTCATTACCATCGAAAATTGGAGGGTCATTAGATAAAAAACAAGTTTTCCAAAACCTAAATAACCAAAAACAAATCCTAAAAATATTAATGTAAATGAAATTGGGAAACCGACAAAGATTGCAAAAAGCATTACCCCTACAAGAATGAAACCTAAAATAGCTGGATCAATTAATTCTGCTATCATTTATCCTCTCCTGGCCACACACCCTTTTTAGCTGCCCAGTAGCTTTTAAGTAATTCTGAAAATCCTTGAATAAGTAGAAATATAATTCCAATTAATAAACACGTTTTAATTGGCCACATATATGGCATCCAGGTAGTATCCATTCCTCTTTCACCTCTTTGGATTGACTCTACAACAAACCCAAAAGTCATATAAAAAAATACTATTAGACCAGGGAAATAAAATAAAAGATATAACCAAAAATCGATTAATCCTTGGTTTTTAATTTTAAAATTTCTGTATAAAAAATCTGCTCTGATATGAACTCCTCTTGAAAGTGCATAACCTGCGCCCAGCATAAAAAGAGCTCCATATAAAAATCTGCTTATATCATAAGCCCATATTGTTGGTGCTAAAAATAATTTTCTTGCTAGTACCTCATAAGTCATAGCAAAAATAAGTGGCATTAATATCCAACAAACTACACTACCAATCCACTTACTAAATTTATCTATGTTAATTATAGACTTTGCCATCCAAGTTGGCATATCCTCTGGCATTTTTCCTAAACCACCTCGCCTTTCGGCAATCATTTCGTCTGAAATATCTAATTTACTTGGTTCTTCTGCCATAGAAATTTTTACTAAAAAAAAATTAGAGCGGACTTATTAGTCCGCTCTAATATTCTAATTATTTAATGATTACTTTAATGTCGCTGCGTGAGCCATTCCTAGCTTCGCATTTGACATTTGAGCACCACTCCAGAAAGGAACTGCTTTATCAGCAAATACTTTCATAGAGTCATAAACTTCTTTGAAAAATGCATTTTTTTCAGCATTTTTATTCAAAGTTGCTTTAGCAGCTGCCATATACTCAGTGAAGTAGTCAGATGGAGTATCCTCTAAAATCACTCCATGTTTTGTTGTAAGTTCTTGTAAAGCTTCACCATTTGATAAAATTCTATAACTTAAAGACTTTATCAAAGACGCATCCGCAGCAACTTCAAGAGACTTCTTCTCATGATCAGACATTGCATCATATGTTTTTCCAGTAATGTAAAAGTCAGCATTTACGACTACTTGGTGTAAACCTTGTAAGTAGTAGTGTTTTAATACTTTTTGGAAACCAAACGTTAAGTCTGGTTTTGGACAACACCATTCAGCAGCATCAATAGTTCCTGCTTCTAAAGCTGGTAGAATATCTCCACCACCCATAGCAACAGATGCTATACCGATGTCTTTATAAGTTTGTCCCGGAATACCTGGAGGTGTTCTGAATTTATACTTTCTAAAGTCAGCCATATCTTTAATTGGTTTTGGAAACCAACCTAAAGCTTCAGGTCCAACAGGTTGAAGCATAAATCCTTTAATGTCTCTGTTCATCTCTTTCCATAATTGATCATAAAGTGCTTTTCCACCACCATATTGGAACCAAGATAGAAACGCTAAGTTGTCGATACCTATTCCACCACCAGCTACTGGTGAACCAAATAGCATTGCAGCAGGGTGTTCACCTGACCAATAATGAGTCCATGCGAAACCACAATCGATTAGACCTTTGTCTACTGCATCTAGTGTTTCTTTAACTCCAACAACTGCTCCAGCTGGCAAGATTTCAAATTTAAGAGATCCACCAGTTAATTCAGTTACCGTATCAGTAAAGTCCTTTAACATCTTAACTTCATCAGCTTTAGTGTTAAGAACCGTCTGACATTTTAGTGTTTTTGCAGCATTAGCATTTGAAATAAATCCAAACACCATTGCAACTGCAAATAACATTGAAATGATTTTTTTCATTTTTTCCCTCTCTTTATTTATTAAAAATTAAGCTTCTCTTATATTGAAATTCAAAACAAGCACTAAATTTGACATATTGTTAAATTTTTCACAGATTTATTAGAAAAAAAAATTTTTTTACTTATAAAGGATCTAATTTATGAATAATTACGATTTTATAATACTTGGTGCTGGATCAGCTGGTTGTGTACTTGCAAACAGATTATCGGAAAATCCAAGACACAAAGTTCTGCTTTTAGAGGCTGGTGGTAAAGATAATTATCCATGGATACATATACCTGTGGGTTATTTTAAAACTATGCATAACCCAAAAACAGATTGGTGTTACAAAACTGAGCCTGATGAAAGTATGAACAATATTTCTATTAGGTATCCTAGAGGTAAAACTTTAGGAGGAAGTTCATCAATAAATGGATTATTATATATAAGGGGCCAAAATAGAGATTATGATGTCTGGCGTCAGTTAGGAAATACTGGTTGGGGATGGGATGATGTGTTGCCGTATTTTATAAAAGCTGAGGATCAAGAAAGAGGTAAAAACGAATTTCATGGTGTTAATGGACCATTAGCAGTTTCTGATCAAAGAATTCATCTCCCACTTTTAGATGAATTTCAAAATGCAGCTGAAGAGTTTGGAATACCTAAAACTAAAGACTTTAATACAGGAGACAATCATGGATGTGGATATTTTCAAGTAACAGAGAAAGATGGTTTTAGATGTAGTACATCTGTGGGGTATTTAAATCCAATTAAAAATAGAAAAAATTTAGAAATTATTACTCATGCTCACGTCAAAAAAATAAACTTTGAAAATAAAATAGCTAAAGGAGTAGAATTTTGGCAAGGAGACGAATTAAAAAAAGTAGAAGCTAATAGAGAAATAATATTATCCTCAGGAGCCATTGGTTCACCACAAATCTTACAGGTATCAGGAATTGGAAGTTCTGAAAAATTAAAAAATCTTGGCATAGAAGTGGTACACAATTTAAATGGTGTAGGTCAAAATTTACATGATCATCTGATGTTAAGACCTATTTATAAAATAAATGGTCTAAAATCTTTAAACAAAAAAATTAATAGTCTGTTTGGAAATTTAATGATTGGACTAGAATATATTTTTAAGAGAACTGGCCCTATGACTATGGGGGCTAGCCAACTTTGTATGTTTGCTAAAAGTGACTCTTCACTAGAATTGCCAGATTTACAATGGCATGTTCAGCCAATGAGTATGGATACATTAGGTGCAACTAAAAACCATGACTTCCATGCTTTTACTCCAACTGTGTCGAATATAAAACCTACTAGCAGAGGTCATGTGAGTATCGTTGATAAAGATTCAAGAACTTATGCTAAAATAAAACAAAACTACCTTTCTACTGACAATGATAGGATGATTGCAGCTAAAGGTCTGAAGTTAACCAGAAAAATAATAATGGAGTCTGAAACTTTTAAAAAGTATTCACCTGAAGAATATAGACCAGGAATAAATATTACTGATGATGAAGAATTAGTAAAAGAAGCTTCAAACTATGCTCAGACAATTTTTCATCCTGTTGGAACTTGTAAAATGGGTCAGGATGATATGTCTGTGGTTGATGAAAAACTAAAGGTTAGAGGAGTAAGTAATTTAAGAGTAATTGATGCATCCATAATGCCAAATATTACATCAGGTAACACTAATGCTCCTACAATAATGATTGCAGAAAAAGGTGCAGACATGATACTTAATCATTAATGTTTGCTGAATTATTTTCTCCTGAACAATTAGCAATTTTAACACAAATAATTTTTATTGATTTAGTATTGGCTGGTGATAACGCAATTATAATTGGAATGGTTGCATCCAAATTTCCACCCGAACAGAGAAAAAAAGTTATTTTTTGGGGTATAGGAGGTGCCGTAATACTCAGAATAATATTAACACTTCTTACTGCTTACCTTTTGCAGATCACTGGTTTGAGACTTATAGGAGGTCTTTTATTACTTTATATTGTTTACAAACTTTATGTTGACGTAATTAAGGGATCTGAAAAAGAGGAAGATATCAAAGTGGATAACTCTAGTTTCCTAAAAGCAATTTGGACTGTGCTTTTGGCTGATTTCACAATGAGTTTAGATAATGTTTTGGGTGTCGCGGGTGCTGCTGGTGAACATTATGGACTTCTAATATTTGGTTTAATTCTATCAATAATATTAATGGCCACAGCTGCTACATTAATATCTGGATGGATTAAAAAATACAAATGGATAGCTTGGCTTGGATTATTAGCAATTTTAGTTGTTGCAGTTGAGTTG
>CABZLO010000029.1 GCA_902526595.1 uncultured Pelagibacteraceae bacterium | reverse complement strand
AACCCCAAGCAACTGCATCGTGTCTTGCTGTACCTGCACTTGGCTGCATTAATCCACCAAAAATTGGAAACCTTACATTTTCTGAAAAGTCAGCCATTGGAATTATTTCTTTCACTTGTTCACGGTTTAACAAAACAGCGTCTATTCCATTTAATCTCATCGAATTTCCTCTTCTTGCGTAGGTATTCATTTGTGCATCGGAGTGTGCAAGATTAATAATTCCTCTAGGTGAGAACATCACATTATAATTTAAATCCTGGCTCATTTTTCTCCACAGATCCATTCCAAATTCACTGAAGAGTGCGTTCTCATCATGCATATAGTTTGATCTAATTATCGTTGTATTTCTTCCAACGTTTCCACCACCTATCCAGCCTTTTTCGATAATTGCAACTTTTGTAATATTATGTTCTTTTGCGAGGTAATATGCAGTGGCAAGTCCATGGCCTCCACCACCAATAATAACTACATCGTATTCCTCTTTTGGGGTTGGATCCTTCCAAGCTAAATCCCAGTTTTCATGATTAGAAAATGCGTTTTTAACTAAATTAAATATGGAGTATTTTTGCATTAATTAATTTTATAACAAAGAATATAAATAGTTCTTATTTTTTTTATATATATTTTTTAGAAGTTTCCAAATATGACAAAAAAGGATAAGAAGTCTGCAACGATAACATATTATTTATAGGATTAATAATGAGTGATGTTAAATCAGATATCCAAATAGCTCGAGAAGCAAAAATGAAGCCTATAAATGAGGTATTAGCAAAGATAAATGTTCCAGATGAGAGTACTGCTTTCAGTCCAATGGGACGACACATTGCAAAAATTAACCTGGAGTATTTAGACACATTAAAAGATAAACCAGAAGGGAAACTAATTTTAGTAACTGCAATTACACCTACACCTGCTGGTGAAGGTAAAACCACAACTTCAGTTGGTTTAAATGATGGATTAAATAAAATTGGAAAAAAATCTATAGTCTGTTTAAGAGAACCAAGTCTTGGGCCTTCATTTGGGATGAAAGGTGGTGCTGCTGGAGGAGGTTATGCTCAAGTTGTTCCAATGGAGCAAATTAATTTACATTTTACTGGAGATTTTCATGCAATTACATCAGCTCATAATTTATTATCAGCATTAATCGACAATCATATCTATTGGGGTAACAAATTAGATATAGATATAAGACGAATTGTTTGGAAAAGAGTTATGGATATGAATGACCGTTCATTAAGATCAATAAATATAAATTTAGGAGGAGTAGCAAATGGTTTTCCTAGGGAAGACGGATTTGATATTACCGTTGCTTCAGAAATTATGGCAATTTTCTGCTTATCAAATGATTTGGAAGATTTAGAAAAAAGAATTGGCAATATTACAATTGCTTATACAAGAGATAAGAAACCAGTTTACGCGAAAGACTTGAAAGCACATGGTCCAATGACTGTATTGTTAAAAGATGCGATCAGACCAAATGTAACTCAAACATTAGAAAATAATCCTGCAATTATTCATGGTGGTCCTTTTGCAAATATTGCACATGGATGTAACTCCGTTATAGCAACTAAAACTGGATTAAAACTTGCAGACTATGTTGTAACAGAAGCAGGTTTTGGTGCAGACCTTGGGGCAGAAAAGTTTTTAGATATTAAGTGCAGAAAATCTAATTTGAAACCGAGTTGTGTTGTCATCGTAGCAACAATTAGAGCTTTAAAAATGCATGGTGGTGTTGCAAAAGATGACTTAAAAAATGAAAATGTTGATGCTTTAAAAAAAGGTCTAGTGAATCTTGAAAGACACTTAGAAAACGTAAAAAAATTTGGATTACCTGTTGCGATCGCGGTTAATCATTTTATTAAAGATACAGATAGTGAAGTTAAAGCTTTAATTGATTTTTGTGAAAACTTAGGGGTTAAAGCAAGTTTATGCACTCACTGGGCAAATGGTGGTGAAGGGACAAAAGAATTAGCAGCACACGTTGCTGATTTGTGCGAAAAAAAAGATGCCAGTTTTAATTTTCTTTATGAAAGTAAAACACCTCTGTTTAAAAAGATTGAGACAATTGCAAAAGAAATTTATAGAGCCGATGAAGTGATTGCTGATACGAAAATAAGAGATCAATTAAAAGGTTTTGAGGAGGCAGGCTATGGAGAATTGCCAATTTGTGTAGCAAAAACACAATACAGTTTTTCAACTGATCCAAATCTTAAAGGTGCGCCAACAGGTCATGTTTTGCCTGTAAGAGAAATAAAACTTTCGTCAGGTGCTGAATTTATTGTTGTTGTTTGTGGAGCAATTATGACTATGCCGGGACTACCTCGTGTCCCTGCAGCAGACTCTATAAAACTAAATGACAAGGGTGATATCGAAGGATTATTCTAAATTAAGGTAATTTAACCAATTTTCTAATTCCCTCATCCTAGAAAATTTATCAAGCTTCTTATTTTCACTTTCAATATGTTGTATGTGACTGTTAATTTCCTTCTCGTCACTAAAAGCTTCTTTTTTTAATAGCTTCTCTTTTCTAAAAACAATAATGTTAATCATTTTGTTATAAGTAATTTCTGGATGATATTGAAGCCCCCAGATATCACAATCATTTACTTTAAAGTTTAAACCTTGAACTTTATTAATTGGATTTGAAGCTAATAATACAGAATTTTGTGGCATGGTAACTACTTCATCAAAATTAAAAGCAGGTGTATTAAATTTTTTTTTTTTATTTTTGTAAAGTGGATGGTCTAATCCCCTTTCATTTATTTCAATATCAACTGCAATTCCTTTATGTGAACCTTTAGTGCCTTTTTTTACCTCGCCGCCTGCAGCTGTGACAGCTACTTGCATACCCCAACATATTGCTAAGATTTTTTTAATTTTTTTTTGACATTCTTTCATAAACTGAATCTGTCTTCTAATTTCAGGGGTGTCGTTATAAATATTTAAGCTACTACCACCCCAAATAAGTCCATCGTAACTGTTCAGATCGTCTATATTTTTAAATATATTTTCATCTGATGAAGGATTAACAACATCTGTAGTTAAATCTTTTGTGAAAAAACTAAGACTATCCCTCAAACTTTCAGTATGTGTTTGAATACCTGCAGATGAAAAATGCTGATTTTCTTCTCTCAAATTTCCTTCAACAATTAATATTTTTTTCATTAAAACAAATTTCCAGAAATGCTTTTTTCATACATTTCTTTCAAATCCTTTTGATTAATTTTTTTTGGGTTTCCTCCAGTAGATGGATCTTCAAAAGCCATTAAAGAAAGTTCATCAAGATTAATATTATTACAGTCCATCACATCTGATAATTTATGAGGTATATTTAAATCTTTTCTTAAATCTAAAATCCATTCTAAAAAACTATCAAAACTTTTATTTACATTTAAATAATCACAAATTTCTAATATCTTGTGTTCTATTTCAGTTTTATTAAATGACAATACATATGGCATAAATATTGCATTTGATAAACCATGATGAATGTTAAACTTTGAGTTAACTGGATGACTTAAAGAATGAATAGCACCAAGACCTTTTTGGAATGCAGTTGAGCCCATCGATGAAGCCGAGAGTAAACTCATTCTTGCTTCAATATTTTTTCCATCTTTATAGGCAGTAATTAAATATTTTTTAATTAATTTAATACCTTCAATTGCAATACCATTTGCCATTGGATGAAAACCTGGTGTACAAAACGCCTCAAGATTATGTGCTAGTGCATCCATGCCAGTAGCTGCTGTTAATCTAGGCGAAAGATCTAGCGTTAAAACTGGATCTAAAATAACAATTGATGGCAACATCTTTGGATGAAAAATAATTTTTTTAACAGCTGTATCTTTATTTATAATTGCTGAAGACCGTCCAGTTTCGGAGCCTGTTCCAGCAGTTGTAGGTATTGCTATAATACTTGGAATTTTAGAGCTTTCAGCTCTTTTCCAATAGTCTCCAATATCCTCAAAATCCCAAATTGGCCTTTCTTGACCACACATAAATGCAACTGCCTTACCAACATCAAGTGCACTTCCACCACCAATTGCTATTACACCGTCGCAATTAGATTTGTTATAGACTTTTACACCTTCATCTACATTTTGACCTATTGGATTTCCTGAAAAGTTTGAAAAAATTTCCAAATTATTAAATTTTTTTTTTAAATTCTGTAATATACGTTTAATCATATCAAGATTAATTAAATCTTTATCAGTAACGAATAATGGATTTGATATTTTTAGATCTTGGCAGGCATCAACTAAATCATTGATCCTATTTTTGCCTACCCACATCAAAGTTGGGTAATTCCAATTATGTTTCATAGTAAATAAAAAATTTATTTTTCTTTTTTTTGTAAGTAGGATATATTTATAGAATTATTAATGATAGGAAAATTTAGATGTCTAAAGTAGCAATTATAGGTGCGGGTCCATGTGGTCTTTCGATGTTAAGAGCATTTGAACATTTGGAAAATAAAGGTGAAAAAATACCTGAAATAGTTTGTTTCGAAAAACAAGATAACTGGGGTGGCCTTTGGAATTATAGCTGGAGAACAGGTTCTGACCAATATGGAGATCCAGTACCAAACAGCATGTACAGATATTTATGGTCAAACGGTCCTAAAGAATGTTTGGAGTTTGCTGATTATTCTTTTGATGACCACTTTGGTAAACCAATACCATCTTTTCCTCCTAGAGAAGTTCTATATGACTATATAGTTGGACGAGTAAGCAAAGGTAATTTAAAACATAAAATTAAATTTAATACTCGAGTTACAAATACCTCATTCAAAAATGACAAGTTTGAAATTAGCTATCAAGATAAAGCTAATAATAAAATTTTAACTGAAAATTTTGATTATTTGGTTATTTCGACTGGTCATTTTTCTGTTCCTTTTATCCCAGAATATGAGGGGATGAATTCCTTTCCTGGAAGAATTATGCATTCTCACGACTTTAGAGATGCTGAAGAATTCAGAGATAAAAATGTAATTGTTCTTGGCAGTAGCTATTCTGCAGAAGATGTTGCGCTACAGTGTAATAAATATGGAGCTAAAAGTGTTACTATTGGTTATAGACACAATCCAATGGGATTTAAATGGCCCAAAGGTATGAAAGAAGTTCATTACTTAGATAAACTTGATGGTAAAAATGCAATATTCAAAGATGGAACAAAACAAGAGGCAGATGTCATAATTTTATGCACTGGTTATCTACATCATTTCCCATTTTTAGATGAAAGTTTAAAATTAAAAACTCATAATAGATTATACCCACCAAAATTATACAAGGGGGTAGTATGGCAAGATAATCATAAAATTTTATATTTAGGAATGCAGGATCAATTTCATACTTTTAATATGTTTGATTGCCAAGCTTGGTATGCAAGAGACGTTATTATGGGTAAGATTAAAATGCCCAGTAATGATGACATAGAAAAGGACATTAACAAGTGGGTTGGTATGGAAGAAAAATTAGAAAATCCAGATCAAATGATAGATTTTCAAACAGAATATACTAAAGAACTTCATGAGATGTCAGATTATCCTAATATAGATTTTGAATTAATTAGAAAACATTTCAAAGAGTGGGAGCATCATAAAGTTGAAGATATTCTAACTTATAGAAATAAATCCTTTTCTTCACCTGTGACTGGTTCCATTGCTCCAATCCATCATACGCCTTGGGAAAAAGCACTGGACGACTCTATGAAAACTTTTCTGAACAAATAAAATTTAATATTTTATTTTTAATTTTTTATTTTTTGTAATTGCATTTAATAATGCAATCATTAAAGGTATTTTTTTACGATTAATTTTCTTTAAAATATACGGAGCAATTTCGAAAGCAAGATCAGCACCTTCAACAGTATCATCTTTCATAAATTTTTTCTTGGCAGATTTAAAAGTAAAACCTTTACCAAGATAATCACCCATTTTACTATTTCTGCCACCAACAGCACTTACGTACAGATCACCTATACCAGCAAGCCCATAAACAGTTTCTTTTTTTCCCTTAAAATATTTAATTAAATAATCCATTTCATCAATTGATTTCCTAAATAAAGCTGAAGATGTGTTCTCACCTTGTCCTGATCCAATTATCATAGAATATATATTTTTAATAGCTGAAGAAAACTCTACACCTCTGACATCAGTTGTATGTTCTGTCTTATAATACTTAGTGGATATTATCTTTCCAATATCTTTTGCTACCTTAATATTTTTATTCCCAATAACAGTATAACTCTTTATCTTTCGAGCAAGCTCTTTTGCTAAACACGGGCCCTTTAAGACAGAAATATTTAGTTTGTTATTATTTTTATTAAGCTGTTCAGACATAGTAATAATTCTTTTTGTTTTATCTAACTTTAGTCCTTTAGTAAGAACCAAAATAGGAGTTTTACTTTTAAGGTGTGATAAATATTTACTAATTATTTCTATTCCAACGGAACTTACAGCTACAACTATAAGATCCCACTTTAAATTTAACATTTCAGGAACAAATTTTTTTGTTTTTATTTTTTTTGGTAAATTAATTTTTAAAGATGGATGAAACTTTTTTTTAAGATTTAATTTACCAATTAATTTAATATTATGTGGCTCAGAAAGTGTTACATGATGTCTATTTTCTATTAAAGGAATAGAAAAAGCAGCTCCCATTGCTCCTGATCCTATAATCAAAATTTTTTTCATAATAAAGATTAGGCTATTCCTAAATGTTTCTTTCTCTTACTAACCCAAGTTCTTATCAAATTATCAAAAATTAACCCTATAAATGCTACACAAATACCTAATGTCAGACCTATACCTGCACCATTTTTATCAGATAAAGCTTTTAAAATATATTGACCTAGATCTTCTGTCCCAATGAAGGCTCCAATAATTACCATGAATAGAGCAAAAACTATTGTTTGATTTAAACCAAGCATCATGTGAGGAAAAGCTAATGGGAATTCAATTTTTGTTAATCGTTGAAACTTATTTACACCAGACATCGTTGCAGCTTCATGTAAACCTACTGGAACACTTCTAAGGCCTTCAATTGTATATCTAGTTGCAGGAATTGTTGCGTAAACAATCACAGCAATTAAAACTGATGTGTCTGTTATTCCAAATAACATCATTACCGGAATTAAATATACAAAAGATGGAAAGGTTTGAAATATATCACAAACTCCTAACATAAATTTTGCTGCACTTTTGCTTTGAAAACACAAGGTTCCAACTGTAAAACCAATTAAACACGAAATTACAACTCCAAAAGTTGCCATGTATGTTGTAACCAATGCTCTGTCCCACCATGGACTAAGAGCTATAAATAAAGTTAACCCACATACTACTAATGCTGATCTAATTCCGCCAATTAAGTAACCAGCCCCAACTACTAAAACGATTGTAGCAACAGCAGGCATTCTCAAATAAAGCGCTCGCATTGGCTGTAATACCTCTTGAATTAACCATGTGTTAAATGCTTTTATATATACGAAGAATGTATCAAAGATCCAATCAACTCCTTTGTTCCAAAAATCTGCAGTTGATATTCCTTTGTTGTGTGGAATTTCAAATAAATAATTAAATGTACCTTTGAACAAAAAAGTTCCAATATATGCAAGTATAATTCCTAC
>CABZLO010000028.1 GCA_902526595.1 uncultured Pelagibacteraceae bacterium | reverse complement strand
TTAAGATCGATCGAAATAAGCTTTCCATTTTTAATTACTTTTAATGAATATTGCGACCAACTACCTGGGGCTGCCCCTATATCAATTACTGATAATCCTCCTTTAAATATTTTAAATTTTTCGTCAATTTCAATCAATTTATAAGCAGATCTTGCTCTATATCCATCTACTTTAGATTGTCTTACGTAGATATCTCTTCTTTGTTTATTAACCCAATTTTTAGAAATTTTATTTTTTTTCAACTAATTTATAAATCTTAAACTTTTATTTAAAATTTTACCTTGAAGTGTTTTAATATCTATTTCGATTTCTTTATTTAATCTCATGTCTTTATTGTCCTTCCAGATTCCTGCAGCAAGATGCATTATACCTATCTTGTAATTTGGCAGGTAAGGTTCTACAAAAGTATTATTCACTTCGTCAAATTTTGGTAAAAGATTACTAGTTATCCAATTACAATTTAAAGGTAAAAATTCTGTTTCAACATTATCAATATAGACAGACATATTCATTGCAAGTTGCTCAGATCCGAATATATCTCCTCCTTTGAGGGTTTGTTTTAAATTCTCTTGCCATTTTTCCCAAGTATTAGATTTTTTTTCTAACGAGAAAACTCCAATATTAATGTGTGGAGCAAATGCTAATTTTCTTGCTTTTTAATAACTAATTTTTGATTTAATAGCATGTTTAAAATTTTGTGACTTTATAATAGCAAGTTTACCAATAACCCAATCAACCCGTGAAGTAATTTTGTAACCAGGACCTATAGTTTGCGTAATTCCTAATTTTTCATTTTCACATGCTTTAAAGTATAATTCTATAGTTTGCCAATCATTCACCCATGCATCGCAATCGATCCAAAGATATTTTTCATAATTAGGGAAATATTTTGGTAGGAAGGCCCTAGAAACTTGGCTCTTTAACCATTCACGACCTTTGATTTTACTATCAGGAACTTTTATATCCCACTCTGCAGATTTAATTTCATCTACATTAGAAGATAATTCATCTTTTTGTTGATCAGAAAGTCCAGCATCTAAAATGCATATTGCAATATCTCTACTTTTTTCAAATCTTTTAATAGAATTTATTAATTCATTTAATAAAGGATAGTAGTTGGCATCTGCAAGTGAAACAATTACATTTTTTTTCATTACAAAATATCTTCAAGATCATCATCCTCATGTTTGAAATTTTGATCCTCATTTTGTTTTTTTAACTTTTGATAATGAAAAAAACTTATAGGTAGCATTGCCAAATAAATAATTGCACTTATTGTTATTAGATTAAATGGATAGATCAAAAGTAGACCAAAAAATAAAACTATCCCAAATAAAAGGAAAATTGTTGTTTTTCTTTGAATAACAATTTTCTTAAAAGAATAACTGGGGAACTTACTTATTAATAATAATGAAGTTAGAATAAAAAAGATTGGTACAGCTATGTCATAATTAATCGTAATGAATTCAAAATTAGTCATACTGAATATCAATGGCGTCAAAACTAGTATTCCACCAGCTGGAGATGGCACACCTTCAAAAAAGTTATCTCTCCACGAAGGTTCTTGTCCAGAATTAACATTAAATCGAGCTAATCTCAGAGCAACACAAATTACATATATAAGACAAACTAACCAACCAAATCTTCCTAGTGTATTCAATTTCCAGAAATACATGATAAAAGCTGGAGCAACACCAAAGCTAATCATATCAGTTAAAGAGTCTAGTTCTTTTCCAACTTTTGAGGTCCCTTTAATTAATCTTGCAATTCGTCCATCTAATCCATCTATTACTGCTGCTAAGATTATAGCAACAATTGCAAACTCAAATCTTCCATCTAAGGCAAATCTAATTGAAGTTAACCCAATACAAACTCCAATTAATGTAAGCATATTGGGTAAAATTACTCTTGCTGTTTTTTTGTCAGTAACAACTTTAAAATTATTTTTTGGTTTTAACATAACTATTTTTTGGCCAATAAAGTCTCACCAGAGATTGCTGTTTGACCAACTTTTACAAGAGGCTCATAATTTTCATAATAAACATCTGCACGACTTCCAAACCTTATCATACCAATTCTGTCACCTTGGTTTAGTTCTTGGTTTTTGTCTGTTTCACAAACAATTCTTCTTGCTACTAAACCTGCAATTTGTACCACTATGATATCATTACCGTGCCTATCTTTTATTTTGTAATAGTTTCTTTCATTTTCTTCACTTGCTTTATCTAATGATGCATTAAAAAATTTTCCAGGTTTATATAATATGTCTTCAACTGTTCCTGAACAAGGAGTTCTATTTACGTGGCAATCAAATACATTCATAAAAATACTAATTTTTTTAAATTTTTTATTTTCAAGACCAACTTCTTTTGGTCCATCTACTTCTTCAACTTTTATAATTTCCCCATCAGCAGGACTCACAAGATAATTATCATCACCTATAATAATTCTGTCAGGGTCTCTAAAAAAATAATAAACCCATATCGTTAACAACAAACCAATCAGGCCTAAAAAGTTGTTAATGATTAATAAAATAATAGTTATGAAGGCAGCAATAACTAAAAACTTATATCCCTCCGTATGAATTTTTGGAAATATCTTGGTAAACATATTCTTCTATTTGCTAATTTTTGATTAATATGTATATAAACCAATCAAATTCAATTAATAAGATAATTTTTATTTTAATGAGTAAAATCAAGGTAAAAAACCCAGTTGTAGAGTTAGACGGTGATGAAATGACTCGAATTATATGGGAGTTCATTAAGAATAAACTTATCCTACCATATCTTGATTTGGGCATAGAATATTACGATCTTGGTATGAAAAGCCGTGATAATACGGATGATCAAATCACAATAGACTCGGCAAATGCCATCAAAAAGATTGGAGTCGGGATTAAATGTGCAACGATTACTCCTGATGAAGCAAGGGTAGAGGAATTTGACCTAAAGAAAATGTGGAGATCACCAAACGGTACTATCAGAAATATTATTGGGGGGACTGTTTTTAGAGAACCAATTATCTGTAAAAATATTCCAAAACTTGTTCCCTCTTGGACAGATCCAGTAATTATAGGAAGACATGCTTTTGGAGATCAGTACAGAGCAACTGATTTTAAAGTTCCTGGTAAAGGAAAAATGGAAGTTAAGTGGACATCAGAAGATGGAAAAGACGAGATAAAATACGAGGTATTTAATTTCACTGGTCCAGGGGTAGCACTTTCAATGTATAATTTAGATAAATCTATTCAAGATTTTGCAAGATCATGTTTCAGCTATGGATTAATAAAAAAATGGCCAGTTTATATGTCGACAAAAAATACAATTCTAAAACAGTATGATGGTAGATTTAAAGATATCTTCCAAGAAGTATTTGAGAATGAATATAAAGAAGATTTTGATAAAAATAATTTAACTTATGAACATAGATTGATTGATGACATGGTTGCATGTGCAATGAAATGGAGTGGTAAATATATTTGGGCTTGTAAAAATTATGATGGTGATGTTCAGTCTGATACTATGGCGCAAGGCTATGGTTCATTAGGATTAATGACTAGTACTCTTCTTACTCCAGATGGGAAAATTATAGAAGCAGAAGCTGCTCATGGAACGGTGACAAGACATTATAGGATGCATCAACAAGGTAAAGAAACTTCAACAAATCCTATCGCATCTATATTTGCATGGACTAGAGGTCTAGCTCATAGAGGAAAGCTAGATAATAATAATGAATTAATTAAATTTGCCCAAACAATTGAAAAAGTTTGTATTGATTGTGTTGAAAACGGAGCTATGACAAAAGATTTAGCAATACTAATTGGCCCATCAAGTAAATACTTAACGACTAATCAATTTTTAGATGAAATTGATGGCAATCTTAAAGCAAAATTAAATTAAAGCCTTAAGTTTTTCAAAAGCATCTTCAATTTTTGACTGATCCTGGCCACCAGCTTGAGCAAAATCTTTTCTTCCTCCACCACCCTGACCACCAATAATCTCAGATCCAATTTTAACAAATTTAACAGCATCATATTTACTTGTTAAGCTTTCTGTAATCCCTACTGCTATTCCTACTTTGTCATCTTTGCTTGCAAAAACTACCACAATACCTTCGGATAAATCTTTTTTACCTTGATCTACTAATTTTCTTAACTCTTTTGGAGGAAGATCATCAACTTTTTGAAGTCTTAATTTTATTCCATTAACATCTTGGTCTTTAATAATATTTTTTGATTTGTCATTTAAAATTGAATTTATAGAAAGAGTTTCTAATTGTTTTGTTAAATTTTTGATTAAATTTTTTTGATCTGAATTATCTAGGCTAGGTTTCCCTCCAAGCTTAGTGATTTGCTGACTTAAATCTTTAATAGTTTCTTCATCTTTTTCAGAGGATAATACTGAGAGTTTTTCTTTATTTTTTAAATAATCTTCCAATTGTTTATCTCTTAAAGCCTCTATTCTTCTTACTCCTGCAGCTATTGAAGATTGGCTGACTATTTTAAATTTTCCAATATCTCCAGTATTCTTAACATGGGTTCCACCACATAATTCTGTGGAGAAATACTTTCCATCTTCATCTCCCATAGAAAGAACCCTCACTTCATCACCATATTTTTCACCAAATAAAGCTAAAGCTCCTTTTTCTACGGCTTCATCAGGTGTCATTAACCTAGTTTTTACATCTGACTTTTTTGAAACCATATTATTTACAAATTTCTCTATCTTATCTATTTCATCATTTTGGATTGGCTTCATATGACTAAAATCAAATCTCAATCTGCTAGGCTCTACAAGAGAACCTTTTTGGGTAACATGATCTCCTAGTACTCTTCTTAAAGACTCATGTAAAAGGTGAGTTGCAGAGTGATAAGCTCTAGTATCATCTCTCCTTTCAATATTTATCTTCATTTCAACGCTATCATTAAGCTTTATAGAACCACTAACCACTCTCCCGTAATGTACAAATAGGTCTCCAAGTTTTTTCTGAACATCTGTTACCTCAAATTTAAATTCATTTGATACAATCTCACCAGTATCTCCTACTTGACCTCCAGACTCTCCATAAAATGGAGTTTGATTTACTATAATCATCCCCTCATCGTTTTTTTTTAGTTGATCAACTTCCTTATTTTCTTTTAATAAAGACAAAACAACACCTTCAGCTTGATTTGTTTCGTAACCTAAAAATTCAGTTGGCTCTAATCTATCTTTAATTCCAAACCAAATATCCTCAACTGCAGCATCTCCTGAACCTTTCCAATTTTTTTTAGCAAGTTCTCTACTTTCTTTCATTAAAGATTTAAACTTATCTGTATCAATGGACATTGATTTATTTCTTAAAATATCTTCAGTAAGATCTAATGGGAAACCGTAAGTGTCATATAATTTAAATGCTACTTCACCCGGTAAAACTTTATCAATTTTAGAAATTTCATCATTTAAAATTTTAATTCCTCTATCAAGTAGTACTAGAAATTTTTCCTCTTCCATTCTCAAAGTTTCTTTAATCAAGGACTCAGCTCTTACAAGTTCTGGATAATTTCCTGACATTTCATTTTTAAGAGTGTCAAACAAATTATAAAAAACTGGTTTCTTAGATCCTAACAAGTGTGAGTGTCTCATTCCTCTTCTCATAATTCTTCTAAGCACATATCCTCTTCCTTCATTGGAGGGTAAAACACCTTCTGCAATTAAAAAAGAGCTTGCTCTTAAATGATCAGCAATTACTCTAAAGCTTGCAAGATTAGATTTATCTGATTTAACTTTTATAATCTCGGTTGCTGAACTAATTATTTTTTTAAAATGATCTGTTTCATAGTTATCATGTGAACCTTGCAATAAAGCAGCTATTCTCTCCAATCCCATTCCAGTATCAACTGATGGTTTTGGTAAATTTATTCTTTTTTCTTTTGAAACTTGCTCATATTGCATAAAGACTAAATTCCAAATCTCAATAAATCTGTCTCCATCTTCATCTTTGGAGCCAGGTAATCCTCCAGTTAAATGATCTCCGTGGTCAAAAAAAATTTCAGAACAAGGTCCACAAGGACCCGTTTCCCCCATTGACCAAAAATTATCAGATGTAGCTATTCTAATAATTCTGTCATCGCTAAAACCCGCTATTTTCTTCCAAAAATTGAATGCTTCATCATCTTCGTGAAATACAGTTACATAAAGCCGGTCTTTATCAATGCCAAAATCTTTAGTGATTAAATCCCAAGCATAATGAATTGCTTGTTCTTTAAAATAATCTCCAAAAGAAAAGTTTCCTAACATTTCAAAGAATGTGTGATGACGAGGTGTATAACCAACATTTTCAAGATCGTTGTGTTTTCCTCCTGCCCTGACACATTTTTGAGAAGTAGTCGCTCTTACATAATCTCTTTTTTCTAAGCCTGTGAATACATTTTTAAACTGAACCATGCCAGAGTTGGCAAACATCAATGTAGGGTCGTTATTGGGAACTAAATTGCTAGATTCAACAATCTTATGGTCATTTTTTTCAAAATACTTTAAAAAAGTATTCCTTATTTCATTAAGCGTTTTGTCTGCCATATTTTTAAAATACAGCTTTTTAATTCTATGTCTAGATATCGATAGGGAAAAAAGGCGCTTAATTTAAGCGCCTTTTATTAATAAAGATGACCTATTAATTCTTTTTAGATGGAGGAGTAGCTTCTGCTTTTTCAGCTTCTTCTTTTTCAGCTACTTTTTTTTCTTTCTCAATTTTGTCAGGATCAAGTGGATTTCCCTCTATTTTCTTAGAAATTACACCTGCTTTCTCTCTGATAGCCATTTCAATTTCTGCAGCAACTTGAGGATTTTGAGCTAAATAAGTCTTAGCATTTTCTCTACCTTGACCAATTTTCTCACCCTTATAAGCATACCATGCACCAGATTTTTCAATTATATCTGCTTTAGAACCAAGATCTACCAGTTCACCCATCTTGCTAATTCCTCTTCCATACATCAAGTCAAACTCTACAACTTTAAATGGTGGAGCAACTTTGTTTTTAACTACTTTAACTCTTGTTGAGTTACCAATAATTTCATCTTTATCTTTAATGGCACCAATTCTTCTAATGTCCATTCTTACTGATGAATAAAATTTAAGTGCGTTTCCACCTGATGTTGTTTCAGGACTTCCAAACATAACTCCAATTTTCATTCTGATTTGATTAATGAAAATCATCATTGTATTTGTGTTAGAAATCGAACCAGTTAATTTTCTTAAAGCCTGACTCATTAATCTTGACTGAAGACCAACATGATGATCTCCCATCTCTCCTTCAATTTCAGCTTTTGGTGTTAGAGCTGCAACAGAGTCGATAACAATTACTGAAATAGAGCCTGATTTTACTAGTGTGTCAGCAATTTCTAAAGCTTGCTCACCAGCATCAGGTTGTGAAATTAAAAGTTCTTCAGTGTTAACACCTAATTTTTTTGCATAAACTGGATCTAAAGCATGCTCTGCATCAACGAATGCACAAATGCCTCCAGCTTTTTGTGCTTCAGCAACAACTTGTAATGCTAATGTTGTTTTTCCAGATGACTCTGGTCCGTAAACTTCAACAATTCTTCCTTTGGGCAATCCACCTATTCCTAATGCTAAATCTAAACTTAAAGATCCTGTAGATATTGACTCAATATCCATAGCTCTTTTCTCGCCAAGCTTCATTACTGAGCCTTTTCCAAAATTATCTGTAATTTGAGCTATCGCAGCGTCTAACGCTTTATTCTTTTCTTTAACATCCATTTCTTGATCTTTAGTAGATTTGACTACCTTTAAATTATTTTTTGTCATTACTTGCCTCTTTTTTATTAATTATTAACACTCGAATCATGAAATTATTATGTACTACTTTTGTTCTCATATGCAAGTATTATAAACATGTTCCTATGCGATAAATAATAA
>CABZLO010000027.1 GCA_902526595.1 uncultured Pelagibacteraceae bacterium | reverse complement strand
GGTTTTGGAATGATAAGTCATATTGTTTCGACATTTTCTAAAAAACCTGTATTTGGATATTTGGGAATGGCTTATGCAATGGTTGCAATTGGAATTGTTGGTTTTGTTGTATGGGCTCACCATATGTATACAGTTGGTTTAAGTACTGACACAAAAGCATACTTTTTAGCAGCAACAATGATTATTGCGGTTCCTACAGGAATCAAAATATTTTCATGGATTGCAACGATGTGGGGTGGATCTATCTCATTTAAAACACCAATGGTATGGGCATTAGGTTTTATATTTTTATTTACAGTTGGTGGAGTTACAGGAGTTGTCTTGGCTAATGCGGGTGTTGATACGGCAATGCATGATACTTATTATGTCGTTGCACACTTTCACTATGTTTTATCTTTAGGGGCAGTTTTTGCAATATTTGCAGGTTTCTATTATTGGTTTGGAAAGATGTCTGGATATGAATATTCAGAATGGATGGGTCAATTACATTTCTGGTTAACTTTCATTGGTGTCAATTTAGTATTCTTCCCTCAGCACTTTTTAGGTCTTGCTGGAATGCCAAGAAGATACGCTGACTACCCTGATGCTTTTGCAGGATGGAATTATATATCATCGATAGGATCATATATTTCAGTTCTAGGATTAGTGGTATTTTTTGCTAATTTAATTTATGCATTTTCAAAGAAAAAAGCTGCAGCTCAAAACCCTTGGGGAGAAGGAGCTACAACTTTAGAGTGGACTGTACCATCTCCACCAAATTTTCATACTTTTGAAGAATTGCCAAAATTTGAAGATGATGAAAGTGTTGAAAAATCAATAAGTTAATTTTTTAACCTAGATTTTTTAAACAGAAAATTAATGATTAAGTCTAAATTAAAAAACAGAAATTTAAGTCAGGAAGACGTTTTTAATTTATCCGAATTATTTAAACTAATGAAGCCAAGAGTAATGTCATTAGTTATCTTTACATGCGCTGTTGGATTGTTAATGGCACCAAATATAGTACCCACAAAAGATGCAATTATTGGTATAATTTTAGTTTCAATAGGCGCAGGCGCAGCAGGTGCACTTAATATGTGGTACGAGTCTGATTTAGATGCATTAATGTCCAGAACTTGTTTAAGGCCAATTCCAACTGGAAAAGTAAACAAAAATCAGGCATTGGTCTTTGGTATTACGTTATCAATATTTTCTGTAATAGCGTTAGATTATTTTGCGAATAGAATATCAGCCGGTTTATTACTATCTACGATCTTATTTTATGTTTTTGTCTATACAATTTGGCTGAAGAGAAAAACTCCTCAAAACATAGTAATAGGAGGTGCAGCTGGAGCTTTACCACCAGTAATTGGTTGGACAATTGCTACGAATTCACTTTCATTAGAGCCAATAACATTCTTTTTAATAATCTTTTTTTGGACTCCATCCCATTTCTGGGCTTTAAGCCTGTATAAATCTGATGATTATAAAAGAGCAAAAATTCCAATGCTACCATTAACTAATGGAGTAGAGAGTACAAAATTAAATATATTAATTTATTCATTATTAATGTTACCGGTCATTGTCATGCCATATGCTATTGGTTTTGTAAGTCTAGTTTTTTTGCTACCATCATTAATTTTAACACTTTACTATAACTTTCTATGTTTGGAACTTTACAAATTTAAGAAAAATAAATTTAATTCAAAGAAAGCAAAAACTATTTTTGGATATTCAATTTTATATTTATTTCTGATATTTGTTCTTTTTTTGATTGATAAAATTTTATGATGGCACCAGATAAAAAAACTAAAAAAAAGAATATATTAACTGCTATAGCAATTTTAGCTTTTATGGTTTTCTTGTTTGTGTTTACTTTATATAACGTTGGAGTCTTTGATAGACAGATATGATGAAGAAAAAAACTTTAACCCCAATACTACTTGCTGGAATATTCTGCATAATGCTTGGCTTGTCTTTTGCCGCTGTACCACTTTATGATTTATTTTGTAGAGTGACTGGTTTTGGAGGAACAACACAAATTTCTAAAGAACCACCAAAAATGGTTTTAGATAAAATTGTAAGTGTTAGATTTGATACTAATGTTAATAATCTTACCTGGGATTTTAAAGCAAAATCTAATGTAATGGATGTTAAAGTTGGTCAAGTTAACAAAATAGAATTTGAAGTAGAAAATTATGGTAATGACACCACTTATGGAGTTGCTAGCTTTAACGTTTCACCTTCAAGTTTTGGAAAATACTATAGTAAATTAGGTTGTTTTTGTTTTGAAAAACAGGAGCTGAAAGCTGGAGAAAAAGCCACTTATGTTATGACTTTTTATTTAGACCCAGAACTTGTAAATGATCCAACCGTAAAAAATTTACAGGATGTAACTATGTCGTATACTTTTTTCTCGACAGATTACTATAAACAATCATAATCGCCGAAAATGTCAGCTGAAAAAAAACATGACTATCATTTAGTAGACCCAAGTCCTTGGCCAATCTATGTATCTTTTTCATGCTTAGTATTAGCCATAGGCACAATTTTTTATATGCATAACGATGTTTCGTGGGGAATGTATCTTGGGTTAGCACTAGTAATTTATGGAGCCTATATGTGGTTCAGAGATGTGGTGATTGAAGCAGAACATCAAGGTCATCATACCCCTGTTGTGCAAATTCATCACCGTTATGGAATGACATTATTTATTGCATCAGAAGTAATGTTTTTTGTTGCTTGGTTCTGGGCTTACTTTGATATTAGTCTATTTCCAAATGAATTTGTTGGAAACGTGTGGCCGCCAAAAGACATAGAAACATTTGATCCATGGGATATTCCTCTTATTAATACTTTGGTATTATTATTATCAGGAACTACCGTCACGTGGTCTCATCATTCTTTGCTAGAGGGTGATAGAAAAGGATTTATTCAAGGATTAACAGCAACGGTTGCACTTGGTTTCTTTTTTACATTACTGCAAGCATACGAATACCATCATGCTACTTTTGATTATTCAGGTCATATTTATGGAGCAGTTTTTTATATGGCAACGGGTTTTCATGGATTTCACGTAATAGTTGGAACAATATTTTTAGCTGTTTGTTTATGGAGAGGTAAATTAGGTCACTTTACAAAAGACCATCATTTTGGATTTGAAGCAGCTGCTTGGTACTGGCATTTTGTTGATGTTGTTTGGTTATTTTTATTTGCTGCTATATATATTTGGGGAAGTTAATATATAACCCTTGAAGAATAAATTTTTATTTTCAGTATTTGTTTGGTTTATAATTCTTATCCTTTTATCATTAGGTTTCTGGCAAATTTATAGACTAAATTGGAAGCTTGATTTAATAAATCAAATCGAAAATTCTTTAAAAAATGATCCAGTAGAATTAACTCAAACAAATAAAAAAAACTATTTAAGGATAAAAACTTCAGGTCAAATTGATTTTGACAATCAAATTTATCTTTATCATTTGAATGAAAAAGGAAAACCTGGGTTTGAAGTAGTTAACCCAATATCGATTGGAAATGAAAACTATTTAATTAATAGAGGTTGGATACCTTTTGATAAAAAAGATTTACCAGAAATTAATGAAATCAATCAGAATGAAATATTTGGAACTTTAATGTTGCAAAACAAGTCAAGTATATTTAAGCCCCAAAATGAAATTAAAAAAAATTATTGGTTCACCCTTGATAGAGATGACATTTTTAATCAGACTGGAAGAAAATTTTCTAATTATATTATCTATTTAAATGGAAATTACGAAATTCCTAAACCAAGAATTATAACTGCAAAAATTTCAAACAATCATAAAAAGTATGCAATTACTTGGTTTTCAATGGCGATTTCAATTCTTTTAATATATCTATATTTTAGAAAAAAAAATTATTAGATGAAGTATATAAGCACAAGAGACAAATCAAAAAACTTTGAATTTAAAGATGTTTTTATTAAAGGCCTTGCTGATGATGGCGGTCTTTTTATCCCAGAGACTTTACACAAATATTCAGAGTCTGAAATTAGTGATTTTAAAAAACTAAGTTACTCAGATTTAGCAAAAAAAATTATTCATCCATTTATTGGTAATTTTACTTCAGAAGGTGAATTAAGTAAAATAATAGAAAAATCCTACTCAGTTTTCAGAAAAGATAATGTTATTGATCTTATTAAAGTGGGTGACCGTTCCGTGCTTGAATTGTTTCATGGTCCAACCTTAGCTTTTAAAGATGTCGCAATGCAACTCTTGGGTAATTTTTATGAATTTTATTTAAATAATGAAAATGAAAAAATTAATATTGTAGTTGCTACATCAGGAGATACTGGTGCAGCTGCCATAGATGCAATTAAAGGAAAAAAAAACTTAAATATATTTGTTCTGCATCCTCATAACCGTATTTCACCTGTTCAAAGAAAATTAATGACAACTGGAAAAGATGAGAATGTATTCAATATTGCTGTAAGAGGTAACTTCGATGATTGTCAAAATTTAGTTAAATCCATGTTTTCAGATAAAGAATTTTCTAATCAGATAAACATGTCTGGTGTTAATTCAATTAATTGGGCCCGAATTATTGCGCAAAGTGTATATTATTTTTATTGTTATTTTTTAGCCGAGGATCACAATCAGCCAATAAATTTTTCAGTACCAACTGGAAATTTTGGAGATGTATATGCAGGTTATTTGGCAAAGAAGTTGGGTCTTCCAATTAATAAATTAATAGTAGCTACAAATCAAAACGACATTTTACATAGAGCTATTTCAAAAGGTAAATATGAGGCTGAACATGTCTCTGAAACTATTTCGCCAAGTATGGACATTCAAATTGCAAGTAATTTTGAGAGATTAATTTATGATTTAAATAATCATGATAGTTCACAAACTTTAGATGATATGAAAACCATTAAACAGAATGGTAAATATTCAATCGACGATGAGAAATTAAAAAAAATTAATCAAGATTTTTTGTCGGCAAGAATGAGTGAGCAGGAAACACTAAATGTGATAAAAAATATTTATGAAAAATTTAATATGGTTTTAGATCCACACACCGCTATAGGGTATGGAGCTTTTGATAAACATGATTTAAAAGGAAACAATATTGTTCTTGCAACTGCACACCCATGTAAATTTCCAGATGCAATTTTAAAGGCTATAAACTTGAAATCTGATTTACCAAATGAATTAAAGTTTATTTTGGATGAGAAAGAAAATTATGGTATAATTGAAAATAATCTCGAAGAAATTAAACTATATATTTTAGGAAAAATTAAATGAAAATTAAAGAGGGAGATAAAATTCCAAATTCAGAATTTTACTATTTAGATGAAACCGGCGCTCCAAAAAAAATATCTACATCTGAGTTGTTTAATAATAATAAAACAATAGTTATAGGGGTTCCTGGAGCTTTTACTAAAGTTTGCTCCGCTAAACATTTGCCAGGTTATGTTAACAATTTTGAAGCTGCTAAAAAAAAAGGGATTACCAAAATTATTTGTGTTTCAGTAAATGATCCAAATGTTATGAAAGCTTGGGGTGATAGTCAAAAGGTAGAGGACAAGATTTTTATGGCAGCAGATCCATACTGTGAATTTACTAAATTAATTGGTGCAGATATTGATAGATTTGACAGAGGTCAAGGAACGCGATCAGCAAGATATACTATGCTGGTTGAAAATAATATTGCAACTAAGATAAAAGCTGAAGAAGATACAGCGACCTGTGAGATGTCAGCTGCAGAGAATTTTTTAGTTTCAATTTAAATTAGCTGCTTTTTTAGCCAACATATCCACTTCTTCATTCAGAGGGTTTCCGGCATGTGCTTTAACCCAATTCCATTTTATGTTTAAGGATTGGTTTAGTTTATGTAATTCAAGCCATAAATCTTTGTTTTTAACATTCTCTTTTTTTGATGTTTTCCAGTTATTTAATACCCAAGTATTAATCCACTCAGTAATTCCATTTTTTACATACTTTGAATCTGTAAATATCTCTATTGGATCTTTTGAGTTTATATTTTTTAAGGCATTAATTGGAGCCATAAGTTCCATTCTGTTGTTTGTTGTATTTTTTTCATTTCCACTAATCTTTTTAATTTCTCCATTGATATTAATTATTGCAGCCCATCCACCATTTCCTGGATTAGACAGGCAGGAACCATCTGTATAAATTTTAATCATCTGGGTAAATAATCTTTATAAGAATTTAAGCTATTATGAGTAAGTAGTTTTTGATAATACTCGTTAGGATTTTTTATCTTTATTAAAGCCGTTTTAGGAGTGTTAGAATAATCATAAAGTCTAGTTAATAAGTAACGCAAAGCTGCCCCTCTGCATAAGACATTAATAGCATTTTTTTCTCTAGAGGAAATTTTCTTAATACTCTCATAGCCTTTAATTAAACTTTTAATTTTTTGTTTATTCATTGAAAATTTTTTACCCTTTAGGTCAAAACATAGAGCATTAATACAAATTGCAATCTCATACATAAAATAATCGTTTGCAGCAAAGTAAAAATCTATAATCCCTGAGAGTTCATTTTTTTTGAAAAAGATATTATCAATAAATAAATCTCCATGAATAATGCCGTTTGGTAATCTTTTTGGCCAATGCTTATTGATATCCTTCAAATTGTTTTTTAAAAGAAAATTTATTTTTGAAAATCTATTGCCTTTAAACTTTATACTTTTTAACAAAGGATTAAGATTTTTAATACCCATTGAGTTTTTGCGATAAAGTTTTAGTTTTTTTGTAACTAAATGCATTCGCGCAGTAATTTTTCCAACAGAGTAACAATCTTTGATATTAAGTTTTTTTTTATCTTTTCCTTTTAAAAAAGAGACAATACAGGCAGTCTTTTTTTTTAATTTTATTAGATAACTATTATTTTTGGTTCTCAGAGGTTTTGGACAATTTATTTTAGAGCTATTTAAATTATCCATTAATTTCATAAAAAAAGGGACTTCTTTTTTTGAAACTCTTTTTTCAAAAATAGTTAATATAAATTTTTTATTCTTTGATTTTAATAAATAATTAGTATTTTCAATTCCTTGTTTAATTCCTTGAAAGTTTATAATTTTTTCAATATTAAACTTATTATTTATTAGTCTAATATCATCCCTATCTATTTTTGTATAAACAGCCATCTAATTTAATTTGTTGGGGACTTTAAAAATTACATTTTCTTTTATTATTTCAACTTCATTTATACTTATAGTGAATTTATTTTTTAGTGCATTTATGAAATTCTCAACTAAAATTTCTGGAGCAGACGCACCTGATGATATACCTATAGTATTAAACTTTTCTATTTCATCATATGGAATTTCACTTTCGGAATGAATTAAGTGAGCATTCTTACATCCTGATTTTTTTGCAACTTCAACTAATCTTACAGAGTTTGAGGAATTTCTACTTCCAATCACAAAAAACATTTCACATTGTTTTGCAATATTCTTAACAGCAGCCTGCCTATTTGTTGTGGCATAACAAATATCTTCCTTCATTGGTTCTTTCATTGATGGATATTTATTTTTTAAGATTTTTATTATCTCTTTGGTGTCGTCTACTGATAATGTTGTTTGAGTTATATACGCAATTTTGTCAAATTTTTCAGTTTGATAATTTTTAGCCTCATACTCATTCTGAATTAGTTTTACTGCACCATTTGGGAGTTGTCCCATAGTTCCAACAACTTCTGGATGGTTTTTGTGTCCAATTAAAATAATGTGATATCCAGCTTTATTCAGATTTTCTGCTTCTCTATGTACTTTTGAAACCAAGGGACATGTTGCATCAACATAAGTCATCTTATAGTTTTTTGCATCTTCTGGTATTTTTTTGGGCACACCATGAGCAGAAAAAATAACAGGTCTAGTTTTATCCTTAATTTCTTCAAGCTCTTCTACAAATATGGCTCCTTTATTCTTTAAATCATCAACTACGTGCTTGTTGTGAACTATTTCATGACGAACGTAAACTGGAGCACCAAATTTTTGAATTGATTTTTCAACAATTTCAATTGCTCTTTCAACACCTGCACAAAACCCACGTGGTGCAGATAATAGTATTTTTAATTCTTTATTTTTCATTTTTTTCTAAAAAATATTCCAGCAATATATGTGGAAAGGTCAAAGACGCCAAACCTATAAAAGTTATTTTTAATATCGCACTATCTAATTCATAGACATTATTTAGGAAATAAAGACCCACTAAACAGAAAATAGCAGTCAAAACAGTTAATGGAAAAGCTTTTTTAACAAATAACTGAAAACCGTTTTTTAGGTTTGTGTTATCCATTTCAACTGAAAGTGAAATTGTGTGCCTAATAGAATGTAAAAAACAAAAGTAAATTGTGAATGCAACTAATGGAGATAGGTAATAGTTTAAAATAATAATTGAGAAAAAATCTAATAAAATTGCAAATTTTTTAAAGTTAAACTCAATTAAAAATAAAATAATACTTGATAGTGCACTTAAACCAATAGCTATTTCAATAATTTTATAGTTTTCAATAAAGCTTAAACCTGAGTAAAATTGCTCATTATCAATCAGCAACATTTTAAATATATACACCGTCTCATCGAAATTGAAGTACAAAGGAGTAATAATA
>CABZLO010000026.1 GCA_902526595.1 uncultured Pelagibacteraceae bacterium | reverse complement strand
TATCATTACAAACAAGAGAACAGCACATAAGAAGAGATAAAGCTACAAGCAACATTTGTACAGCTCAAGCCTTGTTAGCAATTGTGTCAGCAGCATATGCTATTTATCATGGACCTGATGGAATTAAAAACATTTCTGAAAGAGTATCTCAATTAGCAAAAAATTTTGCTGATAAAATTAAACAATCTGGATATGAATTATATTCAGATTATTTTTTTGATACTGTAACTATTATTACTAAAGAAAAGACTGATCAGATTTTTGAAAATGCTTTAAATCAAAAAGTTAATATTAGAAAAGTAAATTCGGAAATGTTATCTGTATCTTTCGATGAAAGAAAAAATGTTTATAGAGTAAACCAACTACTAAAAATTTTTAATGCAGCAGAGTCAATTAAAAAAGAAGACCCTGTAGCAAATTTAGTAAATTTACCAAAAAATTTAATTAGAACTTCTAAATATTTAGAACACCCTGTTTTTAATTTATATCATTCAGAGACAGCAATGCTTAGATATCTTAAAAAGTTAGAAGATAAGGATATAGCTCTCAATAGAACCATGATTGCACTAGGATCATGTACTATGAAATTGAATGCTACTGCAGAAATGATACCTATTTCATGGAGAGAATTAGCTGAGCCTCATCCGTTTGTGCCTGTTGAACAGATGGAGGGTTATAGAGAATTATTCACTGATCTTAAAAATTGGTTAAGATCAATCACTGGTTTTTCTGGAGTTTCACTTCAGCCAAATGCAGGCGCTCAAGGTGAATATGCGGGATTAATGGTAATACGAAAATATCACTTAGAAAGAGGTGAAGAAAATAGAAATATATGTTTAATACCCAGCTCAGCACATGGAACAAATCCAGCAAGTGCACAAATGGTTGGAATGAAAGTTGTAGTAGTTGATTGTGATAAAGAAGGGAATGTAGATTTTGAAGATTTAAAGAAAAAAGCAGAAACACATTCAGAAAATCTTGGAGCTTTGATGGTTACATATCCATCTACACACGGTGTTTTTGAAGAAAAAATATCAGATATCTGTGATTTAATTCATAAACATGGTGGTCAAGTTTATATGGATGGTGCAAACCTAAATGCGCTCGTAGGTATTGCAAAACCTGGAAATTTTGGTCCAGATGTTTGTCATATAAACTTACACAAAACTTTCTGTATTCCACATGGTGGTGGAGGACCAGGTATGGGTCCAATTGCTTGCAAAAGACATTTACAAGTTTATTTGCCCAATCATCCAGTGATTAAAGATTGTGGTCCTGCAACAGGTATAGGCGCAGTATCTGCAGCACCTTGGGGTAGTTCAAGTATTTTATCTATTTCATGGATGTATATAAAAATGATGGGATCTCAAGGTTTAAAATTAGCTACAGAAGTTGCTATTTTAAACGCCAATTACATAGCTCATAGATTAAAAAACCATTTTCCAATTTTATACAAAGGTACTAATGGGAATGTTGCTCATGAATGTATAATCGATATTAGATCAATTAAAAGTGAAACTGGTGTGAGTGAGGAAGACATTGCAAAAAGATTAATAGACTATGGTTTCCATGCACCAACAATGTCGTGGCCAGTTGCTGGTACAATGATGATTGAACCAACTGAGAGTGAAAGCTTACCGGAAATAGATAGATTTTGTGATACTTTAATAAACATTAAAACAGAAATAGAAATGATTAAGTCTGGTAAATTTGATAAAGTAGATAATCCAATTAAAAATGCACCTCACACTGATATTGAACTTTCATCAGATGAATGGGAACACAAATATTCCAGACAGCAAGCAGCGTATCCTGCAAAATTCTTGAAAACAAATAAATTTTGGCCTCCAGTTGCAAGAGTAGATAATGTTTATGGAGATAAAAATATTTTTTGTACTTGTCCTAGTATGGATGAGTTTAAAGAAGATGCAGCATAAAAATTAATGAAAATTGCTGTTGTTGGCTCAGGTATTTCTGGTTTAAGTGCTGCATACTATTTGTCAAAAAAACATCATGTAGATCTTTTTGAAAAAGAAGACCGTTTTGGGGGGCACTCTCATACCATTGATCTTACATTTGGAGAAAAAAAAGTCTCTGTTGATATAGGTTTTATTGTATTTAACTTTCAAACATACCCAAATTTAATAAAATTTTTTAAAGAAAATAATATTGAAATTGAAAAGAGTGACATGTCTTTTTCTGTTTCAGTTGATAATACCAATTTTGAATATTGTGGAAAAGGATTAAATGGGATTTTCTCTAATAGATTAAATTTGTTTAATTTAAAATTTTTAAAAATGTTCTTTGATATAATTAAATTTTATAAAAAAAGTGATCAAGAAAGTATCTCAGAGGAAAAGTCAACTTTAGGTGAATATCTTGAAAAAAACAAATTATCAAAACCATTTATAGATTACCATATAATTCCAATGGTTTCAGCTATATGGTCAATGCCTCCATTAGAGGCAAGTAAGATGCCAATAAGTTTTTTTTTAAAATTCTTTCAGAATCATGGTTTATTCAAATTAAAAAACAGACCTCAATGGTATACGGTATCGAATAGAAGCAGAACTTATGTAAATCATATCATATCTAACATTAGTGGTGAGCATTATAAAAATTATAAAGTTAAAAAATTAAAAAGAAAGCCATCAGGTATTGATTTATATTATGGAGGGCAAAGTGAGTTTTTTGATTATGATAAAGTAGTCGTAGCAACTCATGCAGATGAAGCCTTAGAATTAATTGATAATCCATCAGAGGATGAGAAAAAAATTCTATCTAATTTTAGCTATAAAGAAAATATAGCGTATATTCATACTGATGTTAGAGCCATGCCTAAGAACAAAAAAGCTTGGAGTTCTTGGAATTCATCTATTGATGATAAAAATGTTGAAAAGAACTCTATTAGCTATTGGTTAAATTTGTTACAAAATTTAAAGTGTGAACAAGATATTTTTTTGACTTTGAATCCATATTTTGAGATTGATAAGTCAAAAATACTTAAAAAAGTTAGATTTACCCATCCGTATTACGATCAAAAAGCATTGGATATGCAACACGAGCTGTCTAAATTACAAAATCAAAAAGATTTACTTTTTTGTGGGAGTTATTTTGGTTACGGATTTCATGAAGATGGAATAAAATCATCTATTGAAATGCTGAATAACCTTAATGATTAACTCTTGTATTTATACTGGAACAGTAATCCATAAACGATTTAAACCTAAAGAGCATTTCTTTAAATATAAAGTTTTTTCGTTGTTCATAGATTTATCTGAACTTGAGATATTAAGTGATAAAATAAGATTTTTTTCTCTAAATCGTTTTAATTTAATCAGTTTTCAAGAAAAAGATCATGGAGATCGAGACGGTTCATCACTTACCAAATGGGTAAAAAAAAATCTGAAACAAAATAATATTAATTCAGAAAATATTAAAATTAAACTTTTGTGTTACCCAAGAATATTGGGATATGTATTTAATCCTCTTAGTATTTTTTTTGTTTACGACAATCAAGAAAAGTTGGTATCAATCTTATATGAAGTAAAAAATACTTTTGGAGAACAACATACTTATGTATTTAGAGTGAACGATAAAAATAATTTAATAAAAAATAATTGCTCAAAGAAATTTCATGTATCTCCATTTATTGAAATGGACTGTCAGTACTTTTTTAAAATATTGAAACCAGGAGATAAATTATCTGTAGTTATTGATCAATATGATAAGGATGGAAAGATTTTGTTTGCTTCTCAGGATGGTGTAAGAAATAAACTAAATAGTTCACAATTAATTAAATCTTATCTAAAACATCCTTTAATGACTTTAAAAATTATTTCTGCGATACATTTTGAAGCGTTCAAATTATGGTTAAAAGGAATAAGATTAGTTAAAAAAAAATTTAATATTAAAAATAATTTAACAATTGAGAATTAATGTTTTTAAATAAAATATCGGATAAATTAGTTTTTAATTTTTTGAGTAAGATTGATTATGGTTATCTTGAGATTAAAACTTTTGATGGAGAACTTCTTAAGTTTGGAAATCAAGAAGAACCACTTAGTGCAAATATAATTATTAAAAAGCCAAATTTTAATTATAATTTAATTCGTGGTGGAAGTATTGGTTTTGCTGAGTCTTATATGAGAGGTGAATTTGAAACAGACAATCTTTCAAATTTGATTGAGCTTACTGCAAGAAATATAAAAATTATTCACAGGTTTTCAGGTTTACTTGATATTCCTTTAATTAATTTTATTAAAAATAAAATTATTAAAAATACTAAAAGTAGGAGCAAGGAAAATATTGCTAAGCACTATGACTTAGGAAACGAATTTTTTTCACTATGGCTTGATGATACTTTAACTTATTCAAGCGCTATATTTAATGAAAATTCAAAAAACTTATCCGAAGCACAAAATAACAAATATCAAAAACTAATTGATCTAATAGAGCCAAATAACGGTGACAAAGTTTTAGAAATTGGTTGTGGGTGGGGTGGTTTTGCAGAGTATTTGGGTAAAAAATATGACGTAAAACTTGATTGCATTACTATTTCAAAAAAACAATTTGAATATGCCAAAGAGCGAATTCACAAATGTGGTTTAAATGAAAAAGTTAATATTGAGATTAAAGATTATAGAGATTTACAGGGAGAATATAATTCTATTGCTTCAATAGAAATGATCGAAGCTGTTGGACAATATTATCTTGATGGATATTTTAAAACAATCAAAAATAATTTATCAGGAGGTGGTAAAGCAGCTATTCAAGCAATAACAATTGATGACAATCTATTTGATCGATACAAAAATAAACAAGATTTTATTCAAAAATATATATTTCCTGGAGGATTTCTTCCCAATAAAAACAGCATAAATAGATATGTTTCAGATAACGGGTTAACAATTAACTCATATATTTCTTACGCAGATCACTATGCTAGTACTTTAGAAATTTGGAGAAATGAATTTATCAAGAAATGGGAGTTAATTAAAAATCAAGGTTTTGATTTAAAATTTAAAAGGATGTGGGAATTTTATTTATCTTATTGTGAGGCTGGATTTAAATCAAAAAATATAGATCTAATTCAATTTTCACTTCAAAACAAATAACTGATAAAAAGGACATATATGCAAAATATTAAAATAATTAAATCTATTTCATTGATAATTTGTGCTTTCTTAATTACAAGTTGTTCAAATAATAGTGCAATGAAACCAGAAGATTTTAAAAATAAAGAGCCAAGATTAATAATTGAAGAATATTTAAGTGGAAATGTTAAGGCATGGGGCGTTTTACAAAATAGATCAGGTAAAGTTACAAGACAGTTTAATGCTGATTTAAACGGTACATGGGATGGCAAACAGTTAATTTTAAAAGAAAAATTTAATTGGGATGATGGTGAAGTCCAAGACAGAGAATGGACAATAAATAAAATTGATGAACATAATTACGAGGGAACTGCAGGAGACGTTGTAGGTAAAGCCAAAGGTTATTCATATGGCCCAGCCTTTAAATTTGAATATGTTTTATTAGTTCCGGTAAAAGGAAGAGAGTTAAAAATCACATTTGATGATTGGATTTTTAAACAAGATGACCGTGTCGCAATTAATAGAGCTACTATGACAAAGTTTGGATTTAAAGTAGCTGAATTAACAGTCGTTTTTGTAAAAGACTAACGATTTACTGATTTTGAAATCAAATAATTATATAATTTGTTTGGAAGAATTTGTATTAGTTTATAAATAATTTTAATTGGCAAAGGGAAAATTATTTCAAAACTATTTTTTTTGACTAGTCCATTATAAATCTCTTCTGCTGCATAGTCTGTACTTTTTAAAAAAGGCATCTTAAATTCATTTTTATCTGTTAAAGCAGTTTTGATAAATCCCGGAGTTATTAAGGAAACCTTGACATTAAATTTTTTAAAATCAAAATAAATACCTTGAGTAAAATTGTTTAAAGCAGCTTTAGAGGGAGTATAACCTGAAGATTTGGGCAATCCTCTATATCCTACTGGCGATGAAACTATAGCAATATGGCCATTATTTTTATCTTTATAATATTTTTCAACAGCACTAACACAATTTATTACCCCAAGGAAATTAACCTCGATCACATGTCTTATATTTTGTACATCTAATTCTTTTTCAGATTTTCTCTCGTAAGTTCCAGAACTAAATATACAAAGATCGACCTGTCCATGATCTTCTATAATTTTTTTGAACACTTCTTTAGCTTTAACACTATCAGTTACATCTAAAGGATAAGAAAATATGTTTTCATCTGTTGAAAGTTTTTCTAAAAGCTCAACTCTTCTTGCTGAGATGATCACTTTCCATCCTTCTTTAGCAAATTTTCTTGCTGATGCTTCACCAATGCCACTACTAGCACCAGTTATCCATATTGTTTTTTTATTCATAGTTAATCGTATATATTACTAACATGTTTAAAAATAAATTTTTAACTTTTATATCCTTTCTTCTGGTCACTTTTGGAGCTTCAGCTATTGGAAGCTTAGCAACAATTAATTATAAAGAGCCATGGTATTCATTATTGAATAAACCAACCTTTAATCCTCCAGATTGGGTTTTTGGACCTGTGTGGACTATTCTGTATTTGATGATGACACTTGCAATATGGTTATTTTGGCACTCAAAGAGTAGGGACAAAAATACAGTTTATGTTTATCTAATTCATCTGTTGTTTAATACAACTTGGAGTGTAGTTTTCTTTGTTTTTCACAATATGATCTTAGCTTTATTTATATTAATTTTATTAATTGGACTGATAATTAATCTCATTTTAAGATTTCAACGTGTCAATGTAGTTAGTTCCTATCTAATGATTCCTTATTTACTTTGGTGTAGCTTTGCACTATTTCTCAATATTAATCTTATAATAATAAATTAATATGGATGACGTTGTAGTAATAGGTGGTGGAATTATTGGGGCAGCTACAGCCTATTTTTTATCTAAAGAGGGCAGAAAAGTAAAAGTAATAGAGAGAGATCCTACTTATAAAACCGCATCATTCCCATTATCTTTAGGTGGATTTAGACGACAATTTTTTCAAAAAGAAAATATCTTATTAGGAAAATTTGCAAGAGAATTCATTAATCAAATTCCACAATTATTAAAAACTGAAAAAAACCCAAACCCTACTGCTAGTATGGTAACAAATGGTTATTTATTAATGTTTGGACCTGAACATGCTGAAGAACAATACCGAGCACTAGAAAATCATAAAAAGTGTGAAGCAGGAACAAAAAATATTAAAGGTTCAGAATTATCAGACATATTTCCTTATATAAATAATGAGGGAATAGAAACAGCAACTTATACCGATAATCAAACTGAAGGTTGGATTGACCCTTTTCTTTTTCATACCGCTTTAAAAAGTAAAGCAATTGAGCTTGGAGCTGAATTCATTAAAGGAGAAATTAAAAATATTTCTGAAGTTAAAGCTAAAACTATTGTCTCTGCTGCAGGGTGTTGGACAAAAAAATTACTCGAAGATATTCCTGTAGTACCTCAGAAGCACACGGTATTTAGGGTTAAATGTCCAAAATATATCAAAGATATGCCTCTAACAGGGGATTTAACAACAGGTGTTTATTGGAGACCAGAGGGGGGTGAATACCTTGCTGGATCACCCATTTCTGTGTTTGACGCTGATGATTTAGAACCAGCATGGAATGATTTTGAAGAATTAGTTTGGCCAGCATTAGCAAAAAGAATTCCAGCTTTTGAAGAACTAAAACTAACAGGTGGATGGGCTGGATATTATGATTGTAATAAATTAGATAACAATGCAGTTGTTGGTAAGCATCCAAAATATGAAAATGTTTATATGGCATCTGGTTTTACTGGAAGGGGATTAATGCAAGCACCTGGAATCGGAAGAGCCCTAACAGAGTTAATTACTACAGGATCATATCAAACAATAGATATTACAGATTTTGCAGTAGAGAGAGTTCTTGGAAAAAATGCTCGACCAGAACCTTATGTATTATAAAAATCGATTAATTAAAAATTAATTGTGAAATTAATACAAAAAATAAATATAAGTTTTTTTATATTTATTTTTTTTGTTCTTATTATTTATTTTTTAATTAAAAACCAAATTATTTATCCAACTATAATACCTATGGTTTATAACGGGAGTATAAATATTTTTGCTGACTGGTCTGTTATACTTAATGCAAATCTATGTTTTGATAAAGGATTTGACGTTTATAACAATAATCCTTGTGATCAGTGGGGTAGAAAGCATGTTTATGGGGATATATTATTATATATCCCATTCATTAATAGTTTTAAAAATTTTTATTTTTTTATACTCCCAATATTAATTAATTTATTGTTTATTTATACAACAATAAGTTTCTTTAAGTTCAAAAATTACTTTGAATATTTTACAATATTTCCTTTTATACTGAGCCCATCAATAATACTTTCAATAGAAAGAGCTAATATAGATATAATTATTTTTTTAATAGTAGTTTTTATCTCTTTTAATAGAAAATTGTTATTTAACTATATTCCATTAGTTTTTGTAACATTATCAAAATTTTATCCAATATCTTTAGTAGCCATATTTTTATTTGAAAAAAAACTTACAAAAATATTATTTAATTTAATATTAT
>CABZLO010000025.1 GCA_902526595.1 uncultured Pelagibacteraceae bacterium | reverse complement strand
AAGAAGTTCCTTTAGGAGACGATGTAAGAGATTGGCAAAAAAACTTATCACAATCAGAAAAAAATTTATTAACACAAATCTTTAGATTTTTTACTCAAGCTGATGTTGAAGTAAATAATTGTTACTTAAGACATTACACAACAGTTTTTAAGCCAACAGAGGTTTTGATGATGATGACTGCTTTCGCATCAATGGAAACCGTTCACGTTGCAGCTTACTCACATCTTTTGGATACAATTGGAATGCCTGAATCAGAATATTCTGCTTTCATGAAGTATAAAGAAATGAAAGATAAATATGACTATATGCAAAATTTTAATGTAAATTCAAAAGAAGATATTGCTAAAACGGTTGCAGTATTTAGTGCATTTACAGAGGGGCTTCAGTTATTTGCAAGTTTTGCGATTTTGTTAAACTTTCCAAGGCATAATAAGATGAAAGGTATGGGCCAAATTGTTACTTGGTCTGTTAGAGATGAAACGCTTCATTGCAATTCCATGATCAGGGTTTTTAAAGAATTCATTAATGAAAATCCAGAAATATGGACACCAAAACTGAAAAAGGAACTTTATGAAGCTTGTAGAACAATCATAGAGCATGAGGATGCTTTTATTGATTTAGCTTTTGAAATGGGTCCAATGGAGGGTTTGACTGCAAAAGATGTTAAGGATTATATTCGATTTATAGCTAATAGAAGACTAGTTCAGCTTGGTTTAGAGGCAATTTATGATGTTGATAAGAATCCTCTAGGCTGGTTAGACACTATGCTAAACGCAGTAGAACACATGAATTTTTTTGAAGGCCGTGCAACAGAATATTCTAAAGCATCTACCCAAGGAACATGGGTTGAAGCTTTTAGTTAAATAAAATGTCGAAAAAATATTTAATTATATTTTTTTTTCTAATATTGTCAGGATGTAATACAGTGACAGGTACAATCGAGGGTACTGCTCTAGGAGTTGTTAAAGATATAAAATCAACATATCATTATTCAACTTGTGTATTTACGGATGCAACTTGTGGAGATCTTGATTTGGATTAAAATTATCTCTGATTTAATTGGAGAACTTTTCTATGTTTATTGCCTTTGTAACTTGCTAAAGGCCTAATAAGTTTATTTGCAGCGTGTTGCTCCATAATGTGAGCAGACCATCCTGTAATTCTTGAAATAACAAATATTGGTGTAAAAAAATCTGTATCAAATCCCATTAAGTGATAAGTAGGTCCTGTCGGATAATCAACATTAGGATGAATATTTTTCTCTTGAATCATAACTTTTTCAACAATGTCGTAAATTTTCTCAAATTTCTTATCTTTTTTAATCTTTGCAACTTTTCCAAAATATTCTCTCATAGTTGGTACTCTTGAATCGCCAGATTTATAAACTCTATGCCCAAACCCCATCACTACTTCTTTATTTTTTAAAGCGTCATTAATCCATTTAAGAGCATTTTCAGGTTTTTTAATTTTATTCATCATATGCATAACTTCCTCATTTGCTCCGCCATGCAATGGACCTTTTAAACTAGCAATAGCTCCTGTGATTGCTCCATGAATATCAGATAAACTACTTGTAATAGTTCTTGCTGTAAACGTTGAAACATTAAAACTATGTTCAGCGTAAAGAATTAAAGACACATCAAAAGCTTTAACAATTTCTTTTTGTGGGACTTTTCCAAAACACATATAAAAGAAGTTTTCAGCAAAAGTTAAATTTTTTTTAGGTTTAATTATTTTTTTTCCTTTTCTAATTCTATAAAAAGCTGCTAGCGCAGTAGGGGTTTTTGCAAATATTCTTAATGCTTTTCTCATATTTCCCTCGGGAGAAGAGTCTTGAGTTTCTTTATCTTCTAATCCCATTACACTTACAGCTGTCCTAGCAACATCCATTGGATGAGATTTTTTAGGCATATGTTTTATGATTTCATATAAATTTTTTGATAGCTCTCTGTTATCTTTTTCTTCTTTTTCAAATTTTCTTAGCTGTATTGTATTTGGTAAATCTTTATTTAGAATTAAATAAGCTACCTCTTCGAACCTACAATATTCACATAAATCTTGTGCCGCATACCCTCTATATGTAAGAGAGTTTATTTCTGGCATTACTTTAGAAACTTCAGTCTCGTCAACAACAATACCCAATAACCCTTTTTTAATATCTTCACTCATTGTTCGTGTCCTTCCGTGCTAAAATTATAAATTTTTTCATCCAGTGAATTATATTTTTCATAATCAACAAGTTCATAAAGCCTTTTTCTAGATTGCATTTTATCAATTATTTTATTCTGATGTCCATTTATATAAATGTCTCTCAAACCGTCTTCTACATTTTTCATTGCTAATCTTTGAGTAGTGACTGGATAAATTACTATATTAAATCCTATATTCTCTAATTGTTTGTAATTAAATAGTTTTGATTTTCCAAATTCAGTCATATTAGCCAATAGATAACATTTTAAATCTTTTCTAACTTTCTCAAAATCTTTTTCATCTTGAAGAGCTTCAGGGAAGATTATTTCAGCCCCAGCATCAATATAAGCTTTACATCTTTCAATCATTTTATCCAGTCCCTCAACACCATTCGCATCAGATCGAGCAATAATTTTAAAATTTGGATCTTTTTTAGCAGCAACACATTCTTTAATTTTTTTTACCATTGCCTCCGTTGTGATTAATTCTTTATTATCTAAATGCCCACATCTTTTTCTCTCAATTTGATCTTCTAAATGAACTCCAGTAATTCCAAATTCTTCAAAAACCTCTATAGTTTCTTTACAAGATTTGAAGCCTGTATCTATATCAACAATAGTTGGAAGGTTTGTTACTCTTGAAATTAGATAAGACCTTGTACTTACATCTTGTAAAGTAGTAAGACCTATATCTGGAAAACCTAAATCATTAGCCATTACACCACCAGAGACGTAAACTGCATCATACCCAATCTCCTCAATTAACTTAGCTGTTAAAGGATTATATGCACCTGGAACTCTTAAAATTTTGTTTGATTTTAGCTTTTCATCAAAGTCTATTCTTTTTTGACTCGGTTTTTTTTTAATAAAATGCATTAAAAAATTCCTTTTTTTAGATTTCTTTTTAATTTATTTTTTTTTACTTCTAAATTTAATTTATGTAATTGACCAGATTTTAAATTTTTTAAATTTTGCACTTTTTTCAAAAATCGATTAATTTCATTTCTATCAAGAATTCCCTCTGTGAGTGTTAAAAATTTATTAATATAATTTTGTCTTTTAAAAGGTCTTGCACCATAAGGATGTGCATCAGCCCTATCAAGTTGCTCAGTAATTTTTTTACCATTATTCAAAGTTACTACTACTTTAGCACCAAATGACTTATTTTTTGGGTTAGGGTTATGATATTTTTTAGTCCATTTTTTATCCTCATAGGTTTTAATTGACCTCCAAATTTTTATAGTGCTCTTTTTATTTGCCCTCGATTTAGTATATGATTTAATATGGTGCCAATCACCATCTTCTAATGCAACAGCAAATATATACATTATTGAGTGGTCAAGAGTCTCACGACTTGCATTTGGATCCATTTTTTGAGGGTCATTAGCTCCTGTTCCAATTACATAATGTGTATGGTGACTAGTATAAATATCAATTTTTTTAATTAATTTTAAATTTTGGATTTTGGCTTTCAATTTTTTTGCAAGATCAATTAATGCCTGAGATTGGTATTCAGCAGAATATTCTTTTGTATAGGTTTCCAGTATAGCTTTTTTACTTTCACCTTTTCTTGGTAAAGGAACTTTATAATTTGCTTTTTTGCCATCCAATATTCTAGCAATAACGCTATCTTCACCCTCATAAATTGGACTTGGTGCTCCTTCACCTCTCATAACTCTATCGACAGCTTCAATTGCAAGTTTACCTGCATGAGCAGGAGCATATGCTTTCCAACTTGAAATTTCACCTTTTCTAGATTGTCTTGTAGATATAGTTGTATGGAGTGCTTGTTGTACTGCTTGATAAATAGTTTCTGTTTTAAGTTTTAACATTGAACCTAGTCCTGCGGCTACACTTGGACCTAGATGAGCAATATGATCAACTTTGTGTTTGTGAAGACAAATACTTTTTACTAGATTTACTTGAACCTCATACGCAGTGATAATTCCTCTTAAAAGATCAAGACCACTTTTTTTATTTTGCTGCGCGACAGCTAATAGTGGTGGGATATTATCACCAGGATGACTATAATCAGCAGCTAAAAAAGTATCATGGAAATCGAGCTCTCTTACAGCTGTACCATTTGACCAAGCTGCCCATTCACAATCAAATTTTAAATTTGAATTGACACCAAATAATGTTGCTCCATTTTTTCTAGAGTGTTTTAACGCCATTTCTCTAGATGAGATAACTGGTCGTCTATTTATAGAAGCAACAGCAACAGAAGCGTTATCAATAATTCTATTGATAACCATTTCAATTGCGTCTTTATTTAATTTTGTATTATCACTTGCTATTTCTGCAATTTTCCATGCAAGCTGTTTCTTTTTTGGTAAATGAATTTTAGATGGATAAACTTTAACAGTATGTAATAACAAAATAACTCCTTTAAGATATTTTGTTTTAATAGTTAAATTAAATTAATCAATATTAAAGATAATTTGATATTATTTTTTCAATACCAATAAAGTCTTTTATTAAGTGATTATGATATATTTGATCCGTATTTTTTTCTGTATATCCATCTTCTAATAAAATCATTGGAATTTTTGCAGCTTTAGCTGCATTCGCATCACTTTCACTGTCACCAATCATTATAGATTTATTTTTCTGACCATCTAAAATTTCAATCACTGTTGTTAAATGTCTTGGATCAGGTTTGCAATACTCGAAAGTGTTATATCCTGCTACATATTCAAAATAATCATAAATTCCAATTTTTTTTAGTAAATCTACTGCAAGATGTTCTGTTTTATTTGTACATACTGCCATAGAAATATTTTTATCTTTTGACCAATTTAAAAAATGTTTCACACCATTTATTAATTTACTCTCATTTAAAATATTTTTCCCATAATAAGATATAAACTCATCTGTCATTTTATTTTTGACTTTTTCATTTATAGTAGTTAATTCTTTTTTCGCTTGGCTCCAAATAGACCTTCCAATCATCGCACCTGCACCCTTACCAACTGTACTTTTTAGATCTGCCAAAGATTTTGTGGAATATCCAAATTTTTTCATTACATGATTATGAGCATGCATTAAATCTGGTGCTGTATCGACAAGAGTACCGTCAAGATCAAATAAAATTGTGAATTTTTGTTTCATTATTAAAGTATTTTAAAGAAATAATTTGTGAATTAATTAAATTATACACTTAATGTAAGAAAAATTAAATGAAACATTTAAATTCTCAAAAAATTCAAATTAAGTTAAGAAATAAATTTTTAAAAGCAGGTGTTAAAATGCAAGGACCTGAGACAATATTCTTTTCTAAAGATACAAAAATTGGAAAAAATGTTTTCATTGAACCTTATGTAGTTTTTGGTCCAAAAGTTAAAATTGGAAACAATGTTATAATTAAATCTTTTTCACATTTAGAGGTATGTAAAATAGAAAATAAAGTTGAGATTGGTCCCTATGCACGAATAAGACCAGAAACAATTCTAAAAGAGGGTTCTAAAATAGGAAATTTTGTTGAAATCAAAAAAAGTACTATTGGTAAAAAATCAAAGGTAAATCATTTATCTTATATTGGTGACTCTGATATTGGCAAATCTGTAAATGTGGGAGCTGGTACGATAACTTGTAATTATGATGGTGTTAAAAAAAGTAAAACAAATATTAGAGATAAAGTATTTATAGGATCCAATTCTTCATTAGTTGCACCTATTACAATTGATCAGGAAAGTATTGTTGGAGCAGGTTCAGTTATTACAAAAAATGTATCTAAAAGGTCTTTGGCTTTAACTAGAACTTTACAAACGGAAATCAAAAATTATAAAAGAACAAAATAGATTATGTGTGGTATAATTGGAATTTCAAGTAACAAGCCTGTATCTGCAAGTATAATCAATTCATTAAAAAAACTTGAATATAGAGGTTATGACTCTGCTGGAATAGCAACTCTTTCTGAGGGTGAGATAAAAGAAGTGAAGTCTGAAGGAAGGGTGGATAGTTTAGAAAAAAATTTTGATTTAAAAAACTTAAAAGGCAATATCGGAATTGGTCATGTTAGATGGGCTACTCATGGGATACCAAATAGTGTTAATGCTCATCCACATTCCTCAGACAAAGTGTCAGTTGTTCATAATGGAATTATCGAAAATTCAACAATATTAAAAAAATATTTAACCACCAAAGGTCATAAATTTAAATCTCAAACAGATACAGAGGTAATAGTTCATCTGATTACTGAAAATTTAAAAACTAATGAGTTAGAAGAAGCTATCACACAAACATTAAAACAACTTCATGGAAGCTTTGCTTTAGGAATTGTTTTTAAAGATATTCCTGATCTAATAGTTGGAGCTAGAAGAGGCTCACCTTTAGCTGTTGGCTATGGACCTAATGAAAATTATCTAGGTTCAGATTCTTATGCATTAAAATCAATGACAAATAAAATTACTTATCTTGAAGATGATGAATTTTGTATTATTAAAAAGGATCAAGTTCTTTTCTTTAATGAGGATGGAACAAAAGTAAATAAAAAAATATTAGAACTTTCATCAGATAATGCTAGTTATGAAAAAGGTGATTTTAAACATTTTATGGCAAAGGAAATTGAAGAACAACCAAATACGGTTAAAACTGGAATTAAAGAATATGTAGACAAAACAAATTCAGAAATAAATATATTTAATTTCCCATGGAAAATTGATGAAATTAACTCAATTACTTTAATAGGTTGTGGCACCGCTTATCATTCCTGTTTAATGGCCAAATATTGGTTTGAAGAATTAACTCAACTTGATGTTTCCATAGATATTGCATCAGAGTTTAGATATCGAAAAAATAGATTTAAAAAAGACAATCTATATATATTTGTCTCACAATCTGGAGAAACAGCAGATACGTACGCAGCACTAGATCTATGTAAAAAAAACAATATGAAAACTTGTGCTGTAGTAAATGTAATTGAAAGTTCAATTGCAAGAGATGCAAATTTTGTATTACCAATTCATTGTGGCCCAGAAATTGGTGTTGCATCTACAAAAGCTTTTTTGGGACAGATACTAATTTTATATATTTTAGCCTTAAAATTAGGATCTTTAAGAAATGAAATTAATAAAAAAAATTATAAAGAAAAAATTAAAGATTTACTCAGCTTACCAAATTTAATTGAGAAATCTTTACTAATAGATAACGATATTCAAGCTATATCCTCTACTTTTAATGAAGCAAAAGGCTCAATGTTTTTGGGTAGGGGTTTTTCATATCCAATTGCACTTGAAGGTGCTTTAAAGTTAAAAGAATTATCTTATGTCCATGCAGAAGGTTATCCTGCAGGTGAGATGAAACACGGTCCATTGGCATTGATTGAAGACGGAATGCCGGTTGTGGTGTTAGCTCCAAGAGACAGTTATTATAAAAAAACCATTTCGAATATGCAGGAAGTAATAGCAAGAGGGGCAAAGGTTTTATTAATAACCAACAAAAGTAATGACGAAATTGTTTCCGAAAATATTTGGGAAACTATTGAAGTTGAAAATACAAATGATGATTTACTTCCTTTTCTTTTAACAATCCCACTTCAAAAATTGGCATATTATTCTGCACTTAAAAAAGGTTATGATATAGATAAACCAAGAAATTTGGCTAAATCTGTCACTGTTGAATAAAGTTTAAACTCTGCTAAAACACCTGCAGGTTGCATATGAAAAATTGGAAAAAAAATAGTTGGAGAAAATATCCTGTTAAACACATACCAGAGTATCCAGATAAAAAAGAATTGGATACAGTTTTGGATAAAATAGGAACGTTTCCACCATTAGTTTTTGCGGGAGAGACTAGACATTTAAAAGACCAACTTGCTGAAGTTGTGGATGGAAAAGCTTTTCTTCTCCAAGGTGGAGATTGTGCTGAAAGTTTTGCTGAATTTAATCCAGATAATATAAGAGACACATTTAAACTATTGTTACAGATGTCTTTAGTTTTAACATATTCAGCCTCCTTACCGGTTGTAAAACTTGGAAGAATAGCTGGTCAATTTTCAAAACCTAGAAGTTCACCAGTTGAAACAAAAAATGGTGTAGAGCTTCCAAGTTATTTAGGAGACAATATTAATGGGATGGAATTTACTGAAAAAGCAAGAATTCCCGACCCTAAAAGATTATTTAAGGCTTATTCGCAGTCAGCCGCAACACTCAATCTTATAAGAGCTTTTTCAAAAGGAGGTTTTGCAGATTTAAACAAAGTACACTTATGGAATTTAGATTATATTAAAAAAAGTCCACAAGCTAAAAAATTTAAAGATCTTGAGGATAAAATTGCTGATGCTATAGCTTTCATGAGAGCATGTGGTATCACATCAGATTTTAATAACAGATTGTACACTGTTAATTTTTGGACATCACATGAAGCTTTATTATTACCTTTTGAAGAGTCTATGACAAGGACAGATTCTACTACTGGTGAGAACCATGATACTTCAGCTCATTTTGTTTGGATTGGAGATAGAACTAGGCAATTAGATGGTGGACATGTTGAATTTTGTAGAGGAATAGAAAATCCAATTGGAATTAAATGCGGACCAACATTAAAAGCTGATGATCTAATTAATTTATGTAATAAAATTAATCCAAAAAATCAGAAAGGTAAAATTACACTAATTTCAAGATTTGGAGCAGATAATGTTTCGAAACATTTACCAAAACTTATTCGAGCAATTAAAAAAGAGGGACTTAATGTTATTTGGTCGTGTGATCCATGTCATGGGAATACTATTCAAGCAGTTACAGGTTTTAAAACAAGACCTTTCAATAGAGTTTTAAAAGAAGTTAAAGATGTTTTTGCTTGTCATCAAAGTGAAGGAAGCTATGCAGGAGGTCTGCATATTGAGCTTACTGGTCAAAATGTAACAGAATGCATAGGTGGTGCTCAAAAAATATCTGAGCAAGATCTGTCGTCAAGATATCATACCCATTGTGACCCAAGATTAAATTCAAATCAGGCTTTGGAATTGGCTTTTTTGATATCAGATGAGATTAAAAAGAATAGCTCTTATTCAAAAAACGCAAATAGAGCGGCATCTTAAAACATTGCAAAATCATTAAAAATTAATATTAAAAGCAATATGAATTCATCTGAAAAGGTTAAATTTATTTCTAATTGGATTAAGGATTATGCAAATAATATGCCATCCAAGGCAGAGTCTTTAGTTATAGGTATCTCTGGGGGGATAGACTCCTCTGTATCAAGTACATTAAGTGCTATGACAGGTTTAAGAACAATTGTTTTGTCCATGCCGATTAAACAAAAATCACACCAACATGATTTAAGTTTAAAACATCAAGAATGGTTGGTAAAAAATTTTAAAAATGTTGAAGGACATACAGTTAATTTAGATGAATTATTTCTAGCTTTTAGTGCCAGCTTATCTAAATTTGATAACGAACACGGAATGGCAAATTCTAGAGCAAGATTAAGAATGACAACTCTTTACCAAGTAGCTGCAGCTAATAAAGGCATTGTTGTAGGAACCGGAAATAAAGTCGAGGACTTTGGTGTAGGATTTTATACAAAATATGGAGATGGTGGAGTTGATATTTCACCAATAGCAGATTGTAATAAAACTCAAATTTGGGAACTAGGAAAAGAACTTGGAATTCTTAAAGAAATAATTGAAGCTGCACCAACCGATGGTTTGTGGGATGATGGAAGAACTGACGAAGGCCAACTAGGATTAAAATATGAAGAATTAGAAGAAGCTATGTCCAATCCTAATTCTCCGAATCGATCTAAATACGAAACTATTCGAAAACAAAATATGCATAAAATGGAGCCAATTCCAGTATGCATAATTCCAAATTAATCAAATAGATTCACAAATCTATTTTTTAAGTATATTCCTAAAATAATGAGTAATCATATTTTTTTAACTAATAATCTGAGTAACAAAAAAGAAAAATTTGTTCCTATAGATGAAAAAAATATTAGGATGTATGTTTGCGGTCCGACTGTATACGACGATCCTCATATTGGCAATGCAAGACCTATTGTTGTTTTTGATATTCTTTTTAAAATTTTTAAAAAAAAATATCCAAAAGTTACTTATGTTAGAAATATAACCGATGTTGATGATAAAATTATTAATTCATCAAAGGAAAAAAATATTTCAATTTCTGATTTGACCAATACTGTTATTAAGAGTTTTGAT
>CABZLO010000024.1 GCA_902526595.1 uncultured Pelagibacteraceae bacterium | reverse complement strand
CTTTAAGTAATGCTGCTTTATCTGGTGGTGTAACTTCTGTTGTTACTATGCCAAATACAGATCCAATTATAGATAATGTTTCTATTGTAGATTTTTTAAAAAGAAGAGGAAGAGATAAATCTAAAATAAATGTTTTTCCTTGCGCGTCTTTAACTCATAATATCGAAGGAACTAACATGACCGAATTTGGTCTTTTGGCCAAAAAAGGAATAATTGCATTTACTGATGGCGTAAAAACTATTCAAAATACAAGACTAATGTCCAGAATAATGAATTCAGCAAAAGACCTAGGTTGTTTAATTATGCAACACGCTGAAGATTTGCATTTATCAGAAAACGGTATGATTAATTCTGGAATAATTGCTTCAAAGCTAGGCCTGTCTGGAATACCAGATATTGCTGAAAGAATTATAATTGAAAGAGATTTGACATTACTTGAAAAGGTTAAATGTAGATATCACATCTCACAACTTTCCTCTTTGAGGTCTGTTGATATTATAAAACAAAGAAAAGAAGATATAAAATTTACATCAGGAGTTTCAATAAATAATTTATCTCTGAATGAAAATGACATTGGAGATTTTAGAACTTTTTTAAAATTATCCCCTCCTCTCAGAAAGGAAGAAGATAGAGAAGCATTGGTCCAAGGCTTAAAAGATGGCGTGATTGATGTAATCGTTTCAGACCATAAACCTGAAGATGAAGAGTCTAAAAGATTAACATTTTCCCAAGCTGCAACAGGAGCATCAGGTATTGAAACACTATTGTCATTAAGCTTAGAATTATTTCATAATGGATCTATTAAACTGGATACTATAATTCAAGCATTGACATCAAATCCTGCAAAAATATTAAATATAAATAAAGGAAACTTATCTATTGGAAATGAAGCTGATTTTTGTATTGTAGACATAGACAAACCTTGGGTTGTTAAAAAAGAAAATTTAATCTCTAAATCAAAAAATACGTCTATAGAGGATAAAAAATTGCAAGGAAAAGTAACCAATACGTTTGTAAAAGGTCAGGAATTATTTAAAGTATAAAAATGGAATTTTTAACTATAGGTATAATCTCATACCTAATGGGTTCTATACCTTTTGGATTTATACTAACAAAAATTTTTTTAAAAAAAGATATAAGAGAAATTGGATCTGGCAATATAGGTGCAACAAATGCATTAAGAACAGGTAATAAATTAATTGGTTATTCAACTCTTTTGTTAGATGTTATAAAAGCTATACTTCCTGTACTATACGTAAAAATTAATAATCCAGAATTAATTTATATTGCATCTCTTTGTGCTTTTTTAGGTCATGTTTTCTCAGTTTGGTTAAAGTTTAAAGGTGGTAAGGGTGTCGCCACATATGTAGGCATATTGTTTACTATAAATATTCTTTTAGGTTTTATTTTTTGTGTGTCCTGGTTACTAATTTTTTTAATATCAAAATACTCTTCTTTGTCATCACTTATTGCTTCACTAACGATACCAGTATATATTTTTTTTAATGATCAAATGAGTAATGCACTTTTTTTTGGAATTATGTTTGTATTGATAATTTATACTCACAGAGAAAATATTAAACGTCTGAAAAATAAAGAAGAAAGTAAGACAAAAATTTATTAAATTGACTATCAACTACTTTTAAGTAGTTTGTTTAATTATGAATCTAGTCATAGTTGAAAGTCCTGCAAAAGCCAAAACAATTAATAAATACTTAGGAGATAATTATACCGTTTTAGCTAGTTACGGTCATATTAGAGATTTACCATCAAAAAATGGTTCGGTCGATCCAGATCAAAATTTTAAAATGGAATGGGAAGTTGATAACTTCTCAAAAAAATATCTTAAAGATATTACTGATGCTGTAAAAGAGTCATCTAAAATTATTTTAGCAACAGACCCTGATCGTGAAGGAGAAGCTATAGCATGGCATGTAAAGGAATATTTAAATGAAAAAAAACTACTTAAAGATAAAGAGGTTGAAAGAGTTGTATTCAACGAAATTACTAAAAAGGCTGTTACTTTTGGAATTAAAAATCCAAGGCAAATCGAGCCCTTGCTAGTTGATGCATACATGGCAAGAAGAGCACTTGATTACCTTGTTGGTTTTAATATTTCACCAATATTGTGGACTAAACTTCCTGGATCAAAGTCAGCAGGTAGAGTGCAATCTGTTGCTTTAAAATTAATAACACAGAGAGAGCATGAAATTGAGTCATTTAATCCAGAAGAGTTTTGGACTTTAAGTTTAAAATTTCAAGATGAGAAAAAAAATTTAATTATCGCTAGCATCTATCAATTAGATGGAGAAAAAATTGAAAAATTTACCTTTAAACAAAAAGAAAATATTGAAAAGACAATCTCTGTATTAAAGAATAAAAAATTTAATATTAGTGATATTTCATCAAAAATTGTTAGTAAAAATCCATCTGGTCCATTTACAACTTCTACACTACAACAAGTTGCTTCAAGTAGATTGGGATTTGGTGCTTCTAGAACCATGCAAATTGCACAAAAACTTTATCAAGGAATTGAAATTGAGGGAGATACAGTTGGTTTAATAACCTACATGAGAACTGATGGTACAAACTTATCAGCTGATGCTATTAGTGATTTTAGAAATTTTATTAAAGAAAGTTATGGGAATGAGTATTTACCTGAAAAAGCTAATAATTATTCAGGTAAAAAAGCCAAAAATGCACAAGAAGCACATGAAGCGATAAGGCCGACAGATATTAATAGATCTCCTGAAACTGTTAAAAAATATTTAAGTACTGACCAAAATAAATTGTATAATTTGATATGGAGCAGAGCTCTATCTTCTCAAATGGTATCTGCTAAGTTTGATAGAAATACAATAACTATTGAAACTGAGGATAAAAATACCGTTTGTAAAACAAGTGGATCAGTTTTAAAATTTGATGGTTTTTTAAAAGTTTATAAAAGTCCCAATTCAGAAGATGATGATGAAATACTTCCTGAAGTAAAAAAAGGACCTATTAATATTGAGTCATTTTTAGATCAACAGCATTTTACGCAACCACCTCCAAGATATTCAGAAGCGAGCTTGGTTAAGAAATTAGAGGAACTTGGAATTGGACGACCTTCTACGTATGCAAGTATTATATCTACAATCTCTAATCGTGGATACACTGAGATAACAAATAAAAGATTTTTTCCAACAGATCGAGGAAAATTAATTTCTGCTTTTTTAGAAAAATTATTTTCTAAATATGTTGATTATAATTTTACTGCAGGATTAGAAGATCAACTAGATGAAATTACAACTGGAAAGGAAAGTTGGATAAAAGTTTTAAAATTATTTTGGGAAGATTTTAACAAAAATGTATCAGAAGTAAAAGAGAAAAGAACTAGAGAAGTTTTGGATTTACTAAATGAGAGTTTGGGTGCGTTAATTTTTGACAAAGATGACAGTGGTAATGTTGTCAGAAAGTGTCAATTATGTAATACAGGATCGTTAAGTTTAAAAAATAGTTTTAGGGGTGGCGCATTTATCGGTTGCTCTAATTATCCAGAATGTAAATTTACTAGACCTTTGTCAAAAGCTAAGGCTGCAGCACAGGCTCAACTAGCCGAACCAAAATATTTAGGCAAACATGATAATGGAAATGATATCTTTATTAAAAATGGAAGATTTGGACCTTATTTACAATATGAAAAACTTCTAGAAAGCATTGAAAAAGATAATAAGAAAAAAACGAAAAAAGCTAAAAAAGATGTAAATGAATTGTTAAAAAATGTCTCCATTCCAAAAGGAATTGAATTAGACAGTATTGATATTGATAAAGCGAAATTTTTGTGTTCATTACCAAAATCTTTAGGCATTAATCCCGACAATCAAAAAGAGATTTCTCTAAACACAGGAAGATTTGGGCCTTATTTAAAGTGTGAAAATAAGTCTGCTAGACTAGAAAATGTTGAGGAGATTTTTTCAATAGGTTTGAACAGAGCAATAACATTAATAGCTGATGCCAAACCAGGAAGAATGTCATCCTCAATTATAAAAGATCTTGGAGAACATCCTGAAGACAAAAAACCTGTAAGAATCATGAAAGGTCAATACGGTCCTTATATAAAATACAAATCTATTAATGCTACAATTCCTGAGGAAAAAGACCCTACAGAGCTAAATATGGAAGAGGCTCTTATCCTTATTGAGAAAAGACGTGAGTACGATAAAAAGAAGAAAACTAAAAAAATGAAAAAAAAATGAAAATATTAAAAATTTTAATTTTATCAATAGCCCTATTTTGTACAAATCAGTCGATTGTCGTAGCCCAGAATTGCAGTAAATTTGATAAATTAAGTAAAGAGTATGCTGAATGTAACGCAAAATTATTAAAAAAAAATGCAGAAGTTTTAAAAAAAAAAGCATCTGATAAAATCGAAGAAGGAAAGAAAAAATTTAATAAATTAAACTTTAAAGATAAATTATTGAAATTTAAAAATAGTAAATCACATAAGGATTTCGTAGAAAATTAATAATGTCCTTTGAGGAAAACATCAAAAATTTAAAAATAAATTTACCAGATGCAAAGCCACCGGTAGGATCTTATGTTGCAACTAAGATTATTGGAAAACTATTATTTGTATCAGGACAAATATCTATTAGTGAGAACGGAGAACTAATAAAAGGCAAAATTGGTAAAGAGCTAACAACGGAAGATGGTTATAACGCTGCTAAAAGATGTGGTTTGAGTATTATATCTCAAGTTAAAAATGCCTGTGATAACGATTTATCAAGAATAAGATCATGTATAAAATTAACGGGCTATGTAAATTCTACTGAAGATTTCATTGAACAACCTAAAGTAATAAATGGTGCTTCAGATATTATAGCATCGATATTTGGTGACGCCGGAATTCACACCAGAGCTGCTGTTAGTAGTAACAGTCTACCATTAGGAGTATCCGTTGAAGTAGATGCTATATTTGAATTAAATTGATTTATCTACCGACAGCATAATAATCAATATTTAATTTTTTCATTCTTGAAGGTGAAAACATATTCCGCATATCATATATTTTAAATTTCTGTTTTTTTACTAATTTTTTGAAATTTAATAATTTAAAATCGTTCCACTCAGTGTGTAAAATGATCATATCTGCATTTAAACAAGCAGAAGAAATTGTGTTGCAGTAACTAACATTCTTTAAACCTTTAAAATCATCTTTTTCTCCTGATGGATCATAATATTTGATTTTACTTTTTTTTTTATTTAGGTATTTAATCATTGGTATACTTGTTGCTTCACGCATATCATCTGTATTTGGTTTAAATGTTACACCTAAAAAAGTTATAATTTTATTTTTTAAATTACCTCCAAGAATTTTTACAACTCTTTTAATTAGTAAAGTTTTTCGATTATCATTTGAATTAACTACACTTTTAACAATGGGTAAATCAGTTTTAAATTTATTTCCAGTATCAATTAATGCACGAGTATCCTTTGGAAAACAAGATCCACCATAGGCTGGACCTGCTCTCAAAAACCTATCACCTATTCTTTCATCTGAACCCATACCTTGAGATACATCTTTGATGTCAACTCCTGTTTTTTCACACAAATTAGCTATTTCGTTAATAAATGAAATCTTTGTCGCTAGAAAAGCATTAGAAGCGTATTTTATAAGCTCTGCACCTCTTCTTGAAGTATTAAAGTATCTACTTTTTTTTTTAATAATTGGAAAATAAAGAGATTTTAATATTCTGTTAGCTTTATTACTTTCTGTTCCAATAATAACTCTGTCAGGATAAATAAAATCTCTTATTGCTTCACCTTCTCTTAAAAATTCAGGATTTGATACAACATCAACTAATTTCTTTTTCTTTAAATTAATTAAAATCTTCTCAATTTTATCTCCTGTTGATACAGGTACTGTAGATTTGGTAATTATTATTTTATATTTTTTTTTTATTATTTTTTTTAAATCTTTAGCTACACTAAAAACATATTTCAAATCAGCTGAATTAGTATTTTTTTTAGAGGGTGTCCCAACACAGATAAAAATTATATCTGAATTTATTACTGCTTTTTTTAAATCTGAAGTGAAAATTAAACGCTTTTGTTTATAATTTCTTTTTAAAATCTCCTCAAGGCCAGGTTCAAAAATTGGGATAATACCTTTATTTAATAAATCAATTTTTTTCTGATCTTTATCTACACAATAAACTGTATTTCCTATGTCAGAAAAACATACTCCACTGACCAGACCAACATAACCGGTACCTATCATGCAAAGTTTCATAGTTTACTTATTTCAATATTAGAATTTATAAATCCATTCATTGTACCGCAGTCCAAATATTTACCTGTAAAATTATGAGCAATAAATCTTTCATTTTCATTAATTAAAGATTGTATTGCATCTGTTATGTGAATTTCTCCACCTTTACCAGGCTTTTGGTTTGATAATTTATTAAAAATCGTCTTTGGTAAAATATATCTACCAATTACCGCTTTGTTTGATGGGGCATTTTTGATAGATGGTTTTTCTACCACCTCTTTAATAATAAAATTATTTTTAGATACTTTTTTATTTAAATTATAAATGCCCCACCTGGATACTGTTTTTTTTTCAACTTTCATGCTCGCCATGACAGATGATTTGTGTTTCATATGTGCAGAAATCATAGATTTTGAACAATTATGTTTCATTATCAAATCATCAGGTAACAACATTAAAAAATATTTATCTTTAATAAATTTTTTAGTTTTAAGGACAGCGTCACCTGTCCCCTTAGGTTTATTTTGATAAACGAACTTTATCATTTTTTTGTATTTAAGAATTTTTTTGTACTCCTTAATAACTTTTGGATCTTTTTTTTTTTTGATTATATTTTTATAAAATTTATCACTATAAAAATATTTTTTGATCATCATTTTTTTCTTAGAAATAATAAAAATTATTTCTTTTATGCCAGCATCAATACATTCTTCTAATATATATTCAATTCCAGGTTTACCATTTATTGGTAATAACTCTTTTGCAAAAACACTCGTCAGAGGTAATAATCTGGTACCTAAACCAGCTAATGGAATTATAGCTTGTTTAATCATTTAAATGTTTTACTTATTTAAGACTTTTACACAAATGAAAATTTTATTAAATAAGACATCATTGACTAAATCATTAGGGCCTTTTGATGACATTGGGTTTGTGCCTACTATGGGATCTATACATAAAGGTCATTTATCGCTCATTAATAGATCGAATCAAGTTTGTAACAAAACAATTGTTAGTATTTTTGTAAATCCAAAACAATTCAATAACAAAAAAGATTTTAAAACTTATCCTAAAAATATGAAGAAAGATTTACGATTGTTAATTAAAACAAAACAAGTTGACTTTATCTATATTCCAAAATTTAGAGATATCTTTAACAACAATAAGAGACCTAAAATTAAAATTAATAAAAAAGATAAGATTCTATGTGCTAAATTCAGAAAGGGCCATTTTGAAGGTGTTTTAGATGTAATGGATAGGTTAACAAATATAGTTAAACCAAATAAAATTTTTATGGGTGAAAAAGATTTTCAGCAATTATTTTTAGTTAAAAAATATTTAAAAAATAAATATGATACAGAAGTTATAGGATGCAAAACAATCCGTGAAAAAAATAAAGTTGCTCTATCCTCAAGAAATTATTTACTATCTAAAAAAAATCTTGCTTTAGCAAGTGTAATAATAAGAAAATTAATTAATTTAAAAAAAAATATTAAATTAAAAAAAAATAAAAATAGATACTTAAAAACGGTGAAAAATGATCTTGAGAAGAAATTTAATATTAATATTGAGTACTTAGAATTAAGAAATATTTATAACCTAAAATTATCGAGTGTTATTAATAAATCTAGGTTATTTGTAGCGTATTATTTAAACGGTGTAAGATTGATAGATAATTTATAAAAAATAAGCCCCTACTCCTAGAAAAGATACAAAACCAATTACGTCTGTTATTGTCGTAACAAATACACTTGATGCTATTGCTGGATCAATATTCATTTTTTTTAAAGTGAAAGGAACTAATATTCCAAACAAACCTGCAATAATCATTGTCAATACCATCGAAATAGCAATTATTAATGAAAGAAGATTATCTTGAAACCATATTTGAACAATTAAAGCACTTATTATTGCAAAAATAACTCCATTTAAAATACCAATTGAAAATTCTTTAAAAACATTTGATGAGAAATTGTTTTTAGTTAAGTCATTAGTTGCAATAGTTCGAACAGTTACTGCTAATGTTTGCATTCCCGCATTTCCACCCATAGATGCTACTATAGGCATTAAAAAAGCCAGAACCACCATTTGTTCTATGGTTGCTCCAAACAAACTAATGCACCAAGTTGCTAGAAATGCAGTGAACAAATTAAGAAGCAACCAATTAAATCTTCTTTTTGTTTTTGTAATTACTCCATCAGTGATTTCCTCATCACCAACCCCTGCTAAACGTAATGCATCTTCTTCAGCTTCTTCTTTTAATACTGTTAGAACATCGTCATTCATGATCATACCAACAAGCTTGTTGTTTTTATCAACAACTGCTGCTGAATTTAGATTGTAATTTTCAAATAAATTAGCAACCTGCTCCCTATCCATATCAACTGGTACTAATAATTGAGACTCTGACATTACGGTTGCCATTTTGGTATCTCTTGGTGATGTTAATACCTTAGAGGACGGAACTGTACCTACAGGATTAAAGTTTTCATTAACTATAAATATTTCTAAAAATTCCTCAGGAAGATCCTTGTTTTCTCTCAAATAATCAATTGTTTGTCCCACAGACCAGTTACTAGGTATAGCAGTAAATTCTCTTTGCATTAATCTAGCAGCCGTATCTTCTGGATAACTCAAACTTTCCAGTAAAGCAAAACGATCTTTGGGTGGTAAAGAACTAAGAATATTATTTTTACTCTCTTCAGGAACATTTTCTAAAATAGATATTGCATCATCAGAATCTAAATTTTTAATAATACTTACAATTGAGTCAGATGATAAATTAGTAATAATTTCTGTTTGTATAGACTCGTTTAATTCAACAAATACTTCTGGATCTATATTAAAGTTATTTAGTTTAATTAAATTTTCTCTATCATTTTGGCTTAGGTGTTCAATTATATCTGCCGCATCAGCTGGGTGCATTTCGCTGAAAGAATTAGTAATAAATTGAGCGTCATTGTTAGCTATTTTTGAGGTAACAACTCTGATGTACTCTTTATTAAATTCAAAATTTACTTTTTTATCTTTAGTTTTTTTTGTTAAAGACATAGATCTACCTATAATTTAGATTTGCACTATTAATACATAATAAAGATAATACAATTTATAAATGAATATAGAGATCAAAAAGTCAGTAAAACCGGTAAATTATATTGATGCCATAAATATTATGGAAGAAAGATTAGAGCAAATATTTAACAATAAAGAGAAAGAATTGATTTGGACCTTAGAGCATGAGGAGATTTATACTGCTGGAACTAGTTACAGCGAAAAAGATATTATCGACAAATCGATCAAAATTATTGAAACAAACAGAGGTGGAAAAATTACTTGTCATGGTCCTGGGCAATTAATTTTTTACTTTGTATTAGACTTAAGAAACAAAAAAGATATTAGAAAATTTATTAATTCTATTGAAAAAACAATTATAGAAACTTTGAAAACTTTTGGTATAGAAACATTTTCTGATAAAGATAATATTGGGATCTGGTATAATGAAAACGGTAAAGTAAAAAAAGTTGCTGCAATTGGAGTAAGAGTAAAAAAATGGATTGCTTATCATGGTTTTGCTATAAATATAAACAATAATTTAGATCAATATAAAAAAATTATACCTTGTGGGATAAAAGATAAAGGAATTACTACTTTAGTTAAAATTAAAAAAAAAGATTACTCAAATTTGGGAGATTTATTAATAGAAAAATTTATTTTAAACCTGAAAAACTAAGTCTTTTTGTTTTCAATAAATTTCTAAAATAATCTGGTAATAAAGCTGTGTAAGAGTGTTTAACATTATTAATAATAAATTTTATTTGATATGAGTGGAGCATTAAATTTTTATTAAGGCCTTTAGTAGAACTTGATAATTTATATTTAATATCTCCAAAAATTGGCTGACCTAATGCATACAGTTGTTTTCTTAATTGATGCTTACGACCAGTTATTGGGTTTAGTTCCACTAAGCTTGCCTCTGAATTTTTATCGAGTACTTTGTATAATGTTTTAGCCTTTTCTATGATTTTTTTTTCTCCATCATATCTAATTAAATCGTCATTCCATTCACCCGAATCTCTAAGAAGTTCACCATGACAGATCGCTAAATAAGTTTTGTGAACTTTCCTTAGTCTAAATAAGGAAGTTAATAATTGTGCACTTTCTCTATTTTTTGCCATAATAAATACTCCAGATGTATCTTTATCTAAACGGTGAACTGAAAATGGTTTTGTGCCTTGAAAGATTTCACTTTTAGAAAAAATATCAACAAGGTTTTTTTTTGATTTAGTCCCTCCTTGAACTGATATTCCAGAACTTTTATTTAATACTATAAAATTTTCATTATTATCTATTATTTGATCTTCATTTGATTTTATAACTTCCTTGGATGGTTCAAATTTAATTTTTTTTTGGAAAATTGTGTCTTTAAATTCGATATTAAATAAATCAATATTATCTTTTGTACTAATTTTTTGTGAACTTTTAATTTTTTTTTTATTTAATTTAATTTTACCTAAGCGTAAATATTTTTCTATTAGTCCTTGGGGTATCTTTCCGAATTTTAACCTGATCCATCGATCAATGCGCATATCATTACACGTTGTATCAACGATGTAAGACTTTTTCATAACTTTAGATTTATTCTGATGCTTGTTTTTCTACAGCCTTTGGTGCTTCTTTAGTTGTGTCTTTTTTTGGTTTATCTACTCTTTTTGCTTCTACATTTCTGTCAACAAATTCAATTATTGCCATTGGTGCATTATCACCATATCTAAATCCAGCCTTAATGATTCTTGTATATCCACCTTTTCTGTTTTCATATCTTTTAGAAAGTGTTTTTTTAACTTTATTAGCAGACTTAATATCTTGAAGTTGCGTAACTAACATTTTAGTTGTTTGTAAAGTTTCCTTCTTTCCTAAAGTAATAATTTTATCTGCTTGAGGTTTTAAAAATTTAGCTTTAGGCAAGGTAGTCTTGATTTGCTCATATTTTATTAAAGAATTAAGCATGTTCTTTAATAAAGCTTTTCTATGTTCAGAAGTTCTATTTAACTTCTTATTAGCCATCCCGTGTCTCATTAGATGGCTTCCTCTAATTTTTTAGACATTTCTGCAATATTGTCTGGTGGCCAGTTAGGTATTTCCATACCTAAATATAGAGACATTCCTGTTAAAACTTCTTTAATTTCATTTAAAGATTTTCTTCCAAAATTAGGAGTCCTTAGCATCTCGCCCTCAGATTTTTGAACCAAGTCTCCAATATAGATAATATTGTCATTCTTTAAACAATTCATAGATCTTACAGATAATTCCAATTCGTCTACCTTCCTCAATAAATTTTTATTAAATTCAGGTTCTGTTGAAACTTCTTTAACCGGCGCTTCAACTGGTTCGTCAAAATTAACGAACATTTTTAATTGATCTTGAAATATCCTAGCAGAATAAGCAACTGCATCTTCTGCTGATATAGATCCATTTGTTTCAACTTCCATAGTTAGTTTGTCATAATCAAGTGCTTTTCCTTCTCTAGCAGTACTTACTGAAAATGAAACTTTTTTTACTGGACTGTAAAGAGAATCTATGGCAATCAATCCTAATGGTGGCTCCTCTGGCTTGTTAAGATCTGCTGGAACATAACCTTTGCCTGTATTAACATTCATCTCCATGTGAAAAGAGGTATTCTCGTCAAGATTACAAATTACTAATTCTGGATTTAAAATTTCAACATCAGCAACAGCTGCAATATCAGATGCTTTGATTTCACCTGGTCCTTTAGCATCTAAAATTAATTTTTTTGTACCTTCAGAGTTACATTTTAAGGCTAAGGATTTTACGTTTAATACAATGTCAGTAACATCTTCTCTAACACCTTTAATAGATGTAAATTCATGAAGGACACCATCTATTTGTATTGATGTAACAGCAGCTCCTCTTATTGAAGAAAGCAAAATTCTTCTAAGTGAATTCCCTAAGGTAAGGCCGTAACCTTTTTCTAATGGCTCAGCAACTATTTTTGCGTGGGTTAAGTCTTCACTAATTTGAACATCTAGTTTAGATGGTTTGATTAATGACTTCCAATTTTTAACATTAACATTTTCAACTTCCATTAAACTCTCCTTTTCTTTGGTGGTCTTGTCCCATTGTGAGGCATGGGTGTAGTGTCCTTAATAGACAAAATTTTAAATCCTCTAGCTTGTAAAG
>CABZLO010000023.1 GCA_902526595.1 uncultured Pelagibacteraceae bacterium | reverse complement strand
CCTTTAACTCTCTCACAAAAAATTGTTTCTTTTTTTAGAAGTCTACCGATTTCATAACCGATAATTATTCCACCCATCGCTGGAGCTAGAATTAAATCAATTTTTTGATATTTTTTTTTGATTTGGTTTGCCAATGATTTGCAAATTTTTTCAGCTAAGTTTGGAAAACTTAGAAGTTTTGCACATTGGATATATTTTGATGAATGCAAGCCTGATGATAAAATGAAGTGACCTTCCAATAATGCATTAGTTTTTTTTAAAATATTTAAGGATTTTTTGTGTGAAAGCATTTCTTTTTTCTTCGTGTCTAATTATCTTAAATTTTATACTCTTTTGTTTTAGCACTGCAATAAAATTTGTAAAATTTTTAAGGTTTCTTATGATTAATTTAAATTTAAAATTAATATAGTTTGGGTTTTTACCTACCATCTCTAAACTAGAAATATTTAATTTATGACTTCCAATTAATGAACTGATATCGCCAAGTTGACCAGGTTTATCAGGTAATGACATCCATAGTGTTGTGTTATATTTTTTAATTTTTTCCTCTTTTTGCTCACCTTTATCATGCCAATAACGTCTTATAGCAGCTCTAGCTTTTCCTGTTTTAGTAGTAGGTATCCAATGTAGTGATGGTGAATTATTTTTTGACGTGATGATATTTACACGATCACCATTATGAAGAATTGTTTGTAAGTCGCTTTTATTTCCATTTATTTCGCATCCTGTTGCTGAGTTACCAATTTTTGTGTGTACAGCATAAGCAAAATCAATAGCAGTAGCCTCTTTAGGTAATTTTATTACAGAACCTTTGGGTGTGAAACAAAAAACGTTTTCCTGAAACATCTGAAGTTTAGTGTATTCATATGAGTGCTCAGGATTTTCATTTTTTTCTATAATTTCAACTAAATCTTTTAACCAATCATATTCCTTCCAGCTTAATGAATTAAATTTTTCTGAAGATTTATATTTCCAATGTGATGCTATACCTCTCTCAGCAAATTCATGCATTTCACTTGTTCTTATTTGTATTTCTATTGGTTTTTTATTTGAACCAATTACTGAAGTATGAATAGACTCATAACCGTTAATTTTTGGAGAAGATATATAATCTTTAAACTTGCCAGGAATACAATTCCATTTTTTATGAAATATTCCTAGCGTTTTATAACAGTCATCAATATTTTTTAAAATTACTCTAAATCCAATAATGTCAGTTACTTGTTCTAGAGAAACTCTTTTTTTTTGAACTTTTCTCCAAATTGAAAAAGGAGTTTTTTCTCTTCCATAAATTTCTGCATTAATATGATTTTCATTTAAAATTGAACTTAACTCAAAAGAAAGCTCTTCAAATAAATTTTTCTTATCGAGTTTGATCTCATCTAATCTTTTTTTAATTAATTTTCTTGCGTCATTATTTAAAATTTCAAAAGATAAATCTTCAAGCTCGTCACGAATTCTATGCATTCCCATTCTATCTGCAAGTGGGGCATATATTTCCATTGTTTCTTGGGCAATCCTTTTTCTTTTATCTTCCTTACTTATTGCTTTGATGGTTCTCATATTATGTAGTCGATCAGCAATTTTAACTAATAAAACTCTAATATCTTTAGAAGTTGCTAAAATCAATTTTCTAAAGTTTTCTGCTTTTGAGTTAAAACTTGCAGTGTTTTCAAAAACAGAAATTTTAGTAACTCCATCTACTAAATCTGCTACCTCAGGTCCAAATTCATTTTTGATTGTCTCATATGTAGCAACAGTATCTTCAATTGTATCATGTAATAATCCGGTAGTAATAGTTGCGCTATCTAATTTTAATTCAGTAAGAATATTTGCAACCTCAATCGGATGAACAGAGTAAGGGTCACCAGATGCTCTTTTTTGATTTTGATGTGCCTTAATAGCAAAGTTATATGCTTTATCTAATCTCTCATGATTAAGAAATTTGTTATATACCTTAACTTTATTTATAAGTTCATTAGAATTCAACATTCTTTACTATATCATTAAATTAAATTTGTTTAATAGATGTAATATCGTCCACAGGAAGTAACGAAATTAGGGTCTTAATATCTAATTTTTTAGACGGGTGTTTCCAGTTTTTTTCAATCTCAAATAAGGGAAGTAAAACAAAATTTCTTTTATGCATTCTTTTATGAGGTAAATTTAGCTTACTTTTGATATTTAATTTCATTCCATGAAAATCAATAATGTCAATATCACATATACGGGGAGCGTTTTTTTTTGATTTTTTTCTACCTAAGCTAATCTCAATTTTTTTACAAATATTGAGTAAACTTAAAGGATCATCATAACTAATAATTTTCAATATTATATTTAAATATTTTGGATAATTGGGATTAGGCCATGATGGTGTTTCATAGTATTTCGAAATTGAAATAAATTTTATGTTATTTTCTTTCAAATGAAATTTAGCTTTTTCAATATTTTCACTTCTAACACCAAGATTTGATCCTATGCCTAAATAAACAATTTTAGCTTGATTTTCTAATATATCTTGATTTTTCACGGTTCCAATCTCTGTTTTTTTTTGTTGCTCTTTTATCGTATTGTTTTTTTCCTTTAGCAACTGCTAGTTCAATTTTAGCTTTACCTTTTTTAAAATACATTTTTGTAGGTACAATGGTAAAGCCGTCTCTTTGCATTTTTCCAATAAGTTTGTTTATCTCTCTTTTGTTTAACAAAAGTTTTCTTTCATCTGTTGGATTGTGATTTGAATAGCTTGCTTGTTTATATGGAGAAATATGTGAATTAATAAGTACTATTTCACCTTTTTTTTCAACTGCATATGCATCCGCTATATTAACTTTACCATCTCTGATGGACTTAATTTCAGAACCTTTCAAAACAATTCCTGCCTCTAAAAGATCTTCAAAAAAATAATTAAAACTTGCTTTTCTGTTTAAACAAATAATCTTTAAACCAGAATTGGTTTTTTTGTTCATTAAATAAGTTTTGCAGACTCTATGGCTTTTTTTATAATTATTTTAGTCTCTTCTGTAACTTTAACCAATGGTAATCTAACTTCATCGTCACACAAATTCATTAGTTTGGCAGCATATTTTACTGGACTAGGGTTGCTCTCTACAAACATTGCAGTATGTACTGGTTGCAAAATCTCATCTAATTCTTTTGCTTTAGCAAGATTCTCGTCATTTTTAGATAATGAATTTTTTTGAAATTCTGAGCAAAGCTTTGGTGCTATATTTGCAGTTACACTAATGGTCCCAACGCCTCCTCTTTTATTAAATTCAAATGCGTTATCATCGTTTCCTGTTAATTGAATAAATTCATTACCCATTTTCTTTAACTGTTGATCAACTCTGTCTAAATCACCAGTGGCATCTTTTACACCAACAATATTCTTTAATTCATATAGTCGCGCCATTGTATCAACTGACATATCAATTACTGACCTTCCTGGTATATTGTAAATTATAATAGGAATTCCACATTTATCATTAATAGCTTTATAATGTTGATACAGTCCCTCTTGAGTGGGCTTGTTGTAATATGGTGTTACAATTAATGCACCATTTGCACCTGCCTTTTCAGCATGAGAAGTTAGAGAAATAGCCTCCTCAGTAGAGTTAGAGCCTGTACCTGCGATAACTGGTATTTTTCCATTACTCTCTTTAATGCATAAATCAATCACACGCTCATGTTCAGTATGGCTGAGGGTAGGAGATTCTCCAGTAGTACCCGCAGGGACTAGTCCAGACGTACCTTTGTCAATATGAAAATGAATTAGCTTTATATATGCATCTTCATCTAGACCATTATTTTTGAATGGAGTGATTAAGGCAACATTTGATCCTTTAAACATAAATACTTATAACATAGTTTAGAGATTCATATACTAAAAGATTATGTGCAAAAAAAAATTATTTATTCTTGGAATGGTCTTATTTGTTTCTCTTAAAATAACTAACCTTTACGCAGAGACCATACAAATTATTCCTCCTCAAAAACCTACTTTATCATCAGAAGAGATAATTAAAAAAATATCAAAAAATATTATTACTCCTCTTAAAAAACCTACAAAATTAAAAAAGGTTGAAAAAAAGGTTGTTGTTAAGGAAATAAAAGAGAAAAAATTAAGTTTTAAAATTCCTAAAAAAAAACCAAGTGTTGCAGGAGTAACAACTACTAAAAACATTAAGATATCTAAATATTATAGCAAAAAAGATTTTGGTTTGGCAAAAAAAGCGATTTCTGAAATGCAAAAAAGTAAATGGACTTCAGCTTTAAATATTTCCAAAAAAGCTAAAGATAAATCTATTTTTAATTTTATTCAGTGGAGACATCTACTAACCACTGGAAATCAAGCCTCTTTTTACGATTATAAAGTTTTTATTGACGGTAATCCTGAATATCCAAGAATTGATAGATTAAGATATTTGGCAGAACATAAATTGTCTACGGCTAATGTTTCACCTAAGAAGATCATTACATGGTTTGGAGCTAATGAACCGCTTAGTGGATATGGTAAAATGATATTAGGTGAAAGTCACCTATTAATTGGTGATAAATCTAAGGGTACAAATTTAATTAAAGAAGGTTGGATTACAGCAAAATTATCTAGGAATGATTTAAAGTTTTTTAGAAAAAAATTTAAAAAAAATCTAAATGCAGATGATTATATTAAAAGAGCAGATTATCTTGCATGGAATGGAAAGCATTGGGATCTTAAAAAACTAACAAGATATTTACCAAAAGATTATGAGCTTTTATATACGGCCAGACAAATATTAATAAGTAAGGGATATGGAGTTGACCAAGCAATTAAAAATGTACCACAAAAATTTAAAAATGATGCAGGTCTTAATTATGATCGTTTGAAATGGAGAAGAAAAAAAGGTCGTGTAGACTCTTCAACAGAGATTCTACTAAAAATTAGAAATGATAAAGATTATTTAGTGATGCCAGAAAAATGGTGGAAAGAAAGAGAAATAATTTCACGGGCTCAAATTTATAAAAAAAAATACGAAATTGCTTATAAAATATCAAGTAATCACGGTATGACTCAAGGGGCAGACTTTGCAGCAGCAGAGTGGATGAGTGGCTGGATAGCTTTGAGTTTTTTAAATGATCCTTTAACAGCAAAAGATCATTTTAAAAATTTTTATGACAATGTTAATTATCCAATTAGTGCCTCTAGAGGAGCTTATTGGCTTGCAAGTGCGTATGAAAAACTTGGAGATAAAGAGCAATCGAATAAATGGTATTTAGAAGCGTCAAAATATTTAACTACTTATTATGGTCAATTAGCATTTTTAAAGATCAATCCAAATGGAAAATTTGAACTTAATAAAGACATGGAAGTTGATAAAAAATATCGACTTATTTTTTTTAATAAAGAACTGGTTAAGATTACTTATCTATTAGATGAGCTTAAAAAAGATAAATATACTAAATTTATTTTAAGACATCTTGCCAATGATAATATTTCCAAAGGTAGTGAAATACTAGCAGCTGAACTTGCAACAAATATAAATAGATATGACTTTGCTATACAAGTTTCTAAAATTGCTTCCTATCAAAAAAGGTTTCATAATAAATTTAATTATCCAATAATTAGTACTCCAAAAAATATTAATGGAAGAAAAATCCCAGATAGCGCTTTAATTTTATCTATTATAAGACAAGAAAGTGAGTTTGATTTAGAAGCCAACAGTCACGCAGGTGCAAAAGGATTAATGCAACTAATGCCCTACACTGCAAAATTAGTTTCTAAACAAGCAAAACTTCCTTATTCAAAATCAAGATTAACTACTGATCCTGAATATAATATCAATTTAGGTTCTCATTATATTGCGGGCCTTATTTTACAATATGATGGTGCATACCCTTTTGCAGTTGCCGCTTATAATGCGGGACCCAACCGAGTTAAGTATTGGAAAAAAATTAATAAAAATCCACAAAAGAAACAAATTAATTATGTTGATTGGGTTGAGTTAATAAAATTTAGGGAAACACGAAACTATGTTCAGCGGGTAATGGAAAACTACAATGTGTACAGATATATATTAGAACAAAGGCCTATTCCAATGAGAAATTTCTTTAAAGATCGTCCTTTATTTTAATGGCGGAAGAGGAGGGATTCGAACCCTCGGTACAAGTTTCCTCGCACGGTCATTTAGCAAACGACTGGTTTCAGCCTCTCACCCACTCTTCCGTATGACATAGTGTAATAAGCGATTGTATTGAAAATTCAATCTTTATAAAGTAATTATTCAATTATTATGAAAAATAAGTACTCTATATTTTCTTTATTTAAAAATGCTTTGTCGTATCATGAAAATTGGCAAAGAGCCTGGAAAGATCCAGCACCTAAAAAAGAATATGATGCTGTAATTGTTGGTGGTGGTGGTCACGGTTTAGCAACAGCATATTACTTAGCAAAAAAACATAATATGCAAAACATTGCTGTAGTAGAAAAAGGTTGGATTGGTGGTGGAAACACTGGTCGTAATACAACAATTATTAGATCAAATTATTTATGGGATGCTAGTGCAGGTTTGTATGATCATGCTTTAAAAATATGGGAAGGTTTATCACAAGAGCTAAATTATAATGTTATGTTTAGTCAAAGAGGTGTAATGAATCTTGCTCACAATTTACAAGATGTGAGAGATTTAAAAAGAAGAACTCACGCAAACAGACTGAATGGAATAGATGCAGTTTATTTAAACACTGAGGAAGTAAAAAAATTTTGTCCAATTATAAATACCTCACAAGATATTAGATATCCTGTTTTGGGTGGTACTTTACAAAGAAGAGCTGGAACAGCTAGACATGATGCAGTTGCATGGGGATATGCCAGGGGTGCAGATGAAATGGGAGTTGATATCATTCAAAACTGTGAAGTTAAAAGTATCAAGAGAAGTGGTGATACAGTTGAGGGTATAGAAACAACAAAAGGATTTATTAAAACAAAAAAAATTGGTGTAGTTGCAGCAGGACATTCTAGCGTAGTTGCTAATATGGCAGGTTTAAAACTTCCACTTGAAAGTAAACCCTTGCAAGCTTTAGTTTCTGAACCTGTGAAACCAATTATTGACACTGTTGTTATGTCAAATGCTGTTCATGCATATGTTAGTCAATCAGATAAAGGTGAGCTAGTTATAGGTGCTGGTACAGATGATTATATTTCTTATTCTCAAAAAGGTAGTCATCAAATTGTAGAAGGCACTTTGAATGCAATTTTAGAATTATATCCAATTTTTAGTCGTATGAGAATGCTGAGACAATGGGGTGGTATTGTTGATATATGTCCTGATGCAAGTCCTATTCTAAGTAAAACATCGATCAAAGGATTATATTTTAATTGTGGTTGGGGTACAGGTGGATTTAAAGCAACACCTGGTTCTGGAGATTTATTTGCTCATACTATTGCTAATGACGAGCCTCATAAACTCAATGCTGCATTTAATTTAAATAGATTTGTAAGTGGTGACCTTGTAGATGAACATGGTGCTGCAGCAGTTGCACATTAATGTTTTTAATTAATTGCCCGTATTGTGGAGAAAGAGATCAGCAAGAATTTAAAGCTGGCGGAGAAGCACACATTGAAAGACCAAAACATCCAACTGAACTAAGTGATGATGAATGGGCAGAATATTTATTTATGAGAAAAAATATTAAAGGTGTGCAGTTTGAAAGATGGAACCATGCTCATGGTTGTCGTAAATGGTTTAATATGGCTAGAGATACATCTAATGATGAAATAAAAGCAATTTATAAAATGGGTGAAAAACCTCCAACACAATAAAATGACACAAAATCTAAGAGTAAAATCAAGTGAATTTATTGATGAGACTAATAGAATTTCATTTAAGTTTGATGGAAAAACATACTATGGATTTAAAGGAGATACTTTAGCATCTGCTTTAATAGCAAATAATGTTCATTTAGTTGGTAGAAGTTTTAAATATCATCGACCAAGAGGAATTATGACGTCTGGTTCTGAGGAACCGAATGCAATCGTTCAAGTAAATCCTAATTCAAATATTACAGAACCAAATGCAAGAGCAACAGAAATAGAAATTTATGAAGGTTTAGAAGCATCTAGCCAAAATTGCTGGCCAAGTGTTAATTTTGATATAGGTGGAATAAACAATTTTCTAGCTCCCCTCTTTCCAGCAGGCTTTTATTATAAAACTTTTATGTGGCCTAAAAGTTTTTGGGAGAAGTATGAATTTTTTATTAGACATTCTGCTGGCCTCGGCAAATCTCCAAATACAAGAGATCCCGATATATACGACCATAGAAATATTCATTGCGATGTATTAGTTGTGGGTGCTGGTATATCTGGAATATTAGCAGCAAAAAACGCAGCAAAAAATAATTTCAAAACTTTACTTTTAGATGAAAAGAATGAACTTGGTGGATCAACAATATTTGAAGCAAATGAAGACAATAAAATTAATCATAATTCAGCATCTGAATGGTTAAAAAAAGAAATTAATGAACTTAAAAATATTAAGAACCTTGAGATTAAAACTAGAACAAGCGTAGCTGCATATCATCAATACAATTATTTACTTGCTAGAGAAAATTTAACAGATCATTTAGTCAAAAAGGATAAAAAAAATAAAATTAGACAACGACTTCTTAAAATTAGAGCTAAAAAAGTGATTTTAGCAACAGGTGCACTAGAAAGACCTTTAATTTTTAATAATAATGATAGACCTGGTATCATGCTTTCCTCAGCTATTAAAAAATATAGTAATTTTTATGGTGTTGCATGTGGAACTAAAAACATTTTTTTCACAAATAATGATAGTGCTTATGAAAGTGCTTTATCATTGCATAATAAAGGAATTAAGGTTGAAGCTATTATAGATATCAGGGAAAATTCTGATGCAAAAATAATTAAAAAAATTAATGATGCTGGTATAAAAATATACTGGTCACATACAATTGTTGATACTAGAGGGTACAAACGATTAAGTGGCGTATCTATAATGAAACTTTCAAATGACGGTACATCGGTTATTGGTAGTAAAATTTCTATTTCTTGTAATTGCTTAGGTATTGCAGGCGGTTGGACACCTGCCGTACATTTATATACACAATCTGGTAGTAAACTAACCTTTGATGAAGAAAGAAAAATTTTTATTCCTAAAACAGATACAAAAGAACAAATTAGTGTTGGATCCTGTGGGGGCGACTTTGAACTAGATGAAATAATTACAAATTTAAATTATAAATTAAAAAATTTTTTAGATATCAACAAAACTGATTTTGAAGGTATTACTTTAGAAAATGATCATGAAACTTCAAAAAGAAATATTTGGCTTTTACCCTCTGATCAGACTATTGGTAAAACTAAGCCTTTTGTAGATTATCAGAATGATGCAACAGCAAAAGACATAAAACTCGCATTAAGAGAGGGTTTTAGATCAATCGAGCATGTTAAAAGATATACAACAACAGGAATGGGCACTGACCAAGGTAAACTTGGAAATATGCATGCTTTAGGAATCATTGCGGATATAGCAGGTGTAAAAATGGGAGAATTAGGGACGACAACTTTTAGACCACCATACACTCCTTTAACATTTGGAACTATTGTTGGAAGAAATGTAGGAGAATTTTTTGACACATTCCGAAGAACTCCTATGAATGATTGGCACATTAAAAATAAAGCTGAATTTGAAAATGTTGGACAGTGGAAAAGATCTTGGTATTACCCTAAAGAAGATGAAACAATGCATCAAGCCGTTCAAAGAGAAAGTAAAGCAGCTAGACAGAGTGCTGGAATATTAGATGCTTCTACCTTAGGTAAAATTGATATTCAGGGAAGTGATGCTTCTGAATTTTTAAATAGAGTTTACACTAACGCATGGTCAAAACTTGCTATTGGTAAATGCAGATATGGATTGATGCTTAATGAGGACGGTATGGTTTATGATGATGGTGTTACAACTAGACTAGGTGAAAATCATTATATTATGACAACTACAACAGGTGGTGCCGCAAATGTTTTAGGAAAACTTGAAGATTACCTTCAGACTGAATGGCCCGAGTTAGACGTATATTTAACTTCTGTCACAGATCATTTTGCAACAGCTAGTCTGTGTGGTCCTAACAGTAAAAAAATTTTAAATAAAATTATTCCTGATTTAGATTTATCAGATGACATTTTTCCACACATGTCGTTTAAAGAGGTATTAATTGATAAAATCAAATGTAGAATTATGAGAATAAGTTTTACGGGTGAGCTGAGTTATGAGATTAATGCACCTGCAAGTTATGGTGAGGCTATATGGCAAAAATGTATAGAGGCTGGAAAAGAATTTAATATTACTCCCTATGGAACAGAAACAATGCATTTATTAAGAGCAGAAAAAGGTTTTATAATTGTAGGTCAAGATACAGATGGAACAATGACACCTATTGATCTTCAAATGGACTGGATTGTAAGTAAGAAAAAATATGACTTTATTGGAAAAAGATCACTTTATAGATCCGACACAATGAAAGAAGATAGAAAACAATTAGTAGGTTTATTGACTGAAGATCCAAATATTGTTTTGGAAGAAGGTGCTCAAATTATTTCTGAATTAAATCAAAAACCAGTTGAAATGCTTGGTCATGTAACATCAAGTTATTTCAGCCCAAATCTTAATAAATCAATAGCATTAGCAGTTGTTAAAGATGGAAAAAATATGATGGGTAGAAAACTTTTCGTTCCAATGGAAAATAAAAATATTAGTGTCATCGTGGCTAATACAGTGTTTTATGATGAGAAAAATGAGAGGCTAAATGCTTAATTATAAAACAGCAACAAATGAAGAAATTAACTACAATGGTATCGTTGTTAAAGAAATTTCACCAACAATGAAATTAAATTTAAGAGGTAAAAAAAGAGAATTTTTTACTAATATAGGTAAAAATCTAAATATGCTTCTTCCAACAGAGGCTAATACCTCAACAATCAGTGATAAATTAACCGCTATTTGGCTTAGCCCTGATGAATGGATGATAGTTACTAACGATGAGGTGAAAAAAGATACAAATGAATATCAGCTAAATGAAATACTTTTTAATGATATATCAAAAATAAATTTAGGTTCTGTAGTTGATGTTACAGACCAATTTGTTCAATTAGAAATCAAAGGGAAAAATATCTACGAAATATTTTCTGCAGGAAGTCCATTCAATTTTAGTGAATTTAAAAATAAAAAAGGTTCATCTGTGCAAACAATTTTAAATCATATAGATGTTATAGTTCACAATAAGGGAGATCAAATTGTTAATTTATTTGTAAGAAGGTCTTTTGCTCAACATCTTTGGTCCTGGATTAATGACAGTGCTTCAAGATTATAAATTTAATTTTTTCTTCTAAAATCCCATGGCATTTCAAATTTGCCCTGCCAAATACCAAGTTTATTATTTTTTGCATTTATTTCATCTGAAATGTATTTTTTAGAATACTTTCTATAAGCTACTGCATAACCGTTTGATACTAACCAAGAATTAAGATTTTGGTTTCTTTTATAACATTCTCCAATAAGCCTATTATATCTATCAACATCCTTTATCTTACATTTTATAATTTGATTATTTATTTTTTTAGTTAATTTATTAGTAGAAACTTGTCCACATAAGTAGCTCTTGGTGAACGAAAAAACACTAATTGTTAGGTAAGGCTTTTTACATGTTTGTTTTTTTTCTGGTGCATCTATCCCATGTAACCTAATTTTTTTATTACTTATTTTAATTGTATCTCCATCAATAATTTTTGCAAAACCAGTAATTTCCTTAATTTCTTCTGACTTAACATCATTGTAGGTAAATATAAAAACAACTAAACAAATAATAATCATTATTAAAATTTTTTTTTTGGTAAAAAACATCTTTAAGTAATTTAGATCAAATTATGTAGTGACTAATTTATTTTTTATATAATATTTAACGTAAAAGAATAAAATAATTGATATCGACCATTGAAATGTTGCCCAAATATAAAAAAATGTTTTAAAATCTGCATTAATATATCTTGCAATATGAAATGAAAATATGGGTACTATAACGTTTCTTATAATATTATTCAACATGGCTTTTTCTGATTTTTTTAAAGCCATAAAAAAGCCATTTGAAAGAAAGAAAATTGGATATGCTGGTAAGATAAAAGCTGATATTTTCAAGTACATAGAGCCATAAGTGATTACTTCAGAATTAGAAGAGAAGAATTTTGGTACAATGTCAGCACTTAAATATACAAGAACACCTGAGAATAACATTAAATACAAACCGTATTTTACTGATGTATAATATGATTGTTCAACTCGCTTATAATATTTAGCACCGATATTTTGAGCAATTATAGAAATAATTGCTGTATTTATTCCTAAAATAGGAAGTAAAACAACCTGTTCAATTCTAGTTGCAGACCCATAACCTGCTACTGCATATTCGCTAGAAAAACCAACATAAGTAAAAACAATAGCAGCAGCTACTGAGTATCCTAAAATAGCAACTGTTATTGGCATAGATTGAAAGAAAATATTTTTTAGAAAAAAATATTTTACTTTAAAATAACTAATAGTAATTTTCTTTATTCTTTCATTTGTTAGAATTTTTCTAAGTACAATTAAAAGAGAAACAAATTGAGCAATAAGAGTTGCTACTCCAATTCCTGATATTCCTAAAGCTGGTATAAATAAAAAACCAAAAATAAAAATAGGATTTAAGATTATATTCAGAAAAAAGGATAAAATTAAAGCATTTCTATATGTTACTGTGTCTCCTTCTGCATGTAAAAAAGAATTTAGTGCTACAACTAAAATAAACAATATTGTACCCAAGAAAATTATATTTATATATTTGAGACCTAGACTGGTAACCTCTGTCGTTGAATTCATCAATAGAAATACTTTTTCACCAAATGTAAAACCAAGTATTGATACGATTAACGAAATAATTATTGCATAAAAAATAACGTTTACAAAATAACCTAAAACATTTTTTTCATTTTTTTCTCCTATACTGCTACCAATCAAAGATGTACCAGCCACTGTAACACCAATGGATGTAGCAATTATTATAAAGAATATTGGAAATGACTTACTTAAAGCAGAAAGCGCTTCAGGAGATATTTTTCCAGCATAAAAGGTATCAACTATTGTATACAGCGTTTGAAAAAGCGTTCCTATACTTGCTGGTATTGCAAGCTTTCTGACTAAAGTTGAAACCTCATCTTTTAATAAATTCATCTACTTTGTTAAATGTTATTAATATTCTTTTTGAAAGATATGTCTTTTTCTAACTTTTTTAGCAAGATTAATTTGCTTTTGTCTCATTCTAAATCTTATTTTTTGTTGATCTGTTAATTTATCGTGACAATTTGGACATGAAACGCCTTCTTCATATTTTTTTGAATTTTTAATCTGTGGAGAAATTGGTTTTCTGCAACCACTACAAATTGAATATGAACCAGATTTTAGACCATGTTTTAAACTAACTCTGTTATCAAAAACAAAACATTCACCTTTCCATAAACTTTTTTTTTGATTTGTCTTTTTTAAATAATTTAAAATACCACCTTTTAATTGATACACATTACTAAAACCTTTTTTTTCTAAATACACTGAAGCTTTTTCACAACGAATTCCACCAGTACAAAACATTGCGATAGGTTGATTTTTTTTAAGATTATTTAAATATTTTGGAAAATCCCTAAAATTATCAATATTTGGACTTGTAGAACCTTTAAAAGTACCAACATCATATTCAAATGGTTTTCTAACATCAATAACAAGTGTTTTTTTATTACTTATTAATTTATTCCATTTGTTTGGGTCAACATGACTGTCTTTTTT
>CABZLO010000022.1 GCA_902526595.1 uncultured Pelagibacteraceae bacterium | reverse complement strand
TGAAAACAGGGTTAATTACATCAGATACATATCAAAATCATAATACCGGGGATGGACATCCTGAAAAAATTGATAGAGTTACTGCTGTAATAGATAATTTTAAAAAATTAGACAATAAAAACCTAATTTGGAAAAAACCAAATAAATTTGAGAATTCTTTTTTGGTTAAAACTCATACCTCAAATTATATAGATCAAGTTGATAAATCTTTTCCAAAAAAAGGATATAATTTTCTTGATGGAGACACCGTAGTTTCTCCTGGTAGCAAAGATGCTTCTAAGGATGCTGTAGGTTCAATTATAACTGCAATTGATGGCGTACAGAAAAAAGAATTTAAAAATGCATTTTGTGCAGTAAGACCTCCAGGACACCATGCAGAAAAAGAGAAGGCAATGGGTTTTTGTATCTATAATAATGTTGCTGTTGGGGCAAATTACTTAATTGAAAAATACAAATATAATAAAATCGCAATTATTGATTTTGATGTTCACCATGGAAATGGTACTCAAAATATTTTTTATAATAACGAAAAAGTTTTATTTATTTCTACTCATCAATACCCTTATTATCCAGGATCTGGCTCTGAAAAAGAAAAAGGTGATTTTAATAATGTATTAAATATCCCCCTTGAAGCTGGAACATCTGCAGAAATATATTTAAACGCTTACGAAAATGTCTTAAATAAAGTGAGAAAGTTTAAGCCTGAATTCTTGTTGTTTTCTGCAGGTTTTGACGCACACATTGATGATCCTTTGGCCCAACTGCAGCTTAGATCTGAAGATTTTTATAAAATTACCAAAAGAACATTAGAGATCTCAAAATCATTTTGTAATGGAAATGTTGTATCAATACTTGAGGGTGGATATGATCTTAAAGCTTTGCAAGAAAGCACCAAAAGACATGTTGATGCTCTCATAGAATTTAATTGATAATTTAATATAACTATCTAAATACAATCTAAATGAAACTGTACAGAATTAAAAAGTCAGCTATAGATAAAAAAGGAAGAGGACTTTACGCAACAAAAAATATTAAAGCTGGAACTAAGGTAATTGATTACATCGGTAAATTAATCACAAAAAAACAGACTGAAGAATCTGATAAATATGATAATGGTAAACCCATTTATTTATTTACTATAAATAAAAGATACGATCTTGATGGAGATTTTCCATGGAATACTGCAGGTTTAATCAATCATTCATGTGATAACAATTGCGACTATGATGGTAAAGGACTAAAAATTTGGGTTAAAGCAATTAGAGATATTAAAAAAGGTGAAGAATTTACTTGTGATTACGGATTTGGTTACGATGAAAATTACAAACAATTTCCATGCAAATGCAAATCTAAAAACTGTTGTGGCTATATAGTAAGAGCTGAATCTAGATGGAGAATAAATAAAAAGTTTACAATGAGTAACAAGAAAAAATTAATAAATAACTCTATATAAAAAAAGCCCCTCAGGTGGTGCTGGTGGAGCACACAGTACTCTTTTTTTAGATTTAAATACTTTGTCAAAAGTTTTTAGATCCCATTTCTTCTCACCCAAATATTTTAGACAACCTACCATCGATCTTACTTGCTGTTGTAAAAATGATTGAGATTTAAATTCTATTTCAATTTTATTTTTTAATGCTCTTATTTTAATTGATTTAATTGTTCTAATTGGACTTTTAGCGTGACAACTTGATGATCTAAACGTTGAATAGTCATTTGTCCCCAATAATTTTTTTGCCCCTTTTTTCATTAAATCAACATCTAGTATTTTTCTCACATGCCACCCTCTTCCATTTTCAATTACAGGAGCACTTATTTGGTTAAAAATTATATATCTATAAATTCTTTGTTTAGCAGAAAATCGTGAATGAAATTTTTCACTTCTTTTTTTAATTTGAGTAATTGCTATACCCTTTTCATTAAGAAAATGATTAATTGATTTTAAAAATTTTGTTAAATCTAAGATTTTTTTTTGAGTATCAAAGTGAGCTGACTGAGCGTTAGCATGTACGCCTGCATCTGTTCTGCCAGATCCATTTAGAATTATTTTTTCTTTTAAAAGTTTTGATAAATGTTGTTGAATTAATCCTTGAATAGTAGAGCCTTTTTTTTGAATCTGCCAGCCTCTAAAACTTGTTCCAACATATTCAATAAGAACTTGATACCTCGCCATTTAAATCTGATGGCCTTTTCTAATTCTTGAACCAAGCATAAATTCACCAATATTTTGAGGTCTTTTTCCTTGTCTTTGTATCTCTGTGACTTTAATTGATTGCTTATCTCCACAAGCAATTTCTAAATAATCATTAAGAACCTGTCCCGGATTTCCAATCCCATTGCTGATTTCTGCTTTTAAAATTTTATATCTCTCACCATTTGAAATAAAAAAAGCACCTGGGACAGGATATAAACCATTAATTTTCCCTATAATATTTTCTGCATTACTCGTCCAATCAATTAAACCTTCGGTCTTTTGAATTTTTGGAGCATAAGTTGCTTTGGAATGATCTTGAGCCACGAAAGTTGCTTTGTCTTCAAGTATGTCATCAATATTATCTAAAATTTTTTCTGCAGCAATAAAAGATAACTTTTCAGTAATTTCAGTAGAATTAAAATTATTCTCCATATTTATTTTATAGGTATTGCAAACGGGACCAGTATCTAATTTTTCCTCTATTTTCATAATACTGACACCAATTTCTTTATCTAAATTCATTATAGCTCTTTGTATAGGTGCCGCTCCTCTCCATTTAGGTAGAATAGATGAATGTATGTTTATAAATCCTTTTTTCGTTAAACTTAAAAATTCTTTAGGTATAATTTGTCCATAAGCTACAACAATTGCTAGATCTGCATCTACTGATTTAAAAAATTCATATTCTTCTTTATTTTCTTTTAAAGTTGATGGTGCCCTGTACTCTAAGTTTAAAGTTTCAGAAATTCCTTGAATAGGGGATTTGTTAATTTTTTGTCCACGATGTGATTTTTGTGGAGGTTGAGTATAAACGCATGTAACAGCATATCCATTTTGATAAAGAGATTTTAAAATTGGTACAGCAAACATGGGTGTACCCATAAAAATAATTTTCTTAGCCATGAATTAAACTTCGGCTGTACTCGATTTTAATTTTGATAATTTTTTAATTATCATCGATCTTTTTAATTTTGAGAGATAATCGATAAATAATATGCCCTCTAGGTGATCCATTTCATGTTGAATGCATGTCGCAAGTAAACCTTCAGCCTTTAGCAATTGTTTTTGTCCATTATAATCTAAATAATCTACTTCACATTTGCTTGGTCTATCTATATCTGCAAATTGATTTGGAACAGAAAGGCATCCTTCTTCATAAGTTGCTTTTAAAGGATCTTTATTTTTAATTACAGGATTTACAAAAAATCTTGGCTCTTTTTTATTTTCTTCCTTACAAATATCCATGACTATAATTCTTTTTGGTATTCCAACTTGTATTGCAGCAAGACCAATCCCGTTGGCAGCATACATAGTCTCCAACATGTCTCTCATTAGTTTCTGCTCTTCTTTTCCAACTTTACTTACTGGTTTTGAAACTTGTCTCAGCAGTTTATTGGGTTCTGTAATTATAGTTCTTATAGCCATGTTTAAATTTATTCTATTATAAATTTTATACTTTTAAAGGTAGAACTTTTAACAAAAGTTTATTCCTAATCAAATCAACATTTATCTGATTGAGTGTATTGATGATAAAATAAACTGTATCTTCATCTAGATTTTCAATTTTTTCTGGACCAATTACTTCAATTACTCTTAGCAATGCAGCCCCAATTTCATTGTTTTCAATCATTAACTGAATATCTGTGGGCATTTCTGATTGGTTAATCTCATATAAACTATCATATTTTTTTGATATTTGAATTCCATCAGATTTCAATGCTTCTAAGAAAATAATATCTTTTTTAGATAAAAAATATTTTTTATCTTTTTTGATTTTCTTTAAAAATTTTTCAAGATCTTGTTCAATCTGAGATTTAGCGTAGTCCCCATTAAAATAATTCACTAATTTAGATTGATGCAAAACTTTATTGTTAAATTTTATTTTTTTATCCCTTACTTTCTCAGTTTTAGAATAGCTATTATAAAAAGTCGTATAATTTGAAGGCACATCATCTTCTGAAATTTGATTTAAAAAACGTTTTAATTCTTCATCAAAAGCATTGCCAATTTCATCCTTATTAAAGACATCTTTTAATGTTTTCATCAACTCTAACTTTAAATTTGGATCCTCTGTTAAAAGTGTTCGTTGGTATAAGAGTGCTCTCCCTTCTATAGGTGGCAAGGATTTATAAGCTTCTTGTGCGTTTAAGAATTGACTAATATTAAATTGAAACTTTTTATAAAATTCAAATAAATCTTTTTCTGAATAATTTTTATCATGAACTGCTTTTTCAATAATAGAAATTTTATCTATATCAGTAATTTCTAAGTCTTGAATATTAAAGAGAAGATTTGATGCAGATAAATATTGCCAAATAAATTTCGGAGTATCTACATTTGGCTCAAATGAAAATTCAGGATCAGTTCTGTGTGCTAAATGAAAATCTAAAATAGAGTTTTCAGAAATTGTTTTATCTGCTTCCTCTACGTATCCGAATAAGTAACTTATTTTATTTTCATAGTAATCATCTTGAAAACCAAGTTCTTTTTTCAAATCTAAAATTAATTGAGCCTCTTCATTTTTACCATAATTGACTAAACAATATAAATTGAACTTTGACAAATATTCATCCTCTATTGGTTTAGTGATATTAGAAAAAATTTCACATGATTTTTTTATGTTTGAGTCAGATAAATAAGTGTCTACTAAAAACCTGGATAACTCAGGGTGCAAGTTAATAGTCTGATTTTTTATCAAATATTCTTCAATTAGTTCTAGATTAGAGTTTTTAATTAACCAATCTGATTTGAATTTCAAAAACTCTTCCTCACTTATATTTTGATTTGGATAGTAAGCATTGGTTAACATGGAAATATTCATTATTTCTGAAGCATCTTGTGAAAGATTATATTTATTAATGTTTTCAAAAAGACTTTTTAATTTAGAACCGTCAGAATTTAACCACATATCGATACTTAGTCCATATTCGGCTGGATCATATAAGCCTACAATTTTAATTTGTTTCGACGCAACATCTTTGTCTAGTTTAATTGGATCAATTTTCTTGTTTGATTGCATGTTATAAATACTGCTTCCTGTGCTCTTGTTTTGATTTTGATTAGAAATATTGGTTTCTACAACAGTATCTGTTTCTTTTTTTTCAAAATTCCAGATATCAACTGGTTTATCTTCTGCGAACGTATTTGTAGCTGATAATAAATAAAATATTAAAATTGAAAAATATTTCTTATTTAACAATTTTAAAATTTTCATTTGGAATTATTTTTTCTATTTCTTTTTTAGGCGCAGGGAAATCTAATGAGTTTATAAAAAATACAATTCCTATAACAACAACCAATCCAAGTGTTAATTTAATTACGATTCCTGTAATACTAGCTTTGCCTGAACTTGTGTTTTTAGTAAATTGCATATAACTTTAGATAATTTCAAATTAAGACATATTTGTGTTTTTTCAATAAAGAAACTTATGAAATCAAAAGAAAATCTTGTGTTTTTAGGAATGATGGGATCTGGAAAGAGTTCTATAGGCATGCTGGTAGCAAAAAAACTAAATTTAAATTTTATAGATATAGATAATGAGATTGAAAATAAAGTGGGTACAACCATAAGCAAAATGTTTGAGCATAAAGGTGAAGATTTTTTTAGGAAAATTGAAGAGAAGGTAACGCTAAAAAATTTAAAACTACACTCCTCTGTGATTTCTCTTGGTGGTGGAGCTTTCATGAATGAAAATATTAGAAAAGAAGTTTTAAAAAGTCATATATCGTTTTGGCTAAACTGGAATAATAATATTTTGTTAGGGAGAATAAAAAATAGTAAAAAAAGACCTCTTGCGATAAATTCATCAGATGATCAATTAATTGATTTAATTCAAAAACGATCTGAAGTCTATGCAAAAGCTTTATTTGAGATTAAATGTGATAACTTAACTAAAAATGAAGTAGTTAATAAAATAATTAAAATTTATGAGTCAAATTAAATTAAATATAGTAACAAAGACACAGAAATATCCCATCTATATTGGAAAGAAAATATCTGCGAATATTTCTCAAATTACAAAATCTAACTCAATTAAATTTAATAGATGTCTTTTAGTTGTAGATAGTAATGTTCCTAAAAAATTTGTTTCAATAATTAAAAAATCTTTAAAAAATAAAATGAGTTATATCCATTATTTTAAAGCCAACGAATTAAACAAGAATATGAATAGTGCTAATAAGATTTTAGAAATTTTGTTAAATAAAAATTTTTCTAGAGATGACTGTTTGATATCTATTGGAGGAGGAATTACAGGAGATATAAGTGGTTTTGCTGCAAGTCTTTTCAAGAGAGGGCTTAAGTTTATAAACATACCAACTACTCTTTTGTCTCAAGTTGACTCATCAATTGGTGGTAAGACTGGTTTAAATACTAAGTATGGTAAAAATCTAGTTGGGAGTTTTTACCAGCCCAATCTTGTTATTTCTGACACTGAATTTTTAAAAACATTACCTAAGAGAGAGATAGTTTGTGGATATGGAGAAATTCTAAAACATTCAATTATTGGGAATAAAAAATTTTATAATTTTTTAAACAACCATAAAAACAAAATTTTAAAGCTTTCTTCTCCATTTCTTGAAAAGGCTGTTCATGAAAGTTGTAAAATTAAAAAAACTGTGGTTCAGAAAGACGAAAAAGAAAAGGGTTTAAGAAAAATTTTAAATTTTGGTCATTCGTTTGCGCATGCTTATGAAGCAACATTAGGATTTAGCAAAAAACTCAATCATGGAGAAGCTGTAATACTTGGAATGAAAACTGCACTAAATTTTAGTCTTAAGACAAAATTGATGAATAAAAGAGAGTACTATTCCATCATAGATCATATCGATAATTCTGATTTACCATCTTCTGTAAGTAAATTTTTCAGTCCAAAAGATGTTAACAAAATTTTAAGCTTTATGGCAAAAGATAAGAAAAATATTTCAAACAATATTAATTTGGTCTTACTTAAAAAAATTGGAACTCCAGTAATTAATAAAGAGTATCCTAAAAAAAAAATAGGCTTATTTTTAAAAATTTTTTTACGAAATAAAGATTTGAATTGAGTGAATAGATTCTTTCATCTCCTTATCTAGAATTTTGTAAATTTTCTTATTACTTTCTATCTTGGTCATGGTCTTGAGTTCACTAGAGATTAAACTTATTTTCAAATGAAATTTACCTTCCTGATTACCGGTATGATTTTTATGAAGAAAAGATTTGTCCTCAATTTGAATGTCTTCAATATTTATTTTATTTTGTAATTTTTTTTTTACAATTGCAATTAAGTCATTTATATCCATAAGTATATTTTATTATATCATGAAAAATATTTGTGACTGGAATAATTGTAATGAAATTGGTGAATATAAAGCACCAGTTGAAAAAGATAATAGTAAAAAATTTAGAATGTTATGTCTTGAGCATGTAAAAGAATTCAATAAAAATTGGAATTATTTTTCAGGTATGAATGATGACCAAGTAATGGATTTTTTGAGGTCTGACATGATATGGCACAAGCCTACTCAGAGTTTTAGCTCTTCAGATAATTTTTTTAAAGTTCTTTGGAATACAACTTTAAAAGATGAATTAGATAAAGATAAAATAAATGGTGATTATGATCATATGCGTCAATTTAAATTTGATCACAAAGACATCAAAGCGTTTGGTATTCTTGGTATTTCCGTAGGCCTAAAGTGGAAGAAAATACAGGATAAATTCAAAGTGCTTGTGAAAAAATTCCACCCTGATATGAATTCTGGAAATAAAAAATACGAGGAAAAACTTAAATTAATTACATTAGCCTATACACAGCTTAAAAACACATATAGAGATAAGATTGATACCAAACCTTGACATAAAACCAGATATCAAAGTTTCCTTAAAACAGACATTCGGAATAGACTCGGAGATGGAAGTTGACGCATTTTCAAAAAAAAATGATTATGTTCCTGAAATTGATAAAAGTTATAAGTTTGACAGAGACACTACACTAGCAATCATTTCAGGTTTTTCTTTTAACAAAAGAGTTTTAGTTCAAGGATATCATGGTACAGGTAAATCTACTCATATTGAACAAATAGCTGCTAGACTAAACTGGCCATGTATTCGTGTAAACCTAGATAGCCATGTTAGCCGAATAGATTTAATCGGAAAAGATGCGATAGTTTTAAAAGAAGGTAAGCAAGTCACTCAATTTAATGAGGGAATTTTACCATGGTCTATCCAAAATCCAGTCGCTCTAGTATTTGATGAATATGATGCAGGAAGGCCTGATGTTATGTTTGTAATTCAGCGAGTTTTAGAGGCTGAAGGTAATTTTACATTGTTAGATAAAAATAAAGTAATAAAGCAAAATAAATTTTTTAGATTATTTGCAACATCAAATACTGTAGGCTTAGGAGACACAAGTGGTCTTTACCACGGTACTCAACAAATAAACCAAGGCCAAATGGATAGATGGAATATAGTAACCACACTAAATTATCTTAGTCTTGATAGAGAAATGGATATTGTTTTAGCTAAAAACAAAAATTTAAACAATTCAAAAGGGAAAGAAGTTGTTTCTAACATGATTAAAGTAGCTTCTTTGACACGTAAAGGATTTATTGCAGGAGATATTTCAACAGTTATGAGTCCAAGAACTGTCATGCACTGGGCAGAAAATTCAGAGATCTTTAAAGATATTGGCTATGCTTTTAGAGTAACCTTTCTAAATAAATGTGATGATATAGAGAAAAATACTATCGCAGAATATTATCAAAGATGTTTTGGTGAAGAATTGCCCGAATCATTGATAAATATTCAAATTTAAATGAGTTCTAGAGAAAGCAATTTAAAAGAAAAATTTAGGATTGCATTAACATCAACTGCAAAAGTTATATCTGACGACTTTGATTTAAATAAAAAATCTGAGAAAAATAAATCTAAAAATATAAGTTCTATAGAAGTTGATAACATAAATAGTCCAAATGATTTTATAAGATTAAGAGCAGAATCAGACTCTTCTGCTTTAAAAAAAAAGTTTTCTAATGATGCTATTTATAAAAAAAATTTACCGGGAAATAATTCGTCTAGATCACTTTATAACATTGCAGAAAAAATAAGATATGAATTGTTAGGTGGTCAAATGTTAAAAGGAATTGAAAAAAATTTTCATGAAAATTATTCTCAAATAATTAGTCAAAAGCGTAGAGATCAATTGAAAACTAAGGAAGATGTTACTGTTTCTGAAGCATTTGAACTTTACATGCTTAAAAATTTTCATAAAGTTAAACTCAATCCATTAACAACAAAAATGCTAAATTTTTGGGAGAGAGATTTTGAAATATCTATAGAAAAACATAAAGAATTTTTATTAGACAATCTTGAAGATCAGAATAATTATAGCTCTCGTTTTTTGAAGATTTTGGAGGAAATGGATATTTTTCAAAGTCAAGAAGACCAAACAAATGAAGAAAATCAAGATCAAGGGCAAGACAATCCTTCAAATGATGATCAGAATAATGACAATGATGATAATAAAGATGAAAATAAAGATCAGGAAACCCAAGCTACTTTAGATGCAGATTATGATGTTGATGAATTTAATTTAGATGAACAATTATCAGAAATAGAGTCAGAAGAACAAAGTACAGAGCAGATTTTAAAAAAGAATATCGATAATCTAAATCTTGATTATAAAATCTTTACCACCCAATTTGACGAAATTGTAAAAGCAGAAAATCTAGAAAATGCAGATGAGGCAACTAAACTAAGAAAAAGTTTAGACCAACAATTAATAGGTTTTCAAGATGTAATTACTAAACTAGCAAATAAACTTCAAAGACAGTTACTTGCAAAACAAAATAGAGCATGGGAATTTGATTTAGAGGAAGGGCTGCTTGATAGTTCAAAACTACCAAGGATAATAATGGATCCTTATAATTCCTTATCATTTAAAAAAGAAAAAGATTTAGACTTCAAAGACACAGTTGTAACTTTGTTAATTGACAACTCAGGATCGATGAGAGGAAGACCAATTACCATAGCTGCGATTTGTGCTGATATTTTATCTAGAACCCTAGAGAGGTGCTCTGTCAAAGTTGAAATTTTGGGTTTTACAACTAAAAACTGGAAAGGTGGACAATCACGAGAATTATGGGCTAAAAGTTCAAAACCAAAAACTCCTGGAAGATTAAACGATTTAAGACATATAATCTATAAAGGTGCAGATACCCACTGGAGACAAGCAAAAAATAACTTAGGACTTATGCTTAAAGAAGGTCTGCTAAAAGAAAATATTGATGGGGAAGCGATATCTTGGGCCTACAGTAGAGTAAAAAAGAGAAAAGAAGAGAGAAAAATTTTAATGGTTATTTCTGATGGAGCTCCTGTTGATGACTCAACTCTTTCGGTAAACTCTGGTGATTTCCTTGAAAAACATCTTAAAAAAATAGTCAAATATATTGAAAATAAATCTGATATTGAGGTCCTTGCAATAGGGATTGGTCATGATGTTTCTAGATATTATGATAAAGCAATTAAGATTACTGATGTTAATGAGTTAGGAGATGTTATGATTTCACAATTAAGTTCTCTTTTTGAAGCAAAAAAAAAATACCATTAGATATTAAATAAGTCAGCGTTCCGCCAATGAATAAAAACCTCTGCTCCACTTCTAGTTTTAGAGTTTCTAAAATTTAATGAAGCAAAATTTTTTTCTAATAAAGTCTTTCCAATAAATAATCCGAGACCTAAACCTGTTTTTGATTTATCTTCAGGATTGCTGGCTTTTAAGTAGGGTTCACCAATTTTAGATAAGATATCTCTAGGATAGCCATCCCCGTCATCTTCTATTGTTATTTCTGTCATCTCACTATCACTTTTCAAATTTATAAAAATTTTATCTTTTGAGAACTTGTTAGCATTACCTATAAAATTTCTTAATCCATATACAATCTCAATAGATTTACTAATTTTTTTTGGGTTTGAGTCCTGATCAAAATTAAATATAAAATTTTTTTTACTTATTTCTTTGAAAGAAGCAATAATCTCAGATAAATATTCTCTTATACTTATATCCTTATCTATAAAATCGTCTTCTTCAACTGGATTGAGGCTTAATCTTTTTAAAATTTCATTACACCTTTCCACCTGGCTATTTAGTAACTCTAGGTCTTTCTCAAATTCTTTATTATTCTCTAATTGTTTAGCTAAATCTTGAGTAATTATTTTTATTGTTGAAAGTGGAGTGCCTAATGAATGTGCTGCTGCTGCTGCTTGACCTCCTAAAGATAATAATTCGTGTTCTTTTGCCATTACCTCCTCCATTTTTGACAAAGCATCTTTTCTCAAACGTGATTGTGAACCGAATGTCATTGCAAAATAGTTTAAGAAAACTAATGCAATTACTAACGCAATTGGTATAGAATAATAATAGTAGGGGCTTACATGAAAATGATCACTTAAAGGGAAAGGTAAATCTTTAGAATAAAAAGTCAAAAATAAAACTGAGATAGCTGTCAAACCTACTAGTAATGAATTAGTTTTGAAACTTAAGTTTGAAGAAGAAAACACACTTGGTATTAGAAGAAATATAACAAATGGATTTACAATGCCTCCAGTCAAATAAAGTAGAGCACTCAGCTGAATTATATCAATAAATAAGAAAACAAATGCCGATCTGTCTGATAGTTGGGTTTTTTTATAAATATAAATTAAATAAAAATTACTAAGTATCCCCAACATAATTATTAGATTTGATAAAATATATTCAAATTTAAAATTTAGAATTAAATATACAAAGTTTACAGCTATAAATTGGCCAATAATCCCAATCCACCTTAAAGTTACATAGGTTGATTTTTTGAAAGAGTATTGTTTTGAAGTTTCAAAAAACTTCATTTTTATATATCGAGATTCTGAACATTAATTGCATTGGAAACAATAAAATCCTTTCTTAATGCAACGTCGTTACCCATCAGAGTATGTATTAAACTTTGGTCTTTTTTAAGATCTTTTGAATATTGCACTTGAAGTAAATTTCTAGTTTCTGGATCAAGTGTGGTGCTCCACAATTCCTCAGGATTCATTTCTCCTAAACCTTTAAATCTTTGAATGTTCATTTTGGACTTTTCTAAATCTAATGCTTTAGTAAATTCTTTTGTTCCTTTTTTTATTTTCTTAATTTCTTTGTTGTTATTTAAGATATAATCTTCTAAGTCTTTTTCATCCTTAATATAAACACCTTTGGTTCCTTTATTTATTTTAAATAATGGTGGTTGAGCTAGATATATATGCCCATTTTCGATTAATTTATTAAATGGTTCATTGTTAAAAAAAGTTAACAATAAAGCTCTGATGTGTGATCCATCAACATCAGCATCTGTCATAATTATTATTTTACCATATCTTAAATCTTTTAAATCTATTTCTTGTGATTTTGGATCTAAGCCAAGTGCATTAATTAATGTCACTATCTCGTTTGAAGATATCATTTTTGATAAAGCCTTAGTCCTTTTATCTGATCCATTTCCATTACCATTTTTTTTAATTGTCAAATCCTCAACATAGGTATTCAAAATTTTTCCTCTTAGAGGTAAAACTGCTTGATTTGACCTGTTTCTACCTTGCTTTGCAGAACCACCTGCTGAATCACCCTCGACAATAAACAATTCTGTCCCTTCCTGTTTTCCTATCTGGCAATCTGCTAATTTTCCAGGAAGACCGCTCAATTCAAGAGCTCCTTTTCTTCTAACATTTTCTCTTGCTTTTCTAGCAACATCTCTTGCCATAGCTGCTTGAATAATTTTAGCTAAAATTATTTTTGCAACAGTTGGATTTTGATCAAACCATGTTGATAATTTTTCGTTTATTACTGTTTCTACTATCATCCTTACTTCAGAAGAAACTAACTTGTCTTTAGTTTGTGATGAAAATTTTGGGTCAGGAATTTTTGTTGATAAAACACATGTAAGACCTTCTTTTATGTCGTCTCCAGAAATAGCTAATTTATTTTTTTTTAGTAAATTGTGTTCATTAGCATATTTATTCACAACTCGAGTTAATGCACTTCTAAATCCTAATAAATGTGTACCACCATCTTTTTGATAAATATTATTTGTATAAGGAAAAATCTCTTCATTATAACCAGCATTCCATTTCAAAGAACACTCTATCTCAATATTATTTTTTTGGCCTTCTATATAAATGGGTTTTCTAAATAAATCTTTTCCATTTTTATTTTGCAACTTTTCTCTTTTTTCATCTAAAAAATCGACAAACTCAATTACACCCCCATCAAACTTAAATTCAGATATTTTTTCTTTTTTTAAGCTGGCATCAATAAAAATAATTTTAATTCCTTTATTCAAGAAAGCCAACTCTCTCATTCTTTTAATTAAAATATTTGCGCTAAATTTGACAGAAGAAAAGATTTCTGTGGATGGTAAAAAAGTAATTTTCGTGCCAGATTGCTTAGATTTTCCAATCGATTTTAAAGGAGCTTTTGCCTCACCATTTTGAAACTCTATAAAATATTTGTTATTATCTCTATTAATCTCTAATTGCAGTTTTTTAGATAGAGCATTTACAACTGAAACACCTACTCCATGTAATCCACCTGATACCTTATATGATTCATGATCAAATTTTCCTCCTGCATGAAGTTGGGTCATAATAACTTCTGCTGCAGATTTTTTTTCAGTTTTGTGAATATCTACAGGTATCCCCCTTCCATCATCGCTAACAGTAACTGTTCCATCTTCATTAATTCTTACATTTATATTTTTACAGTGACCTGCTAAAGCTTCATCAATAGAATTATCTACAACCTCATAAACCATATGATGTAGACCAGTTCCATCATCTGTGTCGCCAATATACATCCCTGGTCTTTTTCTTACTGCCTCTAAACCCTTTAAAACTTTGATCGAGTCTGCCTGATATGTATTTTTTTTTGTCATTTTTTAATATTTGGAAAAGATTCAATTATAACATTTTTTAAAAAAAAAACTGCTTTATCTTTAAAAAAAAAATAATAAAACCACGATTCAGTCCTAAAAATTAAGGCTAATTTATTGGCGGAGAGAATGGGATTCGAACCCATGAAAGGATTACTCCTTTACACGCTTTCCAAGCGTGCGCCTTCAACCACTCGGCCATCTCTCCATATTTAATTATTATCAACTTTGTGTTTAACTCTAAAGTATGAACCTCGTTTTGAAATAAAGGCAAAGCAAGCAGACAACTTAATTAGGTTTTGTTTGACTTTGCTTAATCTAAGGATTACCAAATTCAATATCAGCTTAATAACTGAAAAAAATATTATTTTTATTAATTTTTTTAAGACTATACTTTTTCTACAAAATTTACTCTCAAAATATAATGATGACCATGTAAAATGCCATATTCTACTTACATTCATAGTGTCTCTGATTTCATTAAAATGTGAACTCCACCCAATGTGATCAACTTTAGCATCAGCTATTTTAATAATTGAATATTGATTTAGTTTCAGTCTTAAACAAATATCAATATCCTCTAGGTATACATAATAATTTTCATCCCAACCTTTAATTGTTTTGAGAGCATCAACTGAAATCATCATTGTAGTTGCGTTGACTGCATCAACACAAAAATCACCTAAAGGGGCACTTAAAATTTCTTTATTTTTTTTCATCATAAATTCTTTTTTTTTTTTTGAATATTTTAAGTCATAAAAATCATACTTGCTGTAAGATTTATTATCATAAACTATTGGAACTACCATCCCAGAACCTTTATATTTTTGAATACCCTTCATTAAATTTTCAATACAATTTTCTTTTAAAATAACATCTGGCTGAGTAAGTAAAACATAAGGAGTTTTTATTTTGGACAAGGCGAAGTTAAATGTCTTCCCTAAACCAACATCACCAATATTATAATAATTACAGTTATTATACTTTAATAATTTTTCTTTAAGAGAAATATTATAACTATTGTCAATTATTAATATTTTAATACTTGAAGGTATACTATTTAAATTATTTAAAATTTCATCTCCAGGAAAAAAAGTTGGCACTACTACAGTACATAACTCAGAAAAATTATTCATTTTTACTTGTAATAATATTTAATTACTTTTTCAATTCCACTTTGTAGTGAATGTTTGGGTTTCCAGTATTTTTTTATAAACATATTTGGTTTATTTTTTTTATCTAATTGTATTGAATCAAAATTATTTGATGGTTGAATATTAACAAAAATTTTTTCTTTTTTTAAAATTTTTTGAATTATTTTTGCTATCTCTATTATATTTGTGTACTTACCAGTGGTTAAATCAACTGACTTTTTAAAACTTTTAATTTTATTATAATTATTAAGTATTTGATACAAACCTGAGCAACAATCTTCTGCATATAAAAAATCCCTTTTTTCTTTTCCATCAGTAAGCATTTTGATTTTTCTATCTTTTAAAGCCATTAAAACAAAATCAGTTATGACATGTGATTTTTTAAGATCTTTTTCTATTCCATAAACATTCCAAAATTTAACAACAATACCTCCAAGCATCTCAGTATATTTTTCACCAATATGTTTCAATAATCCATATGTAGAGTAGCTCATGTTTGACATTTGACTACTCGCAAATAAAAAGGGTTTTTTATACTTTTTGATTACTTGAAATGTGTTCTCCATCAATTGAATATTATTCGAAATAAATTTATAGGTATTTTGATATTTCTTAAGATACCTTGAGCCACCAACATCAAAAGCAAAAAAAAAAATGAAATCCGAATTTTTCACTTTTGATATGAGGTTTTTATTCTGATAAAGTCTCAAATCCTCTTTTTTTGATCTTAACAAATCAAATTCAAAAACTTTAAATTTTTTATTTGTTAAATATTCTTTTAAATGATTACCAATTTGACCTTCCGATCCTAAAATTAAAATATTTTTTTTCATAATTAAGATAAAATCTTATACTAGGTATTTATAAATAATGAAAAAAAAAATTATATTTCTAGAATCTTTGCTTAAAGAAGGTGGGGGTCACCACATGGATAATCTAATTGAAGCAACTCTTTATTTTAAAAAAAATAATCAAATTT
>CABZLO010000021.1 GCA_902526595.1 uncultured Pelagibacteraceae bacterium | reverse complement strand
AGATGACTGGGTTAGAAAAAATTCTAATAAAAAATTTGATGAAAATGGGAATATATCAAAAGCAGGAAAAATTGATAAATTAATTACTAATCAAATCATTGAAAATTTTAATATAGATACATACTCAAAATCTTTAGATATTAAAGATTTTGATAACTCTTTTGCTAGAGGTCTTTCATTTGAAAATGGCTGCACTACAATAACTAACTTTACAGGTTATCTAATAGCTAAAGGAATAGAAAATATAGGTACTGATAATAAAATTAAATATTTAATATCAGGTGGAGGAAGAAAAAATATTGCCTTAATAGATTGTATTAAAGAAAATCTTAACAATAAAAATAATTTTATTTTAGATAATATAGATAACTATGGTTTCAATGGTGATTTTATTGAGTCTCAGGCCTTTGGATATTTAGCTATAAGATCTTTTTTAAATTTACCTATTTCATTTCCAAGCACAACAGGGTGTAAAAAGCCAACACTTGGTGGTAAAATAGTAGAAAATTTTTAATAAAGAGCTGTTTCTTTTTTAATATATTTATCAAGAGTTTTAATTAAGACATTATCAGTTTTAGAAAAAAAATGATTTGCATCAGTGATTGTGTTGAACTCAACTTTTATACCTTTTTGTGCGCTTAGTCTTTTATCTAGTCCTGTAATATACTCTACTGGAACTAATTCATCCTTTTTTCCATAAACTACCATTCCAGATGTAGGACATGGTGATAAAAAAGAAAAATCATAAACATTAGGTTGAGGTGAAATAGCAATAAATCTATTTATTTCGGGTCTTCTCATTAATAGCTGCATAGCTATCAATGATCCAAAAGAAAAACCAGATACCCAACATTGTGAATTATCAAAATTTTCTCTTTCTAACCAATCTAGCGCTGCAGCTGCATCTGCTAGTTCTCCTTGACCATTATCAAATTCTCCATCACTTTTTCCAACTCCCCTAAAGTTTACTCTGCAAACAGAGAAATCATTTTCCATGAATGTGTGGAATGTATCTACTACAACCTTGTTATTCATAGTTCCTCCATATTGTGGATGAGGTTGTAATACTAATGCTACAGGGGATGTATTTTTTTTACTTTTAAAATATTTAGCTTCAAGACGTCCAGCAGGACCTGGAATAAATATTTCTAAAATTTTGTTATCCATAAGCGCAATTGATTATTATTCTCAAAAAAAAGTTACGTTTATCATAACTGAGCGACAATATGTTAGTTTTTTTTTATAGTCTAAACTTGACCATTTTAGTCAGGTATGTATAAAAAGGCCTTTTATTAAAGGGTAAAATGAAATTAACATCAAAAGGAAGATACGCCGTTATGGCGCTTGTTGATCTTGCAAGGTTTGACACTGTTAATCCAGTGTCTTTGCGAGATATTTCATTACGCCAAGGAATTTCACTAGACTATTTAGAACAAATTTTTTCAAAGCTAAAAAAAAATCAAATTGTAAAAAGTACTAGAGGAACCCAAGGTGGATATGTTTTATCAAAAAAACCAGATGAAATAAAACTTACTAATATTTTTAATGCTGTTGATGAAAAAGTTAAAACTGTTCAGTGTAAAAAGGAGTCAAAAAAAGGATGTAATGGAAAAGCAACTAAATGTGTAACCCACAATCTTTGGGATGAATTAGAGACTCATATTAATAGTTTTTTTGAAAAAAAAAGTTTAGAGGATTTATTAAAAAATAACTCAGAACGGATTAATTAAGATGGAAAATAGACAAAAAGAAATTGATAAATTAAAAGATTATAAATACGGTTTCTCGACTGATATAGAAAATACGAAAGCACCAAAGGGTTTAAATGAAGAAGTAATTAAATTTATTTCAAACATTAAAAAAGAACCACAATGGATGCTTGAATTTAGATTAAAAGCTTATGAAAGATTTAAGCAATTAAAAGAACCAGATTGGCAAAAACCTAAATACCCAAAGATAGATTATCAAGATTTGTATTATTATTCTGCACCTAAAAGCATGGATGGTAAACCAAAAAGTTTAGATGAATTAGATCCTAAACTTTTAGAAACTTACAAAAAATTAGGTATCCCTCTTCAAGAGCAAGCAAGATTAAATGGTATTGCGGTTGATGCTGTTTTTGACTCAGTTTCTGTTGCAACAACTTTTAGAGAAGAATTGATAAAACAAGGAATAATTTTTTGTCCAATTTCAGAGGCCATTCAAAAACACCCAGACTTAGTTAAAAAATATTTAGGATCTGTAATTCCTTTATCTGACCATTTTTTTGCAACTTTAAATTCTGCAGTTTTTACAGATGGTTCATTTGTCTATATTCCAGAGGGGGTACGATGTCCAATGGAACTCTCAACATATTTTAGAATTAATGCATCTAATACTGGTCAGTTTGAGAGAACTTTAATCATTGCAGACAAAGGAAGTTACGTTAGTTACTTAGAAGGTTGTACAGCTCCCATGAGAGATGAAAATCAATTGCATGCTGCGAATGTTGAATTAGTTGCGCTTGATGATGCTGAAATAAAATATTCTACAGTTCAAAATTGGTATCCTGGTGATAAAGATGGAAAAGGTGGTATTTACAATTTTGTAACTAAAAGGGGATTATGCAAAGGAAAGAATTCTAAAATATCCTGGACGCAAGTTGAAACCGGATCTGCAATTACATGGAAATATCCTAGTTGTATTTTGAAAGGAGATAATTCTGTTGGGGAATTTTATTCAATTGCCATTACTAATAATCACCAAAAAGCTGACACAGGAACTAAAATGATCCATTTAGGAAAAAATACAAAAAGCAAAATTATATCAAAGGGAATAAGTGCTGGCTTTTCGGACATGACTTACAGAGGATTGGTTGATATTTCATCAAAGGCATCAAATTCAAATAATTATACCCAGTGTGACTCTCTATTGATGGGTAACAAATGTGGTGCTCACACAGTTCCTTACATTAAAAACAAAAATTCAGAATCAAATATAGCTCATGAAGCAACAACTTCTAAAATAAGTGAGGAACAATTACATTACTGTCAACAAAGAGGATTAAGTGCAGAGGAGGCAGTTGGTTTAATTGTAAATGGATTTTGTAAAGAAGTATTGCAGCAATTACCAATGGAATTTGCTGTTGAGGCACAAAAGTTAGTAGGGATTAGTTTAGAAGGAAGTGTGGGCTAATGTTAAAAATAAATAAATTAAATGCTAAAATAGATAATAAAGAAATTTTAAAAGGATTTTCAATAAACGTTAATCCTGGAGAAGTTCATGCTATTATGGGACCGAATGGATCAGGTAAAAGTACTTTATCTAATATTTTATCAGGAAAGAAAGGATATGAGGTTTCTGGTGAAGTTCTATTTGAGGACAAAGATCTATTTGAACTTGAAACAGAGGAAAGAGCCCACAAAGGTATTTTTTTAGCTTTTCAATATCCATTAGAAATTCCTGGAGTAAACACAAATATATTTTTAAAAACTTCACTAAACGCAGTCAGAAAAGCAAGAGGTGAAAAAGAGCTTGATGCGATAGAATTCCTTAAATTAGTTAGAGAAAAATCTAAAGAACTTAAATTTGATGAGGAAAAGTTAAATAGACAATTAAATGTTGGTTTTTCTGGGGGAGAAAAAAAGAAAAATGAAATTTTACAAATGTCAATGTTATCCCCAAAACTTTCAATTCTTGATGAAACAGACTCAGGGCTAGACATAGATGCTTTAAGAATTGTGGCAGATGGAGTTAATACTTTAAGAAACGAAAAAAACTCATTTTTAATAATTACACATTATCAAAGATTGCTTGATTATATTAAGCCTGACTTTGTCCATGTTTTAATGAATGGAAAGATTGTTAAATCTGGTGGTCCAGATCTGGCTCTAGAATTAGAAAAAAAAGGATATGAAAGTTTTAATTAGATGAAAGAACAACTACAAAAAGATTTTGATAATACTGTTAAAAATTTAAATTTATCTCATAAAGATATTGAAATAAAAAAATTTTCTTTAGATAATTTTTTAAATAAAGGTTTTCCTAATAGAAAAGAAGAAGATTGGAAATTCTCAGATCTTAATCAGATAATTAAAAAAAATATCGGGCAATTAAGTTTTTATAATGATTATACATATACTAACAAGGTTGATACCTCAGAATTTGTTGATGGATTAGAGCATAATAAAATAGTATTTATAAACGGCAGAATTGAAAAAATTGATTTTGATTATGAAAAAAAAGAACAAATAGAAATAATTGATCAGTCAGAAACTATTAATAAATTTGATAACAATAATTCTTTATCTGATTTAAACAATGCACTCACCAATAAATCCTTTAAAATAGTCATTAAAAAGGGCTATCAGCTAGTAAAACCGCTTATTATTTACCATACATCTAATTCCAAAATTTGGTCCAAAAACATTAATTTAAGATTAGATTTTGAATTGGAAGAAGATAGTTCCTTAAGATTGATTGACTTATTTAATGATACGTCAGAAAAAAATTTTTTTAATATTTTTTATGACTTTAATTTAAAAGAAAATGCAATTCTAAAAAATTATAAAGTAGATAAACAAGAAAATAAAAACATTAAATATTCTTTTAATAATATAGAACAAAATAAAAATACTATTTCAGAGACGTTTATTTTATCATCAGGATCAAATTTTTTTAAAAGTGAAATTAATTGTAATTTAAAAGGTGAACATTCATCAGCTTTCGTCAATGGAATTTTTTCTCTTGATAATAATAAACATCATGAAATAAGAACAATTGTAAATCATTTGACAGAGAATACTAAGAGTTATCAACTAATTAAAAGTGTTTTAGAAGATAGTTCTAAAGCAGCATATCAAGGAAAAATATTTGTAAATTCTGATGCACAAAAAACAGATGGATACCAGCTTAGTAAAGCAATATTATTAAATAAAGACTCAGAATTTAATGCTAAGCCTGAATTAGAAATTTATGCAGATGATGTAAAATGTTCTCATGGTTCAGCCTCTGGAAGTCTTAACGAAGACTCTATATTTTATTTAATGTCTAGAGGGTTGAATTACAATCAAGCAAGGGAACTTTTAATTAATGGTTTTTTACTTGATGTAGTAGAAAAAATTACAGACTCAGAAATCAGAAATCTAATTAAAAATATGATTGGAATAAAAGAATGAAAATAGAAAATATAAAAAAAGAATTTCCAATATTTGACGAAAAAATTCAGAATAACGATCTAGTTTACCTTGATAGTGCAAACTCTTCTCAAAAACCTAAAGTTGTTGCAGATAGAATTAATGAATTTTATACTAAACAGTTTTCAAATGTTGGAAGAAGTGTTCACTATCTTGCAGTTGCAGCTACTAATTTGTACGAAAATACAAGATCCTCTGTTCAAAAATATATTAACGCTAAAGATAAAAATGAAATAGTTTTTACAAAAGGTGCAACCGAAGCATTAAATTTAGTTGCAAACATCTTGGGACAAAATTATTTAAACGAAGGAGATGAAATTTTAATCACTGAACTTGAACATCATTCAAATTATGTTCCGTGGCATTTTTTAAGAAAATCAAAAAATATCAAAATTAATTTTGCAGAAATGAATGAAGATGGTGAAGTTACTTTACAGGAAATTGAAAAAAAAATAACACCTAAAACTAAGGTGATAGCAATCACACATTTATCAAATGTTACAGGTGCAATACTACCTGTTAAAGAAATAACTGATCTAGCACATTCAAAAGGTATACTTGTTGTGATTGATGGTTGCCAGGGCGCGCCACATCTTAAACTAGATATGCAAGATCTCGATTGTGATTTTTATGCAATATCATGTCACAAAATGTACGGACCAACAGGACTTGGTGTTTTATACGGTAAAAAAAAATGGCTAGAGGAATTACCTCCTTATCAAGGTGGCGGAGGAATGATCAGTGAAGTAAAAAAAGATAGTATTTCTTATGGTGAATTACCAAATAAATATGAAGCAGGAACTATGGCGACTGCTCAAGTCATCGCCTTTGATGAATCAATCAAGTTTATGGAAAACATTGGTATAGAAAATATTATGAAACACGAAGCTGATTTAGTAGAATATGGTCAAGAATTATTACAAAAAAATAACTCTGTTAAATTGATTGGTAGCCCTAAAAATAAAGGTGGAGTTTTATCTTTTACTTTAAAAGGAGTTCATCCACATGATATCGCAACTATACTTGATGAAGATGGAGTAGCAATACGAGCAGGACATCACTGTTGTCAAATTTTACATGACAAATTAAATATACCTGCAAGTGCAAGAGCCTCTGTTGGAATTTATAATACGAAAGACGATCTAGATAAATTAAATGACTCAATTAATAACTGCAAAAAAATATTTAATTTAAAATGAATTTAAAAGAATTATATCAAGAAATTATTTTAGAGCATGGTAAAAATCCAAGAAATCTTGGTAAGACAGATGACTTTAATAAAGATGCAAAAGGTAACAATCCTTTATGTGGAGACAATGTTCACGTTTATTTAAAATTAAATGGTCAAAAAATAGTAGAAGATATTTCATTTGAAGGAAGTGGTTGTGCTATCTCAATGGCTTCAGCTTCAATTATGACAGATTTAATTAAAGGTAAAAATGAAAACGAAGCTAAAGAAATTGTTGAAGATTTTTTAGGAATGATTAAAGAAAATCCAGAATTAAAATCAGAATTTTTACAAGATGATGAAAAAACAAAATTAATGTGTTTGTCAGGTGTTAAACAATATCCAATGAGAGTGAAATGTGCTACACTTTCATGGCATACATTGGTTTCAGCATTTGAGGATAAAAAAGAAGAAGTAAAAACAGAGAATTAATTATGTCTAAGAAAGAATTAATCATAGAGGAAATAAGAAAAATTTATGATCCTGAGCTACCTGTTAATATTTATGAATTAGGTTTAATTTATGATATAAAAGTTGAAAATGATAAATCTGCCAAAATTAAAATGACTTTGACAACACCAAATTGCCCTGTAGCAGAAACTTTACCTAAAGAAGTTAAAGAAGGGGCAATGCAAGTAGAGGGGATTGAAGAGGTTGATTTAGAATTAGTGTGGGATCCACCATGGACCAAAGACATGATGTCAGAGGCAGCCAAATTGGAATTGAATTTATAATGTCTCAAATAATTAAATTAAGTGATAACGCTGCATCTAGAATTAAAGAGATAATGGCTAATGCAGAAAAAGATTCTCTTGGAGTAAGAGTATCAGTTAAATCTGGTGGTTGTGCAGGAATGTCGTATGTTATGGAATATACTAAAGAAGTTAATCCAAATGATGAAATAATTGAAGATAAGGGTGTTAAGGTATTCGTAGACTCTGCCGCTATTATGTATCTTTTAGGAACTGAAATGGATTATAAGAAAGAGGAGTTATCCTCAACTTTTGTTTTTAATAATCCTAATGAAACCGAGCGCTGTGGCTGCGGTGAGTCATTTAAAACATCATAGGTCAACAATCCCATTTTGAGCATATCAGATTTGCATTTTTTGCATATCTAAGATAAGTCTTAGTAATGAATACATTTGAGTTTAAAAATCTTGTTAAAAACTTAAAAAATTCTTTAAAAGAGAAATCATTTTTTAAAGATCTTAGAAAAGAAGTGGATACTGGTGCTAATGGCACACAGAATTACGTTCTAAAAAAAGGTATGAACAAGAATAGTATAGCTACAACAAAACAGTAATTAAATCTGCTAGCAGCTATAGTACATCTCAAACTCTACTGGATGAGGTGCATGTTCAAACTTGTGTATTTCCTCAAATTTCAAAGCAATATAAGCATCAATTTGATCGTCAGTAAATACACCACCTTGTGTTAAAAATTCTCTGTCTTTATCTAAATTTTCCATCGCTTCTCTTAGTGAGCCACAAACTGTAGGGATAGATTTTACCTCTTCTGGTGGTAACTCGTATAAATCTTTATCAAAAGACTCACCTGGATGAATTTTATTTTTAATCCCATCAATTCCGGCCATAAGCATTGCTGCAAACGTTAAATATGGATTACCAGAAGCATCTGGGAAACGAATTTCACATCTTGCACCTTTTTTACTTAAAGTAATTGGTATACGACAAGAAGCCGATCTATTTCTTGCAGAATAAGCAAGAAGAACTGGTGCCTCAAATCCTGGAATTAATCTTTTATAACTGTTTGTAGTTGCATTAGCAAAAGCATTGATTGCTTTTGCATGTTTTAATATACCACCGATATAGTGCAGTGCAGTTTCTGATAATCCAGCGTAACCATCTCCAGAAAATACGGGCGTATCACCTTTCCAAATTGATTGGTGTGTATGCATTCCAGAGCCGTTATCTCCAGCAACAGGCTTTGGCATAAAAGTAGCTGTTTTACCAAATGAGTGCGTAACCATTTGTACTACATATTTGTATAATTGAACATTATCAGCTTGGTCTACTAAAGTTCCAAAATACATTCCAAGTTCATGTTGGCTAGGTGCCACTTCATGGTGATGTTTTTCAACTTTAATACCCACTTCTTTTAAATTTTTTAGATATTCACCCCTCATGTCCTGCTCACTATCTACAGGTGGTACAGGAAAGTAACCTCCTTTGATACCTGGTCGATGACCCATGTTTCCATTTTCATATTCTTTACCTGAATTATACGGGCCTTCCTTACTATCGATTACAAAACCACAATCATTCATATCATTTTTAATTTTAACATCATCAAAAACAAAAAATTCGGGTTCTGGTCCAAAAAAAGCTTTATCTCCAATACCAGACTCTTTCAAATAAGCCTCAGCTTTTTTTGCTACACCACGTGGATCTCTTTCATAAGGAGTTTTTTTAACAGCATCTAAAATATCACAAAATATCACAACAGTATTATGCGATGTAAAAGGATCCATAAACATTCTTGATGTATCTGGTTTTAAAATCATGTCAGACTCGTTGATTGCTTTCCAACCAGCGATAGATGATCCATCAAAAAAAACACCTTCATTTAACATACCTTCATCTACAACTGTTACATCCATAGTTAAATGTTGAAGCTTTCCTCTAGGATCTGTGAATCTTAAATCTACAAATTCTGCCTCTTTTTCCTTGATAAATTTTATTACATTTGCTGCACTCATTATGTCTCCTATATAAATTTTAGAGCATTAATTAACAAATAAACCACTCTAAATATTGCTTATTTAATAAATAACACTTATGCAATTTTCACATAAGTAGTGTATTTAATCAATATTATTAATCATTAATTTATATAAGTGAACTCCATATTAAATAAAGAACCTGTTAAAAGAGCAGAAAAAATTCTTAAAGAATTTGACCCAAATTTAAAAGTTATAATTTTAGAGGATACAGCAAGAACAGCAAATGATGCTGCTACAGCTTTAGGTTGCAATGTGGGAGCAATTGTTAAAAGCTTGCTTTTCAAAACTGGCGAAACATTCTGTCTTTGTTTGGTATCTGGAGATAAAAGATGTTCTCTAAATAAATTAAAAAAAAAATTGAGTGAAAAACACGTATCAATGGCAAAACCAGAAGAGGTCAAACTTATTACTGGTTATACAATTGGAGGTGTGTCTCCCATCGGTCATTTAGTTAAAATTAAAATGTTTATAGATGAAAACTTAGGAAGATTTTCTAAAGTTTTTGCTGCTGCAGGCCATCCTAATGCAGTTTTTGGAATTAGCTATGTGGAATTAAAAAGATTAACTGATGCAGAAATAGATGATCTAACTGAATGAGACAACCAAAAATAATTGATTATGCTTTATTAACCATATTATCTTTAATATGGGCATCCGCATTTTTTAATATAAAAATAGCAACTTATTCATTTGGTCCAGTTACAATCGCTTTCCTACGAGTATTTTTTGGAGCAATTCCAGTTATACTTCTTTGTTATTATAAAAAAATAAAAATTGAGGCTTTTTCCAAAGATTGGCATTGGTTTGCCATGATTGGTTTTATAAATTTGGTTGCACCATTCTTTCTAATTGCCTACGGAGTAAAATCTGTTCAAAGTAATCTTGCTGCAATCTTAATGTCAACAACACCTCTGAGTTCTACTATACTAGGTCATTTTTATACAAAAAATGAAAAATTTAACTTAGTTAAAACGTTTGGAATTTTAATCGGTTTTTCTGGAATAATTTTTTTATTTTCAGACAATCTTTTAATTGATCAAAATAATTTTACTTCAGCTTTGTTAATTTTGTTGGGTTCAACATGTTATGTTATTGGTGGTGTATTAACTTTAAAAATTAGTAAGAAAAAAAATGAAAATGTAACAGGTTCGATATTAATCTGGGCAACAATTATTTTAATACCCTTGGTATCATTTATTGAACAACCGTGGCAGGTAGTACCAAGAACAGACTCATTAATATCTGTAATTTATCTAGGTATTGTTCCAACAGGAATTGCATGGTTATTAAGGTTTAAAATATTAAAAGATAATGGTTTGATTTTTCAATCGCAGGTGTCTTATTTAATACCAATTTTTGGAACAATTCTAGGATACATATTTTTAAAAGAATTGATAACAATTAAAGTCTTAATTTCTTTGACTGCAGTTTGTATAGGTATTTATTTTGTTCGAAGAGCTGATAGAAAAGAATTATCTTAGTTTAGCAATTTCTCTAATATCCTCTGGTGTTGTTTCGCAACATCCACCGAGAATTGTTGCCCCTTGTTCAACAAGTCTTTTTGAAAAATCATAGAATTTTTTAGCTGAATTGTTGTCTCTTTTCCCAAGAGTAACGTTTGGATTAGTACCTATTTCATCAGGTTTAGCCTTATTAAAAGTTTGAACTGGAGTTGGTTCTTCCACTTTCCAAAGGTTGGCTTTAAACCCAAACGGGATATCTAACTTTTTAATTTCAGAGGTGCACTCCTCAGCAATTTTTGGAGAAACGCATGCTGTAATTACCCCAAGCCAATTATTATTTCTGTATTTATTAAAGACTTCAGTAATAGTTTCATTTGAGGGGAGTAGGTTATTTTTTTTTACATGAATACCTAAAAGAACAGGTTTATTTAATTTGTCAGCAACATTTGATGCTATGTCTATTTCTCTTCCACTTGAAACAACATCTAAATAAAAAAAATCTACATAAGGAGCAATAACTTCAGCTTGTTCATAAAAAGCTTTCTCCAATTCTTTACTATCTCTTTGATCCTCCACATAAGTATCATTTTGACATGGCAAGCTCCCGGCAATTAAAATATCTTTTCCAGATTTTTCTTTTGCTCTAATAGATAATAAACAAGCTTGTTCGTTTATATATACAAAATCTTTATCAACTTTATTTTGTATCAATCTAATTTTCCTTGCCGAAAATGTATTGGTAAGTATCACCTCAGACCCAGCATTTATAAATGACAAATGTACATCAACAACTAGATCATGAAATTTTTTATCTAAATTAGCGCTAGCGGACCACAATGTGCCTTTCGAAATTAATCCTTTGGCTAATAGCTGTTGCCCCATACCACCATCCAAAATTCTAATATTTTTAAAAAAACCAGTATCCATTTATTTATTAAAAATAATTTTTACATTAAAAGAAAATGATCGTCTTTCTCCATTTATGTTAAATGGATACGCAGTATGCATAAGATAGTTTGGAAATATTATTAGGTCTCCAATTTTTGGAATTAGGTTATAAATACTATTACTAAGAAATGCTTTTTGTCCATTTATAAAGTCAATAGTTCCATTGGTTTTAAGTTTTTTATTTTTGACTAAATTGTTTTTTGTCATATTTTTTGGCAAAGTTAAATAACCAACCCCTGACAAATTGCCATCATGATAATGAATAGGGTTATATTCACCTTTAAATTGTCTAACAACCCAAAGATTAAGTATTTTTATTTCTTTTATATTTTTAATTTTTTCGTTTTTTAAAAAAATTTTGATGTTTTTTGTGAGCTCTTTTAGTAAGTATTTTTTAATAAAGTTGTTTGAAATTTTTATCTCATTTTTTATTTGGCTAGCTAATTTTGAACTATAATCAATTTTTTTGCCATTTGATTTTTTATCAAATTCCTTATTTAATTTATCTACAAACCTTTTAGATATTTTTGTTTTTCCAATTGAGGGACCAAATGGTTTTATATTTTTCATATAAAAGGTAATTATATTAAAATTTAATTAAATCAATGATACGAAACTAACGCAGAATTTGATCTAGTTGTTAAATATTAGATAAGTATTTTAACCTGGAGTAAATACTCTTTCTGCTTCAGGATCTACACTTGAAAAAGGAAGTTTTAATATTTCATTCCAAAATTCAGTTGAAATATCTGCGTTTGCCCACTTTAAGTTTTTTTCTATACTCTCAATGCTAGTAACACCGCACATTGAAGATGTAATCCTTTTATCCTTTAATGAGAACTGAAGTGCAGCAGCTCCTATATCAATATTATGTTTTTTACAAACTTTTTCTATCTCTCTTGCAGGTGCGAGTTTTTCCTCAGAGGCATCTTGATAGGTTATCTTTTTAAAATTATCAGGACCTTTAGCTAAAACACCACCAGCATAGGGAGCAGCATTAAAAATTGCAATATTTTTACTGAATGCATAATCATACATTTTATCAGCCTCTCTATTTAGTAAAGTAAATCGGTTGTGATTTATCATAACATCAAAATCCCAATTTTTAAGTAATGGGAACATTATGTCCACTTTTCCCATAGCTAATCCCACTGCTTTTGCCAAACCTTCTTCTTTAATTTTAAAAAGTTCGTCCATTGCACCATTCTCCTTGGTAACATCATTAATATCTTTTACATATTCTGGGTCATGTAAAAATAGAATATCAACAGAATCTACATTTAGCGTTTTTAAACTTTCTTCAATAGATTCTCTTGTACGACTTTTATCAAGAACAAGTGTTTGCATATTTCTATCAATTTTTGTCGATAAAACAAAATCATTAGGCCAACCTCCATTTTCTTTAATTGCTCTCCCAATTCTTTTTTCACTTTCACCCATTGCATAATTTCTGGATGTATCAAGCAAATTTACTGGACCCTGAAAAAATCTCTTAAGTGTATCTTGTGCTCTTTCCTCAGGAACTTCATAACCATACGTATCAGGCATACTTCCTAATGATGAAGTACCAAAACTTAATTCAGTAACTTCTAAACCTGTATTTTTGATTTTGTTTTTTTTCATAGGTTAAACTTTTAGATTGTAGAATTTTATAACGTTCTCACTAAATATATTTTCTTTTTCACTCAAACTCAAATCTTTTGTCAAGTTTTTTGAAGAATTTAACCAACCCTTATAATCTGTTCTTAATTTACAAACTGGCCAATCTGAACCCCACATAAGTTTTTTATCTGTAAAAGTATTTAATACTACTTCATAATAGGGTCTTAAATCTTCTTCAGTCCAATTTTCACATGCTTCTGTAACCATTCCAGAGAATTTACAATAAACATTATCTAGTTTTGAGAGTTTACTAATTTTATTTTTCCAATCATTAAATTCTTCTTTATCATTTTTACAAATTTTAGGCTTCATTAAATGATCGACCACAATTTTTAAATTATTATAAGTTTTTGCTATTTTATAAAAATTATCTAAATGAATTGGAAAACCTAATGCATCAAAACAAATATCTAGATCTATTAAAGAATTGAATATTTGATTAAAATTTTTATTTAGCATCCAGTCTACATCCCTAATATCTTGTATCATTGGTCTAATACTTACTAGTTTTGGATGCTCAGAAAAAATTTTTAATTGTTTGTTTTGGTTAATATCCTCAAAATCTATCCATCCTACAACCCCTGCAACCAAATCGGTGCTATCAGAAATTCCAAGCATATACTCTGTTTCTTGATTAGTAGGTGCTGCTTGGACCAAAACTGTTTTAAATAATTCTGTAGTACTAGATTCATTTAGAAGGTCATTTACACCATATTTTCTAAATAGAGTTTTATCATTCTTGTCCATCCAAAAATAATCCCCTCTAGAAGGATTCCAAAAGTGTTGATGTGAGTCTATTATTTTCATTAACTTATAAAGTTAACAACTTATTCACCTAAAATACTATCATCTAATATTTTAGTTTCATATGCACTATATGAATGCCATCCAGCAATAGTCTGATCAAAATCAACTATACTACCCGTCATAATTCCAGACTCATCCGAACATAAGAATGCTAAAATTTTCGCAACATCAATTGGTTTATTTAATCTTTTAAAAGGTACTTTTTTTTCTGCCTTTTTTAACCAATCATCATCTGCATTATGAAATTTTTTCTGAATCACAGTTTCTGCAGGCGTGTCAGTCCAACCAAGATTAACACCATTAACTCTTATTTGGTGTCCAGAAACAGAATTTGCTACATTTTTTATCATAACAGCAAGAGCTGCTTTAGATGAACTGTAAGCAGTTAAAAATGGCATACCACTGTATGCCGCCATTGATAAAATATGAGCTATTGTTCCTTTTTTTTTGTCTCTAATCATTATTTTAATAACTTCTTGCATCATAAACAATGGAGCTTTTACATTTACATTAAAATTTTTGTCGTAATTTTCCTCTGTAGTGCTTAAAATCGTGCCTCTTTCTGTAAAAGCAGCTACATTTATAAAACTATCAACAGTTTTAAAATTTTTATCTGTTTCAGAAACAATCTTTCTGCATTCATTTAAATTCTCTAAATCAGCTTTAACATAAATACATTTGGACCCTAATTTTTCTATTTCATTTTTTACTTTATTTCCTTTTTCTTCATTTCTTCCACATATAGTAATTCCTTTAGCTCCTCTACTCGCAAGAAGTTTTGCAGTTTCAGCACCACTACCTTGTGTACTTCCAGTTACTATAATTATTTTGTCTTTAAATTGTTTTGTTTGCTCTGAAATATAATTATTCATTATAAATTTGAATTTTGTTAAAAAACTAAGCCCGACAATTAGCCGGGCTTAGAAAATATTTAAAGAGTATTAACCTGCAATACAAGATCCAATGTTTGGCTTCATACAAACATCAAGACCTGTGTAAATTGCATTGTTAGAAGTGTTGTCAAACTTTAATGGTTTGCCATCAACAATATCTTTTAGAACATACATAGCTTTGTAGCCCATCATATAGGGTTGTTGACCTACTTGACCATGAGTTCTTCCAGCATCTAAATCTTCCATTTGCATAGGAAGTGTATCTGCAATTACAACTGCAGTTTTCATAGAACTTATTCTATCTGCATGTTTTTCAGCAACTCTTCTAAATGCTTTTGATACAAACTGAGGGAACCCACCAGTAGGTACAAATGCAGTTAAGTTTGGATGTTTCGCAAAGATGTCTTCCATTTGTTGTACGGATAATGGGAAATCATCATTTGTATAAAGTGGACAACCTGAAGCCTCAGTCCATCCGTTTTCACCTTTAAGAGCGGCACTAGGATATTTTCCACCGTCAGCTCTTCCAGCAATTGTATCTCTTATACCCGACATTCTCTCATTGTGGTTTGCTGCTGCAGCACCACCTGATTGAATACAAATTTCTCCACCATTAGGTTTTAACATCATAACGATTTGAGCAAGATATACCCCAATGTCGTAGTTTTTTGTTCCAACATAAGCTTTTCTTAAACCAGCATCTTTATTTAAAAGATCTGAGTCCCAAGTAATAATTGGTATATCAGTACCTTTAACAGCTTTTGCCATTGCTGCAGCGTTTGAAGAAGCTACTGCAATTCCATCGACACCTTTTGCTATTAAATCTTGAACAATTTGAACTTGTTCTTGTTCAGTATGTTCACCTGGTCCTATGTATAGACATTCTATTCCACCAATTTCTTGTTCAGCTACTTTACAACCATCTCTTGCTAAATCAAAAAATGGGTTGTTCATTGCTTTAGGAACTAATGCAAAAACTTTATCTGCTGCATATGAAATTCCAGAAACTGATACGAAAACAAATGCTAACATTGCAACTATTGTTTTTTTCATATTTATTTCTCACTAGTTAGTTAATTTAAAAATCAATTTTATTTATTCAGAGTTTTTCATGCAAGTGGTAATTATATACATTCAACTTTAGGTTGATCTATACACATAAATTGAGACCTATTTTGGATGAATAATTAATTTATATTAATAAAATTTGATTTAATTTTTTTTATTTTTTACTTTTTCTAACCAAACTGCACCAACGATAAACAAACCTAAGAACGTACCTTGCCAGTAAGGGTCAATTCCAGCCATTAATAAACTATTTCTAATTGTCTCCATTAGCGCTGCTCCAATGAATGCACCAAAGGTTCCACCAACACCTCCCATTAAGTTTGCTCCACCAATTACTGTTGCCGCTATAACTCTTAACTCATATGTGTAACCTAATGCATTTGTAACTGAGCCCATCCATCCTACAATCATTACTGCAGAGATTGCAGCAAATAATCCACTTATCATATACACAGACATTTCAATCCATCTAGTGTTAATCCCAGACAACTCTGCTGCTTTTTTATTACTTCCAACTGCATAA
>CABZLO010000020.1 GCA_902526595.1 uncultured Pelagibacteraceae bacterium | reverse complement strand
AACTTAAAGCAAAAATTAAAATAATAATGATTGCAAGATTTTGTATTCCTTTTTGGGAGAAAAATAAAATTTCTTTAAATACTATTAAATCAAATATATTTTTTTGATTTAAATAAAATATTAAACCTTCTTTTAACTTGACTTCAGAATATATAAAAATTGAATTGAAAGAACTTAATATAATAAGTAAAATAATTAGTATTCTAATTATTATTTTGTTACCAGATCTATTTTGGTTTATAATCCAAAAATATGCAATTAAAATACAATAGATATAATTATAAATAATCAACTTTATTTTTACAATTTATTAGTTTTACCAAAGTCTATTTTAATACAAAAATTCCTATGATATAGGAAGTAAATGTTAATAAAATTATGTTGTAAAACTAAAAGTGAAACTTATAATAAAAAAAAACTCTCATATGTTATAGTGTTTTCAAACCAAATTCTGTCTGTTAATCGTTCTTTTATTAATTTTAAATAATATAATCAATGATTAAAAATAATTTTAATAAAGGTATACTATATGCAGGGTTTGGCTCTTTTTGGTGGGGATTTATTGGTGTTATTTATTTCAAATCTATCACTTATATAGGTCACATAGAATTAGTTGTTCACAGATGTCTGTGGTCAACTTTCACATTGATAATTACTACTTTTTTTTTTTCTAAGTGGCATATTTTTTTTAAAATTATCAAAATTAAAAAAAATTTAATTTATCTTTTCTTCTCAGGTATCTTAATCTTTACTAATTGGACAGCTTGGATTTATGCTGTAGCAACTGATAGAATAATTGATGCAAGCTTTGGTTATTTTATCATGCCAATACTTAGCGTAATGTTAGGCTATATTTTTTTTAAAGAAGTTCTCAATAGTAAAAGAATTTTTTCTATTATTTTAGTTATATTATCAATTCTATACTTAATTTTTATGAGCTACAATTCTTTGCCTTGGCTTGGATTGGTTGTGGCGTTTAGTTGGGGTTTTTATAATTTATTTAGAAAAAAAATAAACATTGATACTGATGTTGGTCTATTAATAGAGAGCTTATATATATTACCATTTGCTGTTGCAGCATTTTATTTAATATCAATTAATGGATTTAATGATTTTAAAATTAATGATCCTCCTATCATGCTACTAATTTTTTTGGCAGGACCTATGACTGTTATTCCACTATTTTTATATGTTAGAGGGGTTGAATTATGTGGTCTTGGCCCAACTGGAATGATTTTTTATATAACTCCAACTTTACAATTTTTACTTGGTTTTTTTTACTATGATGAAGTTTTTTCATTAAATAAATTAGTTAGTTTTATTTTTATTTGGATTGCTGTAATTGTATATTTGAAAGATTTGCATGAAAATAATTAAATTCTTATTAATTATCCTGTTTAATTTCAATATTAATGTTTATGCTGATATCAATATTGAATTTGAAAATTGGAAAAAAAATTTTAAAAAAATAGCAATTGCAAATAATATTTCTGAAAAAACTTTTGATAAAGTCATGTCTAATACCAAATTTCTTCCTAATGTTATTAAATATGACCGTTTTCAACCAGAATTTTATGAAGATACAAAGACTTATATCTCAAAGAGAACTTCTGAAAAGAAGGTTTCTAAAGGAATATATTTTTATAAACAAAATTCAAATCTTGTTAAATCCGTAGAAAAAAAATTCAATATTGAACAAGAATTACTCTTATCACTAATGGGTATTGAAACAAATTTTGGAACTTATGTTGGAAAAATGGATATTTTATCATCTCTTGCAACATTAAGTTTTGATCAAAGGAGATCTGAGTTTTTTACAAATGAATTGTTAATACTTTTAAATCTTATTGAAAAACAACAAATTAATTATGAAACTCTTTTTGGATCATGGGCGGGTGCATTTGGTTTTTTTCAATTTATGCCCTCAACGATGAAAAACTATGCAATAGATTACGACAATGATGGGTCAATTGATTTAAAAAATAATAAAGATGCATATGCATCAGCAGGTAATTATTTAAATCAGATTGGTTGGAAAGTTGGTCAACCTTGTTTTCTAAGAGTGAATTTGTCTAGTGATGTACCTAAAAAATATTTAAATGTTTCGGCGAAAAAACTTCACAACAAGCAAAAATTAAAATCTTTTAGTAAATTTATTAAAAATATAGATGACATTGATAATAAATATAAGGGTTTACAAGTAGCAATAATTACACCAGATAAAGATATAATACCTGACGCCGACACATTAAATCCAGCTTTTATTGTTTTTGATAATTATGAAATTATATTACAATGGAACAGATCATTAAGATTTGCTCTGGCTGTTTGTACTTTAAAAGATAAATTTAAAAATGAACTTCAATAAATTTTTAACTATATTATTAATTTTAATTTTAACGGCATGCCAACAATTTGATGATAACAAAAAAGTAGTAAACTACTCTAATTATTTAAAATATAGTAATACAGGTTTTACGTTAATTTATGATGAACAACTTAAAAAAGATAACAAAATATCAAAAAAAATTGATAACAGAGCTTTAGTCATTTTTCACAAAAAAATTAAAAAAAATTCATTTGTTAAAATTACCAATCCTGTAAATGATAAATCAATCATTGCTAAAGTTATTTCAAATAATGTTCAATTTTCAGATTTTTATAATTCAGTAATAACAAAAAGAATTGCAAATGAATTATCTATTGATTTAAGTGAACCTTACGTTGATCTTGTTCTTATATCTGAAAACTCCACATTTATTGCCAAAAAAGCAAAAACATTTGATGAAGAAAAAACTGTAGCCGAAAAAGCACCTGTAGATGGAATTACAATTGATAATTTAGGAACAGACTTAAATAAAAAAAATCAAATAAAGAAACATAAATTTTTATATTCAATTAAAATTGCTGATTTTTATTATAAGGACTCCGCAGAGAATATGATCTTAAGAATTAAAAAAGAGACAAATTTGAAAAACCCATTAATAAAAAAATTATCACAGACTAAATATAGGGTATTATTAGGTCCATTTAATGATATAAAAAAACTTGAAAAATCATTTGATGAAATAAAATTATTAAAATTTGAAAACTTGGAAATATTAAAAGATGCTTAATAAAATAATAATTTATTTTTTTCTCAGCTTATTTATGCATTCATTCTCTAATGCCAATTTTGATGTAAAGGCAAGAACAGCAATACTCCAAGATTATTACTCTGGTGAAATTTTGTATGAAAAAGAACCTGATAGATCAATTTATCCAGCTTCAATGACTAAAATTATGACTTCAATAATTGCTTTTGATTTAATTAAATCTGGTGATCTAAGTTTAGATGAAAAATTTATTATTTCTGAAAAGGCTTGGAGATTATCTACTTCAGGTTATTCATCTATGTTTATAATGGTTGGAGACCAAGTATCTGTAGAAGATTTACTTAAAGGTATAATTATAGCCTCAGGTAATGATGCTTGTATAGCTTTAGCTGAGGGCATAGCGGGAACAGAGGAAGAATTTGCTTTGCTGATGACAGCAAAAGCAATTGAAATTGGTATGGAAAATACAAATTTTACAAATTCTTCGGGTATCAATGATCCTGATAACTACTCTACTGTTAGAGACATAATGATTATGTCTAGATATTTAATTGAAAAACACCCTGAGTTTTACAAAATGTTTGCTGAAAAAGAATTCACATGGGATCGTACTGGAGGTGATCCAATTACCCAAGGCAATAGAAATCCTCTACTTTATAAAAACCTTGGGGCCGATGGAATTAAAACAGGTTATCTTGCTGTAGAAAAATACTCTTTAGCATCCTCTTTAGAAAGAAATGGTAGAAGATTGATAGCTGTAGGTAGTGGTTTTAATACAAAAAATTCAAGATCCAAAGAAAGTACCAAACTTTTAACTTATGGACTAACTAATTATGACTTAGTCAGAATTGCTAAATCTAATGAACCTTTTCAAAAAATAAATGTCTGGCTTGGTAAACAAGACTCAGTCGAAGCTTATACAAAACAAGATATCTATAAAACTATTAAAAAAGCTAAAAAAAAATTACTAAAAGTTGTTGTTAAATATGAGGGACCCGTACAGGCTCCAATTAAAAAAAATCAAAAAATTGCAACATTAAGAGTAGTTTACGATCAAGAATTGGTTGGCGAATATGATCTATTATCATCGAAAGAGGTTAAAAAAGTAAACTTTATATCCAGATTAATTAAATCAATTAACTATTTAATCTGGGGTGATGTCTAAAAAACCTATAATTGTTTTTGAGGGAATTGAAGGGAGTGGAAAGAGCTACCATTTAACTTCTGTTGCAAGATATTTAAAACAAAAAAAAATTGGCTTTATTAAAATACGTGAACCTGGCGGCAGTCAAAATTCAGAGAAGATCAGAAGATTAATGTTAAATAATAAATCAAATTTTAATAAAGATACAGATCTATTGTTATTTTTATCATCAAGAAGTGAAAATATTAGTTTAATTAAAAAAAATTATAATAAAAAAATTATTCTAATTGATAGATTTACAGATTCAACTATTGCATACCAGCATTATGGTATGGGTATAAATTTGAAGTTAATTAATGAGTTAAATAAGTATTTACTTAAAGATATAAAAATAAGTTTTACATTCCTAAATACAGTAAATAATAAAAACTTGTTTTTTAGACTAAAAAAAAGAAAAACACTTAATAGGTACGATAAATTTAATTCAGTGTTTTATAATAAAGTTCAGAACGGATTTATTAAATTAGCTAAATCAAAAAAAAGATCATATATGATAATTAATTCAAATTTAGAAATTGAGAAAAATAAGAAATTAATCTTAGATAAAATAAATAAATTAATTTAATCTATGGAAACTTTATTGCAAAAAAGTTTATTTGGACACTACGAAATTTTTGACACTCTCAAAAATCTTTATTTAAATAAAAAATTTCCTAATAAAATAATTTTGTCAGGCGAGAAGGGTATAGGTAAATGTACTTTAGCCTATCATGTAATTAATTATATTTTATCCCTAAATGAAGATCATAATTATGATACTAAAGATTATAAAATTAACAGTGAAAATAAATCTTTTAAATTAATTAAGAATAAATCCAATCCTAATTTTAACCTCATTGATGTTGAGGATGGAAAAAAAAATATTGATATTAATCAAATTAGAGATCTAATTTCTAATTTAAATAAATCATCATTTAATGCAAGCCCAAGGTTTGTTTTGATTGATAATATAAATTTACTTCACCTTAATTCTGTAAACGCATTGCTTAAAGTAATTGAAGAACCAAATGATAATATAAACTTTATTTTAATAAATAGTAACAAACGTGTGCTAGCTACTTTAAAATCTAGATGTATAAATTTTAAGATCTCACTTACTCAAAATCAAGTGATTGAAATAGCTAACAAGATTAAAGATCAAGATATTTACGACTTAATTAACAAAGAATTGATTAATTACTACACCACACCTGGCCAGTTATTAAGAGTTTTAAAAATTTCAGAAGAGCTTGAAATTGATTTAAAAAATTTATCATTAGAAAATTTTCTATCATTGATAATCAAAAATAAACTTTATAAAAAAGATAAAAAATTAATCGAATTGACTTACTCATTTATTGAAATTTACTTTAGGAATAAAGTTAATATTAAAAATATTGAAATATTAAGTTTTTATACTTTTTTTTTAAAAAAAATTATTAATACAAAAATTTATAATTTAGATGAAGAGTCTATTTTTATGGAATTTGAAGATCGAATTTTAAATGGATAAAAATTTTTATATCACAACTCCAATATACTATCCTTCTGCCAGACCACATATGGGCCATGCATATTCAAGCATAATTGCTGATTTTTTTTCACGATTTAAAACTATCGATGGATACAAAGTTTGTTTTTTAACTGGAACCGATGAACATGGACTTAAAATTCAAAGATCAGCTGAGAAAGAAGGTTTAGATCCACTTAAATTTTGTGATCAAATTAGTAAAACATTTAGAGATTTATCTAAAACTTTAAACTTAACCAATACAGACTTTATACGAACAACTGAAGACAGACATAAGAAAACAGTTCAGCATTTATGGAAAGAGTTAGAAAAAAATGATGATATTTATCTTTCTAATTATTCAGGATGGTACTCTGTTTCTGATGAAGCTTTTTATAATGAAGATGAAATAGAAGAAATAGATGGTAAAAAAATTTCAATTAGTTCAAAATCAACGGTAGAATGGATAGAGGAGGAGTCTTATTTTTTTAGACTCTCTAAATGGGAAAAGCCTTTATTAGATTTTTATGAAAAAAATCCTAATTTTATTTCACCCGAATCTAGAAAAAATGAAGTTATAAGTTTTGTTAAAAGTGGACTTAAAGATCTTTCAGTAAGTAGAAAAACTTTCTCATGGGGTATTCAAGTTCCTGGAAATGAAAATCATGTTATTTACGTGTGGCTTGACGCACTTACCAATTACATAAGTGCTTTAAACTATCCCAATAAAGAGGATAAATTATTTAAAAAATTTTGGCCTGCTTCATTACATTTGATTGGAAAAGATATATTAAGATTTCATGCTGTATACTGGCCAGCTTTTTTATTAGCAGCTAAAATAGAATTACCAAAAAAAGTTTACGGTCATGGTTGGATACTGTCAGGTGATGAGAAAATGTCTAAATCAAAAGGTAATATTTTAGATCCTTTACAAATTATTGATGAATACGGCCTGGATCCTTTAAGATATTATTTGATTAAAGAAGTCTCTTTTGGGAATGATGGTAATATATCTCAGGATAGATTGGAGGATTGTATAAATAGTGATTTAGCAAATAATTATGGTAATTTATGTCAACGTGTTACCTCATTTGCTATAAAAAATTGTGATGGAAAAATACCAGAAAAAATTAAATTTGAGGAAGATGACTTAAATATCTTAAATAAATTTAAAGATAATTTAGAAAACATTAGATCTAAAATTGACCAACAAAACTTAAACTTTTATATCGATTATATAGTTAACTCACTCTTTGAGGCCAATAAATATTTTAATGATCAAGAGCCTTGGAAAAAGAAGGATAATACTACTAGATTAAATACAATCGTTTTTACTTCTTTGGAAATTATTAGAAAAATAAGTTTTTTACTCTATCCAATTATCCCAGGTTCAGTATTAAAGGCTTTAAAAATATTCAATCTTGGTGAAAATGACATAAAATTAGAAGACATATCTAAAAATGAATTTTTAATTAAAGGAAATAGTATAAATAAAATAGATATACTTTTTAAAAAAATAGAAAAAGATAATGATTGATTCACACTGTCATCTTGATCATGAACCATTGATAAGTGATCTTAGTAATGTAATACAAAGATCAAAAGATGTTGGCATTAAAAAATTACTAACCATATCAACATCAATAGATAGTTTTTCTAAAATTAAACAATTGATCCAAAAAGACGACATTATTTATGGTACAGTTGGTATTCATCCACATGAAAGTGACAAAAATGTTTTATCTTCCTCTCAATTAGTTCAAAACTTTAGAGAAAATGAAAAAATTATTGGCATAGGTGAAACTGGATTAGATTTTTATTATAATAATAGTGATCGTGAGAAACAAATATCGAGTTTTAAAGAACACATAGAAGCTTCAATTGTAACTAAGTCACCATTAATTGTTCATTCAAGAAATGCCGAAGATGAAACATATGAAATACTTAATTCATATAAAAATAATGACCTTAAAATTTTAATGCATTGTTTTACAGGATCTAAAGAATTCTCAAAAAAACTTTTACTATTAAACTCATATTTTTCAGCAAGTGGAATTATTACCTTTAAAAACTCCTTAGATTTGCAAGATACCTTTAAGTCGTTACCTCTAGAAAAAGTATTGATTGAAACTGACAGTCCTTTTTTAGCCCCTGTGCCAAAAAGAGGTAAAAAAAATGAACCATCATTTATTGATTTTACAGCTGTTAAACTTGCAGAAATTAAAGAAATACCAAAGTCAAAACTCATTGAAATAACTACAAATAATTTTAATCAACTGTTCTTTAACTAATAATTATGAAATTTATTATATTAGGGTGCGGTAGTTCAATGGGTGTGCCAAGACCTGATGGTTTTTATGGTAACTGTGATCCAAATAATAAAAAAAACCATAGAACAAGATGTTCAGCATTATTTCAAACTTCAGATGAAAATATTTTGATAGATACTTCACCAGACCTTAGACAGCAACTATTGAGACATAAAATTAAAAAGATAAGTAAAGTATTTTATTCACATATGCACGGAGATCAGACTCATGGTATTAATGATTTAAGATCTTTTTTTATAAATAGTAGAAAACCAATTGATGTTTATGCTGATAAATTTACCTCAAATTATCTTTTGAAAACTTTTTCTTATATTTTTAAAAGCTATACGAAAGAATATCCTGCAACATTAAAATTAAATAAATTAAAAAATTATTTTGTTACGTTAAATAATAAGAGGAAAATTAAAATTAAATCTGTTGAAGTTGATCATGGTAAAATTAAATCGAATTGCTTCATTATAGATAAGAAATTAGCCTATATTAGCGATGTAAGTAAAATATATAAGAAAGATTATAAATATTTTAAAAATCTGAAATATTTAATAATTGATTGTTTGTGGTATAATTTTCATCCATCTCACTTTAATTTAGAAAACTCTTTATCAATGATTAAGGAATTTAAACCTAAAAATGCTATTTTAACAAATTTATCACCAGTATTAGATTATAAAGTTTTAAAAAAACTTTTACCTAAAAATGTTATTCCAGCACACGATGGTTTAACAATTAAATTATAGTATGTTTTCAATTTTTTTTATTAATTTACTAGACATAGGTTTAGTAAAAGATGCAAATGTATCTTCAATTTTACCTTCTTTATTAATCAATATTTTATAAAAATTCCATTTTGGAACTGCAGATTTTCCATAGTTTTTTTTTGCCCATTTATAGATTTCATGTGCATTATCACCTTTAATTTCAGTAATAGTGGATAAAGGGAAGTTAATATTAAAATTTACCTCACAAAACTTTTTGACTTCTTCATTTTCTTTTTTTTCTTGATTAAATGTATTTGAGGGTATGCCAAGCACTACCAGGCCCTTTGATTTATAAGTGTCCCATAGTTCCTGTAATTCTTCATATTGATTAGTAAAACCACAATAACTTGCAGTATTAACTACTAGGACAGCTTTATTTTTATATTCCTTAAAATCTATTATCTCTCCAGTTATACCTTCTATTTTTAGGTCGTAAAAAATTTTTTCATACTCAGCTTTTACTAAATTGTTAAAAAAAAACATAATTATTAATATACTACTTAAAAATATTTTCTTCATTTTTGTAATTACTTTTTAGGTTTATTTGGGGTAAGTAATATTAAAAAATACCCAAATAAAGTGGACAGTAATGACCCAGTTAATACACCAATTTTAACTCCATCCATATACTGCATATTTTCTGCAAAAGCTAAATTCCCGACAAAAAGACTCATTGTAAAACCGATACCAGTTAGTACACCAACTCCATAAAAATTGTACCAACTAGTATCACTAGGCATTTGTGCAATCTTAGCTTTAATGGATACGTAGGAGAAAATAAAAACACCGAGTTGTTTACCAACAAATAATCCTAATAAAATACCTAAAGGCACTTTGTTTAGCAAAGATCCAAAAGTTAAGCCTTCAAGTGATACACCCGCGTTGGCGAAGGCAAATAATGGCATTATACCAAAGGCGACATAAGGACTGATTGCATGTTCAATTTTAATTAACAATGAAAAATCTTTTGCTTTTTTCCTATGAGGTATTGTCATAGCTAACAGAACACCAGCAATAGTTGCGTGTACACCTGAGTTATGTGTAAAATCCCATAGAAACAATCCTACAATCAAATAGGGTAAAAATTTTTTTATATTAAATTTATTTATCAGTAACAAAACGATAAATGCTGCCAGCATCAAAATTAAATATTTTATACTTAAGTCACCTGAGTAGAAAAGAGCTATAATAACAATTGCTCCTAAGTCATCTATAATAGCTAGTGCAGTTAAAAAAACTTTTAAAGATAAAGGCACCCTTTTACCCAGTAGTGACAAAACACCTAATGAGAAAGCTATATCTGTAGCTGAAGGTATAGCCCATCCTTTTAAAGTTTCACTATCACCAAAATTTATAAAAACATAAAATAACGCAGGTACCACCATTCCACCTACTGCAGCAATTATTGGAAGTAAGGCTTGTTTTATATTTGACAGTTCTCCCTGTAAAAATTCTCTTTTAATCTCAAGTGTTACAAAAAAGAAAAATATTGCCATTAACGCATCATTGATCCAATGGATTACAGAAAGTTTTAATCCAAAATTATTTATACCGATAAATAGATATTTGTTTAAAGTTGAGAAATATAAATCAGCTAAATTTGAATTACTTATGAATAAAGCAATAATAGCGGCAAATAATAAAACTAATCCACTTGCTGCTTCTAATTTAAAAAACCATTTAAAAGGTTTTGAAATATAATTGATCATAAAAATTATGAAAGTTCTATAATAAATAGTTTAATATCTTTCAATGTTTCATATAGGTTGAAAAGCAACACTTCTAATCCAGGAAATATGTTTATTAATGGTGTTTTTAGAGTGTCTAGTAAAACAATTAGTGCCCCTAATGAAATTATAAATACAATTAAATATGAAAAAAACTTGCTACTTTGAGTTTTTTTTATTACCTCAGTTTTGCTCTCAGTTTCTTTGAATTTTGATAATTCGGATTTTACTTTTTTATTCTCTTCAACTGGTTTTTTTATTAATTGATCTTTAGATCTATCACCGTTTAATTTGTCACTATCTTCTTTTTCTTCAATGGCAATATCCTCTTCTATCTGTAGAAGTTCTGAAATTGGTTCTTGTTTTTTGTAAAACCAAATATGCTCACATGATCCACACTGTAAATCACGACCTTCAGATGGAATTAAATTAATATCTAAATTGAATTTTTTTTTGCACGATGGGCAAATAATAATCATGAATTCCTATATATCAGAAATTTATTAAAATTCTTTTAATTTCGAAGCTTTAATCGTTGAAAATATCAATAACTACTGTATTAGTATTGCTCTCGGAGTGTAGCGCAGCCTGGTAGCGCATCTGGTTTGGGACCAGAGGGTCGCAGGTTCAAATCCTGCCACTCCGACCACCATTATGAAAAAAGCAATAATTTATATTCCAAACAAAAGTCCAATGCAATCAGGTCTTGCAAAAACTAATAAGTGGATACTAGAATTTAAAACAAATGATCCAACCAAGAATCCTCTTATGGGTTGGGAAAGTTCTGATGATACTTTAACAGAGTTGAAATTAGAATTCTCGACTAAAGAATTTGCAATAAATTATGCTAAAAAGAAAAAAATAGAATATGAGATAATTGAACCAAAAAAAAGAAAAACTGTAAAAAAATCTTATGCAGATAATTTTTTAAAATAATTGTATGTTTAGATTTTTTACTGAAAGAAATTGGTATCTTTGGTCTTGGCTAGGTTCTGCAATAATACTTTCATCGCTTTGGATACAAGTTAAAATTGATGTTAAAATTAACGAGTGGTTTGGTGAATTTTATGACATGATCCAAAAAGCATTGGGTGCACCTAATGCTATAACTATAGAAGAATATTGGGCAAGTTTATTATCATTTATAATTTTGGCAGCTATGTATGTTGGTGTAGCAGTATTAGTTAGTTTTTTTACATCACATTATCTTTTTAGATGGAGAGCTGCAATGGTTGAGTGGTACCATTCTGTTTATGATAAAGCTCGTAAAATTGAGGGTGCAGCCCAAAGGGTTCAGGAAGATACAATCAAATTTTCAAGAATAATGGAGTCACTTGGAACTAGTCTGATTGAGGCCTTAATGATTTTAATTGAATTTATGCCCATTTTGTTTGGTTTGAGTATTGGTATTCCAATTTTCTTTTTTGGAGATTGGGATTATGGTCTTATAGTTGGTGCTCTTATTTGGTCAATAGGTGGTACTATTTTTCTCATAATTTTAGGACTAATATTAAGATTAGTTGGTGTTGAATATGATTTACAAAAAAAGGAAGCAGCTTATAGAAAAATATTAGTAATAGCTGAGGATGATGGAACCATAAGACCAAAAACTATAGATGAATTATTTGAGGACGTAAGAGGCATTCATTACTTAAGTTATCTAAGATATTTATATTTTAATATTGGTAGAATTGCTTATTTACAGGCAAATGTTTTGTCTGCTTACGTTTTTTTAGCCCCAGCTATAGTAGCAGGTGCAGTTACATTAGGTGTAATGCAGCAAATAATTAGGGCATTTGGAAGGGTAGAGGGTTCAATGCAGTATATATTAAAAGCTTGGCCTACAATTATTGAACTAGCAAGTGTTTATAAACGTTTAAGAGAATTTGAATATAAAATTAAGCAGGATGAATTTATTGAAGAAAAGATTTAATGACTATTGACAAAAAATTTTTAGAAAAATTTGTAAATGTTACTTCAAAAGCAGCTCTCGCCTCATATAACCTTGTTGGAAAAAAAGATAAAATTGCTGCAGATAAAGCTGCGGTAGACTCGATGAGAAATGAATTAAATAATCTGGATTTTAAGGGTCGAGTTGTTATTGGAGAGGGTGAACTTGATGAAGCTCCGATGTTATATATCGGAGAAAAAGTTGGTACAGGTAAAGGACCTGAAATAGATATTGCTGTTGATCCATTAGAGGGTACTAATTTTGCTGCAAATAATCTACCTGGAGCTCTATCTGTAATTGCTGCAGCTGAAAAAAATAATCTTTTTCACGCTCCAGAAACATATATGGAAAAAATTTCTTGTAAAGTAACTGAAAAGGGAGTTATTGATTTAGATTATTCTGTTAAAAAAAATATTTTTAATTTATCTGAATATTTAAATAAAAAACCAAAAAGTATAACCGCTTGTGTTTTAGATAGACCTAGGCATAAAAACATTATCGCCGAATTGAATAATATAGGTGTTAATGTTAAACTCATATCTGATGGTGATGTCTCAGGTGCATTATTAGTTACAGATGATAAATATGGAGTTGATATTTTTCTTGGAACTGGTGGCGGTCCAGAAGGTGTATTAGCAGCAGCAGCTCTGGATACTTTTAATTGTAATTTTCAAGGAAGATTTTTATTTATTACTGATAAAGATAAACTTCGAGCTGATAAAATGGGAATTAAAAATCTAACAAAAAAATATGAATTGAACGAGATAATCAAAGGGGATACAATTTTTTGTGCGACAGGTATAACTTCTGGCGATTTAGTTTTGGGTATAAAAATTAGAAATAATGAACTAATCACAGAAACTTTAATTACACACAAAAGCTCCGGTCTAAAAAAAATAATTAAAAAAGTTACAAATAAATAAAATTCTCATGTGGTTCTATTAAAGCTTGATTAAATGACTTTTTTACAATAAAAAACAGCATTTCGGTCCCTTCGTCTATCGGTTAGGACACGTGGTTTTCATCCTCGAAAGAGGGGTTCGACTCCCCTAGGGACCGCCATCACATAAACAAATATGGTTTATTATGTATATCTAATTAAAACGGTAAAAGGTTACCCAAATAAATCATATGTTGGTTACACAAATAATCTTGTAAATAGACTTTCTAAACATAACTCAAACCTTGGTGCTAAATCAACTAAAGGGTATAAGTGGGAATATGTTTATGTAAAAAAATTTTATTTAAAACATAAAGCACTTTCGTTTGAATATAAGCTCAAAACAGATAGAAAAGAGAGATCATTATTAATTTATGAATTTAAAGAAAAAAGATCTTAGTATAGCAACTATATTGCCCTATAAGGAAAATTACACTGAAGATCTTGCATCTGCTGCATCTCTTTGGGTTAAAGAATATTATAAAAATTCAAAATATAATAAAAATAATTTCATTTTTGGCCACACCAAATCTAAAAATTATTTAACTAAAAATTATCGAAATATTCAATTATACAATCTTAAATCAAGAATAAAAAGTACTACTAATGAATATGCAACAAAATTGGTAAAAGAATTAAAGATTCAAAAATTTGATATCATTGAAATTCATAATAGGCCTCAATTACTATTTAAATTAAAAAAAAAAATTACATCAAGATATATTTTTTACTTTCATAATGACCCATTATCAATGAAGGGGTCTAAATCAATTAATGAAAGATTGTTATTATTAAATTCAGTAGAAAAAATAGTATTTGTTAGCGAATGGGTAAAAAATAGATTTTTTAGAAATCTTGATGAAAAATTACAAACTAAAGCTGAAGTTATTTATCCAAGTGTTGTAAAACAAAAACCTGTTAAGAAAAAGAAAATCATAATTTTTGTTGGTAGATTAAATTATTCAAAAGGCTATGATTTATTTAAAGATGCGATAATTAAAATATTAAATAAATTCCCAACTTGGTCAGCTCTATCAGTTGGTAACGAAGATAGAAGAGATATTTATATTAATCATAAGAATCATAAAGAAGTTGGTTTTGTAAATCACAAGTATGCATTAAAATTATTAAATAAATCAGAAATTGCAGTTGCACCATCTAGATGGGAAGAGCCATTTGGCAGAACCGCTTTAGAGGCCTCATCATGTGGATGTGTTACTATAACTAGCGATAGAGGTGGCTTAAAAGAGACTACTGACCATTCTATAATATTAAAAAAAATTAAATCACAAGAATTATTTTTTGAATTATCAAAAATAATTATAAATTATAAAAAAAGAAAACAACTTCAAAGATTAGCAAGAAAAAACATAAAACATTTAATTCCAAATAATACAAAATTAATTGATCAAATACGTGAAAGTTGTGCACCTTTTTCAAAATTTGTTTTTTTAAAAAAAAAACTCAAAATTTTAAATTTATATAATCAAGGCCAGAAATTAAATCATAGATTATTTAACATTTCTTTAGGTAAAAAATTTACAAATGGTTTTATTAGAAATAATCATGATGTATTGGAGATTAGTGATAGAGATTTTTTAAGAAATAATAAATCATTTAATTTAGTACCTAATAAGAATAATTTTCAAAATTATCTCATAGAGACTTTTAAAAATTATAATCCTGATTTACTATTTTTTGGACATACTAATAATATTGATATTACGACAATAGAAGCAATTAAAAATATAAATAAAAACCTAATAATATCACAATGGAATGAAGACCCAATAATGTCTAGCTTAGAATATTCTAAAAAAAATATTTCTAACATCAAGCTTTATTCTGAAATTGTTGATCATAACTTTATAACTACCGATCCTTCTGTATTGCCTGAATTTAAAAGAAAGAATTTTAACTTTTTTTTTGTTCCTGTTGATAAAAATATTGAGTGCTACGAAGTATATAATTTGAGACCTAAAAAAGATTTATTTTATGCAATGAGCCACGGCGTGAACAGAGCTGTATTGAAAGAAGGACTGGAAGATAATAGATTGAATTTTTTAGATAAATTAATTAAAAAAATTCCAAATTTAAAATATGATTTTTATGGTTTTGCGAATAGACAACCGATCTGGGGTAATGATTTCAATAACGCTTTAATTAATTCTAAAATGGGTTTAAATTTAAGTCGAGGTAATCCTACAAAATATTATTCGAGTAATAGAATAGCCTCAATAATGGGCAATGGTTTATTAACATTTATAGATAGAAAAGTTAAAGTTGATGATTTTTTTAACAAAAATGAAATAATTTTTTATGAAAATATTTCTGACTTAGCAGATCAAATAATTTTTTTTTCAAAAAATGATAAACTTAGAAAAAAAATTGCTTCTAATGGTAGAAACAAATATTTTAAACTTTTTAATGAAAAAAGAGTATCAGAATATATAATAGGAAAATCATTAGGTAAAAATATCTCGTTAATTTAAATAAATCATGAATATTTGTTTTTTGGATCATACGACTTTTGAATATGATCCAAGTGATATTTATCATCCAAAACTTAGAGGGGCCGAAACAACTTTAATTAATTTATCTACTGCTTTATCACTCTTAGGCCACAAAATAACTGTAATAAATAATTGTAAAAATGAATTTAGAGTTAATAATATTCATTGGAAAAACATTAATCTATACTCAAAAAAAGACATTTTTGATATCACTTTTTCAAATGGTGACTGTAGATTATTTGATCTAGTTAATTCGAGAAAAAAAATTCTTTTTTCACATAGTCTTCAAAGTATTGAAAAATTTATAAGAAAAAAACAATTATTAGCTTTTTTTAAACATAGACCAATTGTTGCATATTTAGGAAAATATCACTTAAAATATAGATCAAAATTGTTGAATCTATTTGGTATATTAAAAGTTGAGTATGCTGTTGATAAAATTTTTTTAAATGCAAAAATTGATGATAACATTGATAACAATTTAGCAATTTTCACCTCTAGACCTGATAGAAATTTAAATGAATTAACCAATATATGGATTAATAAAATTTACCCTAAAAATAGTAATTTAAAATTATCAATAACTGAGTCTAGTTTTAAAAATGAATATAATATTATTAATAGAAAATTTTCTTCACAAAATGATCTAGTTTACGCATTGTTAAAATCTAGAGTTTGCTTAATACCTGGTCATAAAGCTGAACTTTTTTGCTTAGCTGCCGAAGAAGCTAAAGAGCTATGCATACCTATTGTCACATTAGGTAAAGGGTGTTTGTCTGAAAGAGTTGAACATGAAAAAACAGGTTTTATTGCAAGAAATGCTGATGAATTTGCAGATTTTACTATTGAATTGTTTAGAAATGACAATCTTTGGAAACAGATACGTGAAACTCTTAAAAATCGCAGAGGTAAATTGAATTGGAAGATAGTAGCAAATAATTTATTAAATCAAATAAACTAATTTATATATGTCTAAAAGTAATCGATCAAAACTACAGAGTGCTATAAAAGATATTAAAAAAGGATTTAATAGATTATTTTGGTATAATTATTTAAACATAAAATATTTTTTATTAAATTTAAAAAAATTTTTTTTTAATTATTCAATAAAAAAATTTACTATTGGAGTATTGTATCCAACTCGTGAAAGATCCCAAAAATTTGAAAGAATGTTAATTACCATGAGTGATAATTGTTTTGATAAAAAAAGGATAAATATTTTTTTGTTATTCGATAGTGATGAGCCAGAATATGAAAATTATTTAAATATTATCAACAATAAATTATATTCAGATTTTACTTTTAGAATTTTTATAAAAGATTTAAAAAATCATGCACAAAGAAATAATTTTTTAGCTTCAGAGAGTAAAGATGAAATTTTGTTTCCTGTTAACGATGATATTATTTTAAAATCAAAGAATTGGGATTTAGTTATAGATAAAGAATTTTCTAAAATAAAATCTAATTTACCTTATTGTGTTTGGCCTGATGCTGGACAAAAATATACTTATCTTCATTCCGATTTTCCTATAGTAAATAGAAGTTGGTTTAATAGACTAGGTTACATAAGCTCAGATATTTTTAATCACTGGTATTTCGATACATGGATTTGTGATTTATGTAAAAAATCAAGAAAATTTCATATTACGCCTTTTATTAAAATCTTTCAGTTTTCAGCTCACTCTATTAAAGAAGAAGTTGATAAAACTCATTTAAGAAATGCTAACAACGATAAAGCAGAAAAAGATAAAATTTTATGGATAAATAGTAATGATAAGAGAAAATTAGATTCAAATAAGTTATTAAATTAAAATTTCACTTTGTTTAGGGCATTATTTTTAAAAAGATTAGCTTCTTTAATGTATCTTCGAACCATTTCTGTAGACTTATGTCCTGTCATTGCCATTATTGAACGTTCTTCAGCACCAGACTCTGCTGCTGATGTTGCGAATCCAGATCTTAAGCTATGACCAGAATAATTTTTATTATCCTTACCGGCTAAATTTAGATAATCTTTTATAAGAAGTGCTACTGTTTGATCAGTTAGTCTATTTTTAGATAAATTAGATCCTTTTGTAAATCTTTTGAATAAAGGTCCAGAGGTTATATTTGATATCTTGATCCATTTTTTTAATGATATCACAGGGCAATATTTTGAATTTTCAAAATAGGGGAGGCCTTTTACTAAACCTTCTCCAAATTGGTCAGTTTTTGATTTTTTTATATTTATTTTTAGCCCCTCGTTTACAAAATCTAAATCCTCAAAGTTAAGTGATACTAATTCATTTCTTCTGAAACCTCCTGCAAAGCCAATCAGAATTATAGATCTGTCTCTTAATATTTTTATTTGAGCTTTATTTTGATTATCTATTACATTAATTAATTCTTTTAAATCATTAATTAATAATGGTTTTTTTCCTTTTTGATTAGTTCCCTTTCTGCGTTTTATACCCATAATATTTTCAATAATATATGGGTGCTTTGTATCTAGATAATATCCCTTTAACCTGTGAATCACTCCTATCGAAACTAATCTTCTCTTAATAGTGCTCATTTTAATGTTCTTTGTAGATAAATGTGTTAAATATAAAGAGACTATTTTGGGGTCAGATGGAAGCGATTTAAATCCATTCTTTGAGCAAAATATACTAAAGTTAACAAAGTCAGATTTATATGCTCTAACTGTATTATTTGCTTTAGAATTTATGAGATTCAATGTTGTTTCTTCTTTTAGAGCTTTTATATTTGTAATTACTTTATTCATATAGATTACTATTGATAACCATTAATTATCATTAGTAATATATTAGGTGATTTTAAATGTCAATAGTTTAAAAAATAAACTATGGCTTC
>CABZLO010000019.1 GCA_902526595.1 uncultured Pelagibacteraceae bacterium | reverse complement strand
ACACTTGTAACAACTCAAAAAAAATTCTTAACAAGCATGGGAATTCTTCAAAGAGCCGAGATTGTGAGTAAGGATATAGCTTTTTCAAAAAAAACTGAATTATTTTACAGAATTAGACGACTAATAGATGAAAAGCAGATGGGTGAATTGTTTAAAGTCATGCTTATAAAAACCAAAAATAATAAATTCCAAACAGGATTTCAGGGTGATTAAATCCAACAAACTTTCAAAGATAAAAAAATTAAAACATGGCTTTTTTAATAGCAAAGGCGGCTTTTCAAAAAATATTTATAAAAGTCTTAATTGTGGACCAGGATCAAATGATAAACCAAATAATGTTAGAAAAAATTTAGAATTAGTAAGAAAAAAAATAAAAAACTCTGCTAGAGATATTTTTTTACTTAACCAAATTCATAGTAATAAATTTATATATGTTGATGAAAAATATCAATTTAAATCAAAACCAAAAGTAGATGCGGTAATCACTAATCAAAAAAACTTACCAATTGCTATTCTCACTGCAGACTGTGTACCAATTCTGATTTGTGATAGTAAAAAAAAAATAATTGCAGCAATTCATGCTGGCTGGAAGGGAGCATATAAAGGAATAGTTGATAAAGTTATCAAATTTATGCTTAAAAAAGGATCTAAGCCACAAAATATTACTGCCGTAATAGGCCCTTCTATTTCAATTGATAATTATGAAGTTCAAAACGACTTCAAAAATAAATTTTTAAAAAAAGATAGAAGAAACAAAATTTTTTTTAGAATAAAGCAAAAAAAGTTATATTTTGATTTATCAAACTACGTAAAATCTATGCTTTTAAAGAATAAGATAAAAAAAATAGAAAAAATTAAAATCGACACATTTGATTTTAGGAATAAATTCTTCAGTGCAAGGAGAGCTTTAAGTTTAAAACATGATGATTATGGTAGAAATATTTCAATAATTATGCTTAATTAAGTTTTTTTTCAAATGAAATTATTATCTGGAACTAGCAATAAGCCTCTAAGTAAAAGTATTGCTAAATTTTTAAAATCTAAACTAGTTAATTCAAGTATTAGGAACTTTTCAGATGGTGAAATATATGTTGAATTAAATGAAAACATTAGAGGAAATAGTATTTTTATAATTCAGTCTATTTCATCCCCTGCAAACGACAACTTAATGGAACTTTTATTATGTGTAGATGCTTTAAAAAGATCGTCTGCTAAAAATATAACAGCAGTTATTCCATATTTTGGATATGCTAGACAAGATAGAAAAGTGGTTCCAAGAACCTCTATATCGGCAAAACTTGTTTCAAATTTAATTACAAAAGCTGGAGCAGACAGAGTTGTTACTGTTGATTTGCATGCAGGCCAAATTCAAGGATTTTTTGATATTCCGGTCGACAACTTATTTGCTACACCTATTTTTGCAAGACATGTAAAAAAAAATATTAAAAGTAAAAATATTGTATGCGTTGCACCTGATGTTGGTGGAACTGAAAGAGCAAGAGCACTCGGAAAAATTTTGAATGTTGGTCTTGCTATTGTCGATAAAAGACGTCCTAAGCCTGGTCAGTCTCAAGTAATGAATGTAATTGGAGAAGTTAAAGATAAAACTTGTATAATAGTAGATGATATCATTGACTCAGGTGGAACTATAGTCAATTCGGCTAAAGCTTTAAAGAACCGTGGAGCTAAAGAAGTTTATGTTTATATCACTCACGGTGTTTTAAGTGGAGAAGCTGTAAAAAAAATAAAAAATTCAATAATTAAAAATTTAGTAATCACAGATACAATTGATAATAAAAATAAAACGAAGAGTGCTAAAAACATTGAAGTTCTATCTATTTCTGCCTTGATGGGAGAAGCTATTAAAAGAATATCAAACTCAACGTCTGTTTCTGATTTATTTAAATAATTACCTTGAGTTATTAAGGATCTTGAGCTAAAACCCTTGATTTTATGAATACATTAGAAGCCATTATCAGAAGTACTAAAACTAAAGGTCAACTAAGCGCCCTAAGAGATAATGGGAATGTGCCTGCTATAATTTATGGTGGTGAGGCTCAAAATGAAAAAGTAGCAATTTCGAAAAAATTATTAAAATCATTAATTGAAAAAGAAAATTTTTTATCAAACATTATTGCTTTAAATGTTGATGGCAAAACACAAAATGTTCTTCCTAAAGAAATAAAATATGACATTATAACAGATGAACCTATTCATGTAGATTTCTTAAGAGTGGTTCCAGGTGTAAAAATTAAAATTGAGGTTCCAGTAAAATTTATTAATCACGAAAGTTCCCCAGGATTAAAGAGGGGTGGTGTATTAAATATTGTAAGAAGAAAAGTTGAATTGAAATGTCCAAGCGAGAAAATTCCTGAAAATCTTGTTATAGATTTAGATGGAATTGATATTGGTGAGAGTTTCAAAATTTCATCTATAAGCTTAGATGAAGAAGTAACGCCAACTATTCAAGGAAGGGACTTTGTAATTGCAACTTTAGCAGCTCCAACTGTAATGAAAGAGCCTGAAAAACCAGCAGAAGCAGAAGCTACTGAAGGTGAGGAAGAAGCAGCAGGAGCAGAAGCTGCCCCTGCAGAGGGTGATAAGCCTGCAACTGAAGGTGATAAAAAAGAAGGTGAAGTTAAAAAACCTGCTGAAGAAAAAAAATAAGTTATCAAAATTGAAATTTACTTCCCACTAAAATCCATTATATGCTTTTATTTGTAGGTTTAGGTAACCCAACTCCAGATAGTGAAAATAACAGACATAATGTCGGTTTCAAAATAATCGACTCTATTAATAAAAAATTTGGCTTATCAAAACAGAAACCAAAATTTAAAGGACTGCTTACCACTGGTAACGTTGCTGAACAGAAGGTTTATGCAATCAAGCCATTAACTTTTATGAATAATTCTGGAATATGTATTCGAGAACTCATTGAATATTTTAAAATTGATGCTGAAGATGTAATTGTTTTCCACGATGATTTAGATGTTGAATTTGGAAAAATTAAAGCAAAGTTTGGAGGATCAAGTGCAGGTCATAACGGTATAGCATCTATTGATAAATTTATCGGTAAAGATTATTCAAGAGTAAGAGTGGGAATTGGTAAACCAAAAGAAAATATGGAAGTGAGCGATTATGTTTTACAAAATTTTGATGAGGATGAAATGATGGGGTTAGAAAAGATTACAAACGATATTACAGAGTCAATTTCGATATTAGTTAATAAAAAATTAGATTTATTTTCAAGCACAGTTAATAATAAATAATGAGTTTTAAATGTGGAATAGTTGGTTTGCCCAATGTTGGTAAATCTACATTGTTCAATGCACTCACAAATTCTAGTAAAGCTCAGGCTGCGAATTTCCCCTTCTGTACTATAGACCCTAATATAGGGTTAGTTCCTGTTCCGGACGAGCGACTTGAAAAATTATCCAAAGTTTCTAATTCGAAAAAAACAATTAATACTACAATTTCGTTCGTTGATATAGCGGGTCTTGTGAAAGGTGCCTCAAAAGGTGAGGGTTTAGGAAATAAATTTCTTTCTCATATAAGAGAGGTAGATGCTGTAATTCATATGATTAGATGCTTCGACTCTGATGATATTCAAAATGTTAACCCAACTGTTGATCCAATTAGAGATTTAGAGATTATTGAAACAGAAATGATGCTTGCAGATCTAGAGTCTATACAAAAAAGATTAGAAAAAAATAATAAAAAAAATGTAGAAGTAGAGCAACTCAAAATTTTAGAAATTGCATTAGATTGTATAAATAATGATAAAGATATATCTGTTCTTAAATCTCAATTTGAAACTAAGCAACTAAATCAAAGTGGATTATTATCCATTAAACCTAAGATATTTGTGTGTAATGTTGATGAGCAAAATGTCAAAGAAGGAAATCATTACACAAATGCTTTTATTGAGAAATATGGATTAGAAAATACTTTGATAGTTTCAGCTGATATAGAAAATCAAATAAATGAATTAGAAAACGAAGAAAAAAAAAATTATATGGATATGATAGGCTTAAAAGATACTGGATTGACCATGCTAATCCAAAAAGGATATAAAATTTTAGAACTTGATACTTATTTTACATCTGGTCCAGAGGAAACTAGAGCTTGGACAATTCAAAAGAATTGTACTGCTCCAAAGGCTGCTGGTGAGATTCACACAGATTTTGAAAAGGGATTTATAAGAGCTGAAACAATCTCTTATGAAGATTTTGTTGCTAATGATGGTTGGGTAAATTCTAAAACTAATGGAAAAATGAGGTTAGAAGGCAAGGACTATATTGTAAAAGATGGAGATGTGTTAAACTTCCGATTTAACACGTGACCAAATTCTCTTCATACTGAAATAAACAAGCACTGTTAAAATTATCAAATAAACAATTGCTTTAAAGCCCATCTGATGTCTCGCTTCTAAGCTTGGTTCTGCTGCCCACATTAAGAAAGTAGTCACGTCTTTTGACATTTGTTCAACGCTTGCTTTTGTTCCATCTGAATATTCAATAATTCCGTCTGAGAGAGGTGCTGACATTTTAATTTTGTTTCCATACATATATTTATTATAATGGACTCCATCATCTAAAATCATCCCACTTGGAGCTTCTTCATAGCCTTGTAATAAAGAATATATATAATCTACTCCACCTCCCCTAGCTTTTACTAATACAGACATATCTGGAGGGTATGCACCACCATTAGCTGCTTCAGCTGCCTTAACATTTTCATAAGGCATCACAAATTTATCAGAAAGTTTTCCTGGTCGTTGAAACATTTCACCATCAGCATTTGGTCCATCTGTTACCTCAAATGAGGCGGCAATTGCTTTGGCTTGAGCTACTGAAAATTCTGGCCCACCCTTTTCAGATAAATTTCTGTAACTCAAATATTTCATTGAATGGCAAGCTGCACAGACTTCAGTATAAACTTGATATCCTCTTTGAAGTGATGCTCTATCAAATTTTCCAAATAGACCCTTGAATGTCCAGTCAGTTTTTAAAAACTCAACTTTTTCTGCAGAAATTACATTAACACTGGATACACTAAACAATATTATTACTGAAAATAGCTTAAGAATATTTTTCACTATTCTATTTTACTCTCATTTTTTTTAGCCATTGCTATATTGGGCGATCCTCCGAGTACAGGTTCAGTAATACTTAATGGTAAAGGTATCGTCCTCTCCTTTAACCCTAGCACTGGTAAAATAACTAAAAAATGAAGGAAGTAGTAGGCTGTTGCAACTCTTGCAATTAATAAGTATAGACCTTCAGCAGGCATTGCGCCCACATAACCTAGTATTAAAACGTCAGCTACTAATATCCAATAAAATTGCTTATAGAGTGGTCTAAATACTGCAGATCTTATTTTTGAAGTATCTAGCCAAGGTAAAACAGCTAAAATTAAAATCGCAGACAACATAGCTACAACTCCAAGCAATTTGTCAGGAACTGATCTTAAAATTGCATAAAAAGGTAAAAGATACCACTCTGGCACAATGTGTGCTGGTGTTACTAATGGATTGGCTTCTATATAATTATCAGCATGTCCTAGAATATTAGGCGCGTAGAATACAAAAAAAGCAAATACAATCATAAACATCAATAATGCAAATCCATCTTTAATAACTATGTAAGGATGAAATGGAACAGTGTCTTTTGATGGTTTTTTAACATCAATTCCAACAGGATTATTGTTACCAGGAACATGTAATGCCCAAATGTGTAAAACTACTAATCCTAAAATTAAAAAAGGTATCAAGTAATGTAGAGTAAAAAATCTGGTTAAAGTTGGATTATCTACAGAATATCCTCCCCACAACCAAGTCACTACACCCTCTCCAACAAATGGGATCGCACTAAATAAATTTGTAATTACAGTGGCTCCCCAGAAACTCATTTGTCCCCATGGTAAAACATAACCCATGAAAGCAGCTGCCATCATCAATAAGTAAATAATTATTCCTATAATCCAAATTATTTCTCTTGGAGATTTATATGATCCATAAAACAAAGATCTAAAAATATGAATATAAACTGCTAAGAAAAACATAGAAGCACCATTTGCATGAATATATCTAATTAACCAACCATAGTTTACGTCTCTCATAATATGTTCAACACTTTCAAATGCCATATCTGCATGAGCGATATAATGCATCGCCAAAACTAAGCCAGTAACAATTTGAGTAATTAGGCAAAATGTTAAAATTCCACCAAATGTCCACCAATAGTTCAAATTTTTTGGAGTTGGATAATCAGTTAAGTGATTTGCTAAAGTAAGCAATGGCAATCTGTCATTGAACCATTTGCCAGCTTTTGATTTAGGTGTATATTCGTGATCACTCATATTTTCTATCCAATTTTAATTGTGTTAGCATTTACAAATTCGTACTTTGGAACTTCCATGTTCCATGGCGCTGGGCCTTTTCTAATTCTTCCAGATGTATCGTAATGCGAACCATGACATGGACAAAACCATCCATCATAATCCCCTTTATCATTTAAAGGCACACATCCTAGATGAGTGCATACACCTAACATCACTAACCATTCAGGATTTTTTGCTCTGTCTTCATCTTTTTCTGGATGAATCAAATCTTCCATTTTAACAGACCTCGCTACATCTATTTCCTCTTGAGTTCGTCTTCTTATGAAAACTGGTTTTCCTCTCCACAAAACAGTAATTGTATTACCTGGTTTCAAAGAACTAACATCAACCTCAGTGCTAGCTAACGCCTTGACAGATGCGTCGGGATTCATTTGATCTACTAAAGGCCAAACAACAGCAGCAGCTCCAACTGCTCCAACAGCATAAGTAGCTGTAAATAAGAAGTCTCTTCTTTCTGGTTTTTTGTCTGACACGATTAGTAACTGTTTATATTGCCTGTTTTGGTTTAAATTACTTAATATACGAATTCATATAATATAAAATATTAATTTTACTACTGATAGAATGACACAGAATTCAACCATTTCGCGGCCAAAAATTGCATTATATGAGCCGGATATTCCACAAAATACTGCAGCAATTATAAGAACTTGTGCCTGTTTAGGTGCAAAACTAGAAATTATTGAGCCATGTGGTTTTCTACTGTCAGACAAAAGGTTTAAGAGAGTTGTCATGGACTACATGGATCTTGAAAAGATCGAATTTTATCAAAGTTCTGAGAAATTTTTTGAAAAAAAACAGAATCAGAGAATTGTTTTAATGACAACCAAGGGATCCATATCTTATACTAAATTTAATTTTAAATCGGATGATACAATTTTATTTGGTCGAGAAAGTGCGGGTGTTCCTGAAAAGGTTCACGAACTAATCAAAGATAGATTAAAGATCCCAATGAATGATAAAGTAAGATCACTGAATATTGCTTCATCTGTTGCTATAGTGTTGGCAGAAAGTTTAAGACAAATTAAATTAATTTAAATGGACATAGATATTAAAAAAGATCTAACAAGTAATTGGTTTAAACTATTACAAAATGTAATTTGCGATGACATCGTTAAGCTTGAGAAGAATAAATTTAAATTTAAATCAACTTCTTGGAAAAGAAATACTACAAAAGATGAAGGAGGTGGAGAATATAAAATTTTAATCAATGGAAAAATATTTGAAAAAGTGGGTGTAAATTACTCAAAAGTATATGGAAAATTTCCTAAAAAATTTCAAAAAAATATTTTGGGTGCGGAAAAAGATCCAAGTTTTTGGGCATCAGGGATATCAGTTGTAATGCATATGCAAAATCCTCATATACCTGCAATGCATTTTAATACGAGGTTCATTTGTACAAAAAAAAATTGGTTTGGAGGTGGTATGGATGTAACGCCAGCTATCAAAGATACAAATGAGAAAAATAATTTTCATAAAAAACTAAAACTTATGTGTGACCAACATGATAAAAAATATTATGATAAGTACAAAAAATGGTGCGATGAATATTTTTATTTACCACATAGAGGTGAGACAAGAGGAATAGGTGGTATTTTTTTTGATTATAAAAAAGATAACTTTGAAAAAGATTTTAAATTTGTGAGAGATGTAGGTGTGACATTTCAAACGTTATTTAATAAAATTATAAGAAAAAAAATTTCGAAAAAATGGACTTTAAAAGAAAAGGAGAAACAGTATATCAAAAGAGGTCGTTATACAGAATTTAACTTACTGTATGATAGAGGAACAAAATTTGGACTTCAAACAGGCGGCAATGTTGAGGGAATACTAATGTCCTTACCTCCAATTGCAAAATGGAAATAAGAAATGGATAAAGAACCAATTACACTGAATGGTCTCAATAAATTAAAAGAAGAATTAATTTATTTAAAAGAAAAAAAAAGACCTCAAATAGTAGCTGCAATTGCTGAAGCTAGATCTCACGGAGATTTAAAAGAAAATGCTGAGTATCATGCTGCAAAAGAGGAACAATCACATAGTGAAGGACGAATAACAGAAATTAATGACATAATTGCACGAGCAAACGTAATTGATGTAACTAAATTAAATAATGACGGTAAAGTAATTTTTGGTTCTACTGTTTATCTTGAAGATTTAGATACTGGAGAAAGAATAAATTATAAAATTGTTGGTAAAGACGAGGCTGATTTAAAACAAAAATTAATTTTTTTTCAATCTCCTATCAGTAAGGGTTTAATTGGAAAAAGTAAAAACGATTTAGTTGAAATTACTACTCCATCAGGTGTGAAAAATTTTGAGATTAAAGACGTAAAATATATTTAATCTTTAGCAATTTTTTGAACTTGTTTATCTGAGATTTGAAAACCGTTTTGAACCCAAATTTCTTCTATCATTTTCAATTTGTTTCCTAAAACTTTGCCTTCAGGTATATTGTACTTTGACATAAGAATATTTGCTCCAACAGGTAAGGTTGGCAAAGTTTTGTTATTATAATAATCTAGTAATTTTAATAGTTTTTTTTCTAATTTTTTGGAAATAAATAACTTAAAACTAATAATATCAGTTACAGCTTGCCTTCCATTAAAATAAAAAATTTTATTCAAATTTTTTTCTGTAAAATAATTGATATTTACTTTTTGCTTATAAAAAATATCAACAAATTTTATTCTTTTTTGATCTTTGTTAGAAATTTTAAATTTATATAAAAAATAATCTGCATTATCAGTTCCATCAATAATTAATAATGAAAGCAATAAAATAAAATCAATTTTAGATAAATTTTTCTGTGCATATGCATTTAACTTTTTAAAATTTTGAAGATTTTTTAATTGAGGGAAAATTATCTCAATTAACTCAAGACTTTCTGTATCCCTAAATAATTTAATAAACCCATCTGATTTTGTTAGTTTTTTAAATTCCTCTACTAGTCTTTCAGAAGAGATTTTTGAAATTCCTTTTATATTTCTTTTTATAGTCCTAATTATTTCAAGCTCATGTTTGTTATTAGAATAATTCAAAAAGAAACGTAGATATCTTAATATCCTTAAGTAATCCTCTTGAATTCTCTCCTCTGGGTTTCCTATAAATTTTACAGTTCCACTTTCTAGGTCTTTTTTACCATTATGTGGATCAAACAAATTTCCATCTTCATCCGAGTAAATTGCATTAATAGAAAAATCTCTACGATTCGAGTCATCCTTCCAGTCTAACGAAAATTCAACTTTAGCATGCCTTCCATCTGTTAAAACATCTTTTCTAAGAGTGGTTATTTCATATTTTTGATCACTTATAATTGCAGTGATTGTTCCATGGTCTATTCCTGTTTCATAAAAGTTAATATTATTTTTTTTGAGTGCATTACAAACTTCTGTGGGTGTTAGGTTTGTAGCTAAGTCAATATCATCAACTTCTTCTTTTTTTATAATCTTTCGAATGCATCCACCAACATATCTAACTTCGCTAGTTTCGTTAAAATTATTTATTGCCTCAAATACTTTGTAGGCTGAAGTTTCTTGGTTAATTTTTTTTATGTTTTGACTTATGTAATCAAGATTTCTTGATCTGAGAAATATTTTATCTAATAATTTATCCATATATGGCTGGGGCGCTAGGATTCGAACCTAGGATGCCGGTACCAAAAACCAGTGCCTTACCGCTTGGCTACGCCCCAATATTGTTTTCATATAGCACAAAAAATCAAAATTTATATAGTTTTTGATACATTGCACCAATAATTTTTAAATTTTCTTTTAAACTGTATCTTTGCCAACTTACAATCTTTCGAGTATTTATAATAAGCACAAATAGCTGATCCTGAACCAGTCATCCTAACAAATAAGGGGCTATTAAGGTTTTTCAAAAATAACTTTATGTTTTTTAGTCGCGGGTATTTTAAAAAAGCTATTTTCTCAAGAGCATTAACTTGCTGAATTAAATAGTTTGAACTGAACATTTGTTTTTTTGGAGAATTGAGATTTGGTTTAGTGAACTTTCTAACTCCAGAGTATATTTTTTTTGTAGAACATCCAAAGCTAGGTTTAACCAACAAAGTATTATATTTAGGACACTTTGTGAATTTTTTAATTTGGTTATTTGATTTCAAGATAGAACTAGAAAAATTTATTCCTAATATCACATCAGATCCAATTGAATTACATAGTTTTTCTATCTTTATTTTTGTGAGTTTTATAATTTTTTTTTTTAAAAAGAAATTTAATATCGCTGCTGCATTCATAGAACCACCACCAAGTCCAGCTTCTTGTGGTATATTTTTTTTAATACTTATTTTAAATTTTTCATTTTTTAATAAATTGGTTCTATCAAGTAAATCTAGTAATTTCTGAACTGTGTTTTCTCTTTTTATATTCTTTGAAAATTTTCCATAAAAAGAAATTTGGTGATTGTCGGACTTTATCTTTCTAATGGAGATTAAATCGTGCAAATGAATAAATGAAACAATACTCTCAATTTTATGCATTGAGTTTTTTTTTCCTGTTACATTTAATGCTAAATTAATTTTAGCGTAAGATTTAAGATAATTATTCCTCATTTAGGAATTTTTAAGGCCTTCAATTACTTTAATATTTATTTTATTCCTCATACTGTCTTCAGTATCATCAAACTTTAAAACATTATTCCAAAAATATCGTGCTTGTATTTTGCGATTTAATTTCCACAATATATCTCCGTAATGATCGTTCACTATTGGATCCTCAGGCATCAACTCCACCGCTCTTTTAAGATATTTTTCAGCCTCAATGTAATCATCTATAAGATAATAAGCCCATCCAATTGAGTCGATGATATAAGGATCGTTACTTTTTGACTCGTACGCCCTTTTCAACATTTCCATTGCTTCATCAATTTTATAATCGCGTTCTAACCATGAATAGGCCAAATAGTTAAGAACATAAGCGTCATCAGGATTAATTTTTAAAGAATTAAGTAAATCTTCGTCTGCTTTTTTATAATCTCCTAACCTCTCGTGGCTCCCCCCTCTTCTGTAAAATAAATCTGCTCTTAGTTCAGATTGATCATCTAATGTTTCAATAATTTGAGAGTAATATTCAATTGCTTTTTCATAATTTTTTGAATTTTTATAAAAATTTGCAATATCAAATTGCATTTTTAAGTTTGGATTATCTATTTGATTAAACTTTGCAGTAATAAATTTTATTGCATTGTCATAATCTTTTTCCTCAACAATTATTTGAGCTTCTTTTTTTAATCTAAACCAGTAATAAAACTCATCTTTTTTATTAAATTTTGTAATGATTTTTTTAACTTTATTAAATTCTTCATTTAAATAATAGTTTTCTACAACCAAAGATAAATTAAACTCAAACTTTGGATTTAAATAATTTGATAAATTTAAATAAAAATTAGATTTCTCAAAATTATCTTGGGATGAATAAAGATTGGACACCAAAAATAAAAATTCGGAAACAACATCTTTGTGATTTTGACATGAAAAAATTTTATTAAATTCCTTAAATTTTTTATTCTCTACCCAACTTTTACTTTGGGATAGTAGAATGGTTGAGTTCATATAATCAAATTGACTAACCACATTTTCTGCTGCATTTATTTTATTTTTATCAATTAAATGATTAAGGTAAAAAAAGATATATCTAGAATAATCTCCTTGTTGACTATTAATTAAATTCAGAAAATAAGCCCCAGTGTTTTCATCGTTTAAATAACATCTTTGAAAAGTTTCCGCTATTAAAGACAAATTTCCAAAATTTTTTTTATTATTTAAAATTTTTTTATTTTTAAAAGTGTAGATATATTGTTTTAAAGCCTCAAAAATAACCAAGTTTATTCTATTTTGATTTTGAAATTTTAAACTTTGAGTTAAATATTCATCTGCCTCATCAAAATTATTTTTTTTTAGGCTATCAATAATTAAAATTAAATAAGCGTCATAAAAATCTGCATTGTCTTCATTACCATTATTTTTGATCACATTAATTGCTTGTGGAATTTTATTATCTAAAACTAAGGAATTTACATACCTTTTTAAATACGAATCATGTTTGTTAAGTAAAACTTTTGAAAGATTGAAAAATTTTAATGCTTTAGAATTATTTTGATTTTCATATGCAATAATTCCTGAAAAATAATTTGATAAATCCCTAGAATTAAAATCATTAAAAGTATTACTTTTAGAATATATGGGTGTCTGATAGAATAATCCAAAAATAAATACTAGTTTTATTAATTTTTTTAACATTTAGACATTGTATGACTAAAAAAGTAATAAATCAAAATGACAAATTTAGGGAAGAATTGATAAATACGATTGAACCAAACTTTGTTTTTACTAATAAACCTATAAACAGATTTATTCACAATGATGCAAAACTTGATTATAATCAGTCAAAAAATAAGAGTGAGTTACTGTTAAAACTAAAAAAACAAATTAATTCAATTGAAAATTGCAAATTGAAAGAAAATTCAAGAAATTTGATCCTAGGAGATGGAAACATTAACAGTCCTATAATGTTAATTGGTGAAGCTCCAGGTTTAGAGGAAGACAGTAATGCAAATACTTTTATGGGAGAGGTTGGAGAGCTCCTTGATAAAATGCTGCTGGCTATCGAGATAAAAAGAAAAAATATTTATTGTGGTTATTCAATAAATTTTAGACCCCCAGAAGACAGAAAGCCAACATCAGTAGAAATCAAAAGATACTCTGTGTTTCTAAAAGAGCATATATCAATAATCGAGCCAAAAATTGTTATTTTAATGGGTAGCACAGCTATGGAGGCCGCTTTAGGAATTAAGAGTAAAATTTCAAGTGAAAGAGGAAAATGGAAGGAGGTCATACTAAATGGTCGGACCTATCTTTTAATGATAACTTTCAATCCTTCATATTTAATAAGATTTCCTGAGAATAAGAAATACTCATGGGAAGATTTAAAAAAAATAAGACAGAAAATAAAAGACTTAAATTTAGAAATTTAATGAAAATAACCGCAGGTGTAGACGAAGTTGGTAGAGGCAGCTTAATTGGACCAGTTTATGCGGCAGCTGTTATTTTAAATAAATCAGTTAATTTTAAAATACTCAAAGATTCTAAAACACTAACCAAAGAAAAAAGGGAAATTTTATTTAATTACATCAAAAAAAATTCTATTTGGGCTACTGGTAAAGCCTCTGTTAAAGAAATAGATAAAATAAATATTCTTCAGGCAAGTTTGCTTGCAATGAAAAGAGCAATAAAAAAACTCAAAAAAAAACCTTCGCAAGTTTTAATTGACGGAAATAAAATACCAGAATTAAAAAATTACAACTTAAAAGCAATAGTAAAAGGTGACCAAAAAATACCCTCTGTTTCAGCAGCATCCATTATTGCTAAAGTAACTAGAGATAAATTTATAAAAAAATTGGCCACAAAGAACAAAGGGTATCATTGGGATCAAAATTTTGGTTATGGAACTAAGCAACATTTAAAAGCAATAAAAAACCTTGGTGTTAACAAGCATCATAGAAAAACATTCTCACCCATATCAAAACTTAAGAAACACAATATCTAGTTATTATAAATTTTAGCAACACAAATCGAGTCTAAATATTTCAATCTCAGGTTGACCGTAGAATCCATTTGGAGTCTAATTATTTTTTAAAAATGAAAACTGATTTCAAAAATAAAATTATTAATGGAGACAGCCTAGAAGAATTAAAAAAAATTCCACGTGAAACTTTTGATTTAATTTTTGCGGACCCTCCATACAATCTTCAATTAAAAAGCGAATTGGTAAGACCAGACAGATCTAAAGTAGATGCTGTAAATGACAAATGGGATCAGTTCGAAAATTTTAAGAAATACGATGAGTTTACATATGAGTGGTTATTAGAATGTAAAAGAATTTTAAAAAAAGATGGAGTGATATGGGTTATTGGAACTTATCACAATATTTTTAGGGTAGGAACTGCAATTCAAAATTTAGGATTTTGGATTTTAAATGATGTTATTTGGAATAAAAATAATCCTATGCCTAATTTTAGAGGAACTCGATTTACTAACGCTCATGAAACTTTGATTTGGGCATCTAAAAGTGAAAAATCAAAATATACATTTAATTATCAATCACTAAAATGTTTGAATGACGATTTGCAAATGAGATCAAACTGGGATCTTCCTATTTGCAGTGGTGCAGAAAGATTGAAGAAAAACGGCAAAAAAGTGCATTCAACTCAAAAACCAGAAGCCTTACTTCATAGAGTTTTATTAGCATCTACAAATAAAAATGACATGATTTTAGATCCTTTTTTAGGTTCAGGAACAACTGCAACAGTCGCAAAAAAACTTGGAAGAAATTATTTTGGTATAGAAAAAGAAAAAAATTATTTTAAAGCTGCAGAAAAAAGAATTAAAAATATAAAACCTATTGAAGATGATTTACTTGATACTCTTAAAAATAATAGATCAAAACCTAGGATACCATTTGGATCATTAGTAGAGCTTGGAATAATTAAACCAGGTACCAAAATTTTTGATAATAAGAAAAAAATTACTGCAAAAATTTTAGTAGATGGAAGTATTAAGCATAACCGATCTGAAGGATCTATTCATAAAGTTGCAGCTACTATTTTAGGTGCCGAAAGTTGCAATGGATGGACATATTGGCATTGTGATATTAATGGCAGAATATATCCAATAGATTACTTGAGACAAAGATTAATCTCAAAAAATTAATTATCGTAAATTTTTCCTAAATAATTTTCTAGGAATTTTTTGTTCTTAGTTAATATTTTTAATCCCATATTCCTAAAAAACACTATAATTGGATTTGATACGTGAAAAGCAAATTGATTTAATTTTGATCTATTATTGATCATTTTTACTCTTGAAACCCTATTACTATAATAATCAGTTTTACTATGAATGATGCATTCAAATAATTCTGATGCACCTTCTATAGATTGTGAGGCTCCTTGTGCAAAAGAAGGTGGAAAGGCAAAAAAGGCATCTCCAACAAGATGAATATTTTCAACTGATTTATGAAAATCTTTACTAACAAAAACTGGGAAGCACTTGATATTATTTATGTTACTCAAAATTGAAGAAGAAATTTTATTTTGTAATTTATTTTTAATTCTCTCTATAAAAGCTTTTTCTTGGAAAAGGCTATAGTTTTTAAGCTCATTTGCAGTTAATTGAAGCTTTAAAACACCAATAAAATTGTATTCTCCAGTACTGTTGTCAATTGGGTAAATAACATAATGAAAATCAGGACCTACAAATAATGAAATATTCATTTCATTTAAATTAATTAAGTTAGCCCGTTGGATTTTACCTCTAATTGCAATACATTTATTGTAAGTTGGTTGAATTTGATTATTAGAAATTAAGGATTTTCCTTTAGAAAAAATACCATCAGATATAATTAGATATTCACAAATAAAATTTTGATTATTGTTAAAAGTTAAATTTATTTGATCATTTTTTTTTTCGATTTTCTCAATGTTATGTTCATATTTTATAACCTGATCAACCAATCTATTTTTTAAAAATTCAACTAATGTGGATCTTTTCATTGTGGTATATTTACAATCTTCAGAATTGTATTCAGAAATATTCAAATCAGATATTTTTTTTTGGTTTTGAATCTCGTAAAAGTCAATTTTTTCAGGATTAAATTTTTCTTTCTTTTCTATTTCATTAAATCCGATTTTGTTTAAAAGCTTGATACTATTAGTTGAAAGTTGAATCCCATACCCCTCCTCTAACTCTATTGAGACTTTTTTTTCAAATAATGTAACTTGATAATTGGGATTATCTTTAAATAAATTAGCAATAAATAAACCTGAAATTCCTGCTCCTATAATTCCAATTTTTTTCATTTATTACTTTCTAGGTATCTAACAATTCTTTTTGTAAAAGTTGGCAATGTATAGTTTTTTAACTTCTTTGGATCGATCCAGTGGGAAGTTGGCAACGAACCTACTTTATTCTTATGTTCAATTATTATATTCATATTCATATTTGACATCTTAAAATTAACTATATCTATTGAACTTATAGGCTTTGATAATTCTTGCATGGGAAAAATACTAAAATTTTTCAAAAAATTAAATTTAGTATTTTTAATCAAAAGATATTTATTTCTATCTTTATATACTTTTAGTAAATAATATTTATTGTTATTTTTTTTTTTGATTTTAGTAAGCAGGAAATCTTTTTTTTTTAAAGCAATACAGTTATTTGAAATTGGACATTGTTCACAATGAGGATTATTCGGTTTGCAGATTAAAGCTCCTAGTTCCATTAAGGCTTGGGCATAATCACTTGCCCTATTCGAATATCCAAAGATTTTTTTTTCCTTAATTAAGTTCTCTTTATTAATTTCATTTTCTTTTTTTAAATATAAATATCTTTTAAGAACTCTCTCAATATTTCCATCTAAAGGGATAAAGCGTTTATTGAAAGCTATAGCTGATATTGCACTCGCAGTGTAATCACCAATCCCTGGAAGAGATTTTAAATCTGAATAGTTTCTTGGAAGTTTTTTATCAAATTTTTTAATAACTAATTGAGCAGTTTTTTTCAAATTTCTAACCCTAGAATAATAGCCAAGCCCTTCCCAAAGCTTAATCAGTTTATGATTTTCGAAATTTGCTAAAGTCTCTAAGTCGGGAATATTTTTTATAAATCTATTAAAGTAAGGGATTACTGTTGCTACCTGAGTTTGCTGCAACATAAATTCACTAACAAGTGTATAATATTGCTTTTTTTTATGAGAGACATTTTTTCTCCAAGGTAAAACTCGCTTATTAATGTCATACCAATTAAGAATTTTATTTGTTATTATTGGTTCTTTCATATGCAATTTAAAAATAATACTAAGCAGAGAAATGCCTCCATTCAAGGCTTAAGATCTTTTAAAGACACTTTGCCAAAATATGTAAAAAGAATTATTAATAAAAAAGGTCACATTTATTCAGAAACCCTGAACAATTGGAAATACCTTGTGGGTGATGAGTTATTCAAGTGTTGTTATCCAAAAACATTTAAAAGTTCAAATAAATTTGGTGTAAGTACATTAGTGATCATGGTCAAAAGAGGCCATGAAGTTGACATAGAATATTCTAAAAAAGATATTTTAAATAAGATGAATGCTTATTTTGGTTATGAAGTTGTTGAGAAACTTAAATTCATTAGCTTTGATGATGAACAAAAAGTTTCTTCTAAACTAGAAATTAACGAGAAAAATGTGACAATAAATAGATATAAAGACAAAATCAGCGGTGTTAAAAATGAAAAAATTAAACAATCATTATTAAAGCTAACTAAAGTATTTAAAAAAAAATGAAAAAAATTTTCATAATTTCAATATTTTTTTTCTTCAGCGCTTTAAGTACTCAAGCTGACGAAATTAAAAGAATTCTTGTAGGAAATAAGAGTGCGAAAATATCTATCATTGCTTTTGAATCTTTAACTTGTAGCCATTGTGCTAACTTTCATAAAAATGTTTATCCTTTATTAAAAAAAGAATATTTAGATACAGGTTTAGCTAAAATTGAATTTAGACATTTTCCTTTGGATATTGCTGCTTTTAATGCATCAAAAGTTGCCCAATGTAAAAATGATGGAAAAGTAGAGATATTGGAAAGTTTATATGCTAATCAACAAAAGTGGGTAAAAGGAAGTTCAGTTGAAGAAGCAAATATTAATCTAAAAAAATTTTTATCAACAGAGGGTTTCAATATTGATTTTGAAAGCTGTATTAACAACAAGAAAATTGAAGATTTTGTATTAAATGACCGAATCGATGGAGCTAAAAACTTCAAAGTAAATGCTACCCCTACGATAATAATTAATAACGAAAAGTTTGATAAAACCTTAAATTACAAAAATTTAAAAAAAGCTCTTGAAAAACTGATATAAGTTTGCTCATGGAGTTTAAAAAAATCCAATTAAATGGATTTAAATCTTTTGCAGAAAAAGCAGATTTTTTAATCGAAGATGGCTTGACTGGTATTGTTGGACCAAACGGGTGTGGAAAATCTAATATAGTTGAATCTCTAAGATGGGCAATGGGTGAAACATCTGCAAAAAGCATGCGTGGATCTGGAATGGAGGATGTGATTTTTTCAGGTACTTCAAATAAAGCTTCAAAGAATATTGCCGAAGTTACTATCGAAGTTGAAAATAAAGATAAAGAAGGTCCAATTCAGTATCGAGAGCATGATCAAGTTCAAATTAGAAGAAAAATAGAGAAAGATAAAGGTTCTAAATTTTACATAAACGGTAAAGAAGTACGAGCTAGAGATGCTCAAATGTTTTTTGCTGATCTATCAACTGGCGCACATTCTCCATCTATGATTAGTCAAGGAAGAATTGGAGCTTTAGTAACTGCAAAACCTACAGATCGAAGAGCAATATTGGAGGAAGCTGCAGGTATTTCTGGGCTACATGTGAGAAGACATGAAGCTGAATTAAGATTGGGTGCTGCAGAAAACAATCTTAAAAGAGCTGATGAGCTTAGAAGGCAACAAGAAAAGCAATTAGCAAATCTTCAAAAACAGGCAGAGGAAGCTACAAAATACAAACTTATCTCTGAAGAAATAAAAAAAATTGAGGCTGGTTTATATTATTTAAAATTAATTGAGATAGACAAAGAAATCAGAATAGAAAATGAGATAAATAACGAAGCTGAAGGCGAAGTTGATGGATTTAATACTAAAATATCAGAGCTGGAAAGTTTAATAAAACTTTCAATTGAAAAGGTTTCACCACTTAGAGAAAAAAATATAGAAAATTTATCGAGAATTCAAAGACTTAATCTAGAGCTTCAAAGTTTAGATGAGGAGAATACAAGAACTCAAGATGAAATCGAAACTATTAAAAAGTCAATTCAAACTCTTGATGACGATATCGCTAGAGAAAAAGGAATAATTATTGATGCTAATTCTAATGAAAAACGACTAAAAGAGGAAAAATCAGATTTGATAGAGACAGACTCTAAATATTTTGAAACAGAAAAACTTTCTAATGAAGAGCTCGAGATGGCAAAAGAAAGATTAAAAGATGAGCAAAAAGCTGTTGATGATGTTATAAATAGCTTTGCTGACCAGACAATAAACATTAGCTTGAGCCCAATTAAAAATGTCCAAAGTTCAATCCAAAGGGTTAAAGAATTAATTGATAGTAATGAAATTAATCAGGCAGTTACTTTACTAGACAGATGTAACATGGAGCTTAATAATTTTTTAAATGACTTAAAAGATGACAAATCTAGAAATGAATTATTAAGAGTCAATGAAAAATCTCAAAATATAAAATTACTCCAAGAAAAATATGCTGATGCTTATAGTAAAAATCAATCTATTAAAAATGAGTCTATAAAAAGGAATGAAAGAATTAAAACTATTAAGACTGAAATTGAAAGTTGGAAAAATTTATTATCAAATTCAGAAAAAATGGTTTCAGAACTTACTGAAAGAAAAAATAAACTGTCATCTCAATTGAATGATTTAGAAAATCAACCAAGAGTTCAGGCTGAACGGAAAGGTCAAATTTCAGAAAATTTAAGAATTTCTGATCAGGAAAAAATTGATAACGAACTAATTATTGATGAAACTGACAAAAAAATTGAAACTTTAAGAAGTAAATTAAATCAAATTCAAGAGCAATCAATACAAATCAGAGAGAGAAAAGCTAGTT
>CABZLO010000018.1 GCA_902526595.1 uncultured Pelagibacteraceae bacterium | reverse complement strand
GGAGATTAAACAGAGGCGGCCATGATCCACACAAAGTTTATGCAGCATATGATAAAGCAACAAAACATCAAGGCAGCCCTACAGTTATTATTGCTAAAACTATTAAAGGATATGGTATGGGAAAATCTGGAGAAAGTGTCAACACAACCCATCAAACAAAAAAATTAGATGTAGATGATCTAATGTATTATAGAGACCGCTTTGATGTACCTTTGACAGACGAACAAGTTCGAAATATTGAATATTTTAGACCCGATGAAAAATCTCAAGAAATTAAATATTTAAAAGAGAGAAGAATTAAACTAGGTGGATTTTTGCCAGAGAGGTCAACTTTTGCAAAACCTATTAAAGCACCTTCAAAAGATATTTTTGATTTTATGAAAGTATCAACTGGTGAAAAAGAGATGTCTACAACAATGGCTCTTGTTAGAATGTTAACTAATTTAATGAGAGATAAAAATATCTCTCCAAGATTAGTTCCTATAATTCCAGATGAAGCAAGAACATTTGGTATGGAAGGATTTTTTCAAAAAATTGGAATTTATGCTCATGAAGGTCAAAAATATGAACCAGAAGACTCTGCACAATTAAGCTCATATAGAGAAGAAAAAAGTGGACAAGTTCTAGAGGAAGGAATTAATGAGGCAGGTGCAATGTCATCATGGATTGCTGCAGCAACAGCTTACACAAATCATGATATTGAAATGATTCCAATCTACACTTTTTATTCTATGTTTGGTTTTCAAAGAATTGGAGATCTTGCTTGGGCTGCTGGAGATAGTCAAGCCAGAGGTTTTTTGATTGGTGCTACTGCAGGAAGGACAACATTAGCTGGAGAAGGCCTACAACATCAAGATGGTCATAGTCATTTAATTGCTTCTACTATTCCAAATTGTGTAAGTTATGATCCAACATTTCATTATGAACTTGCAGTAATTTTTAGAGAAGGTTTGAGAAGGATGCACGAGAAAAATGAAAATGTCTTTTATTACATTACGACAATGAATGAAAACTACTCTCATCCAGAGATGCCAAAAGATAAAAACACAGAAGAAGGAATATTAAAAGGGATGTACAAAATAAAAGATTTTGACAAATATAAAAAAACTAAAATTCAACTTCTTGGATCAGGCACAATACTTCGAGAAATGATTTCAGCAGCTGAAATTTTGCAAAAAGATTATCAAATTGATAGTGAAATTTGGAGTGTTACAAGTTTTAATGAACTTAGAAAAGATGGAATGGAAGTTGAGAGATATAATTTGTTAAATCCAGACAAAGAACCAAAAATATCTTTTGTTGAGCAATGTTTAGGTAAAACAGAGGGTCCAATTATGGCTGCTTCAGACTATATGAGAATGAATTCAGATCAAATTAGACCTTATACTAATAAAAGTTTCTACTCTCTGGGTGCTGATGGTTTTGGTAGGAGTGATACAAGAAAAAATTTAAGAAAATTCTTTGAAGTGGATAAAGAGCACATAGTTGCATATGGATTAAGTATTTTAGCAAAAGAGCAACTTATAGCATCAAAATATGCAAAAGAAGCAATGAAAAAATATAACATTAATGGCAACAAGCCAATGCCTACTAAATTATAAAATGAAAGAGATTGATATTAAAGTTCCAAATATTGGCGATTTCACAGACGTTGAGGTAATAGAAGTTTTGGTAAATGAGGGCCAAGATATATATAAAAATGATCCATTAATAACAATTGAGAGTGATAAATCCAGCGTTGAAATTCCATCAAACTTTGAGGGAAAAGTCAAATCTCTTAAATTAAAAATTGGCGATAAAGTTTCGGAGGGTGATTTAATTTTAAAATTAGAAAGTTCGTCAAGTGATAGTAAAATTAAAGAGGAGACAAAAATTGAAAAACAATCAGAACCAATTGTAGAAATAAAACAAGCAACAGAGCAAATTTCTTTATCTGAAAAAAAAATTAAAGACATTTCCTCAGCAAGTCCAAAAGCTAGAAGATTTGCAAGGGAGCTAGGTGTTAATATCAATCAAGTGGTAGGTAGTGAAAAAGATGGAAGAGTAATAGAGGATGATATTAAAAAATTTGTTTCTTCAAAATCAGCGAATAATTATGAAGTAAAAGAAATCAAACCAATTAAAATTAAGAATGAGTATGAGCATGCAGATTTTGGAAAGGTTGAGATTAAAGATATACCAAGAGTAAAGAAATTAGCTTCAACATATCTTACAAATTCTTGGACAACTATTCCTCATGTAACTAATCATGATGAAGCAGATATAACTGAAATGGAAAGTTTTAGAAGTTCTTTGAAAGATATTTATACTGGAGAAAAAATAAAGATTACTCCTTTGGCATTTATTATAAAAGCATTGGTTGCTTCTTTAAAAAAGTTTCCAAACTTTAATTCTTCAATAGATGAGATCGAAAGTGGAAAAATGACTTTAAAAAAATACTATCATGTTGGAATTGCAGTTGATACTCCAAATGGATTGATGGTTCCAAAAATAAGAGATGCAAATAATAAAAAAATTTCATTTATTAGTAAAGAGTTGAAACAAGTCAGTGAGCTTTGTAGAAATCTAAAAATAGATAAGAAGGAATTATTTGGTGGATCAATGACGATTACAAGTTTAGGAGGAATAGGTGGATCTTTCTTTACACCAATAATAAATTATCCTGAAGTAGCTATTTTGGGTGTTGGAAGGTCAGAAAAAAAACAAGTTTTTTTAAACGGAAAGTTTCAAACAAGAACAATGTTACCAATTTCTCTGTCTTATGATCATAGAATTATTGACGGAGCAGAAGCTGCTCGTTTTAATAACGATTTAAAAGAAAATTTAGGAAATAATTTTGCTTATAAGTTAGCCGTATAATTATTTATGACAAAATCTATATCTTTACTCAGTGCTTTACTGTGTACTTTTATTTGGGGAACAACATTTATAGCTCAAGATACTGGGATGGATAATATAGGACCCTTTACATTTAATGCAGCCAGATTTTTTATAGGTTTTTTAGCCATTATACCTTTGGTACTCTTATTTGAGGTAAAAAAAATGAAATCTGAGTTTAAGGTTGATTTTAAAACATTTGCAATTTTTTCTTTTTTGATTGGCTCGTCTCTTTTTTTAGGGTCTGGTTTGCAGCAAGTTGCTTTACTTTATACCGATGTTGCTAATGCAGCTTTTTTTACAATTTTTTATGTTCCAATGGTGCCGATTATAATTTTTGTATTTGGAAAAATTTCATTTCATTGGAGTATATGGCCATCTGTAATTTTATGTTTAATAGGAGGGTATTTATTAACGAATTTTTATGATGCTACAATTAGGCTTGGAGACGGTTTAGTTATTTTAGGGGCACTATTTTGGAGCACTCATATTATTTTTGTCGGAATTATAGTAAAAAAATATAATCTTCCACTTACTATAGGTGCTGTACAAACATTAATAGTCTCAATATTTTCATTTACTATTGGTTTAGTTTATGAGGAATTTATTTTATTAAATATATTAAAAGAATTAGATTCCATACTATATGCAGGAATTTTATCAGGAGGATTGGCATTTGTATTACAGATTTATGCACAAAAAAACATTTCACCTGCACCAGCAGCAATTATTTTTTCACTTGAGGGTGTGTTTGCCACAATAGCAGCTTGGTTTCTATTGAGTCAGATTTTAGATATTAATAACTTACTTGGATGTTTTTTTATTTTATGTGGAGTATTATTATCTCAATTACTTCCTTTAATGAAAAAAAGATATGTTTAATAAATTAAGCTAAATAAAATTAAAGCTATTATTATTCTATAAATTACAAAAGCATTCATAGAAAATCTATTTATATAAATTAAAAAAAATTTGACTGTCATAAAAGACAATATAAAAGATGATATTATTGCAACGAACATCAAGTAATTTAATTCAATAGGTTGATTAACAATATTCTTCAACCCCAAAAGGCTTGCTCCAGTAAGTGCAGGAATAGAGAGTAAAAAAGATATTTTACTAGAGTCTACTCTATTAAATTTTAAAATTCTAGCTGCAGTTATGGTAATACCTGCTCTACTTACACCTGGTATAAGTGACAAAATTTGAAAAAGACCAATGAAAAATATTGTTTGAATATTTAAATTAGTTGAAATTTTCTTATGAAATCTATTTTTATCTGCGATGTATAAAACTATTGCAAACACAAAAGTAGTCCATGCAATTACTTTTATATCTCTTAGAGCATAAATAAAATTAGTAGAATATAAAATATATCCAACAATTATTAATGGAATAGAACCAAGAACAATTAAACTTAATAATTTTTTATTATTTTTAACATCTAATAATTCTTCTCTAAAAAAATAAATTATTGCTAACAAAGATCCTAAATGAAGACTAATATCTATTAACAATGAATTTGATTTAAACTCATATAAGTTTGAAACTAGAATTAAGTGTGCCGACGAACTTATTGGCAAGAACTCTGACACACCTTGAATTACTGAAAGGATTAATATTTCTATTATATTTTGAAACATTGCTTCTTCGTAGCTTATAAAATATCGATTTAAAACAATTCGATTTGATCATATTAGGTATGCATTTATTAGAAAATTGTCTGAATTCGCAGATAGTCATCAAATTAAGGTCATAATTTATGACCTATTTTATGCTTTATTTAATAAAATCAAGGTATAACTTGCCAAAAATTAGAAAATTATTATGCCTGATAAAATGTTAAAATTTGTAAAAATAGGTCAACAAACACCACCTAAAAGGGAAGTTGGTTCTAGAAAACAGGATTTTAAAGAGATTTACGACGAATATATAAATGAAAAAGCCAAAGAGCAGTCTAGTAGATGCTCCCAATGTGGAGTTCCTTTTTGTCAAGTTCATTGCCCTTTAAGCAATAATATACCTGATTGGTTAAAACTTACAGCTGAAGGAAGGCTTAAAGAAGCTTATGAGTTATCACAAAGCACAAATAATATGCCTGAAGTTTGTGGGAGAATATGTCCCCAAGATAGACTGTGCGAAGGAAATTGTGTCATTGAACAATCTGGTCATGGAACTGTAACCATTGGTTCAGTAGAAAAATATATTACTGATAATGCATGGGAACAAGGCTGGGTGAAACCAATTCAAGTTAAGCAAGAAAAACATCAGAGTGTAGGCATTATTGGAGCAGGTCCAGCAGGATTAGCAGCTGCAGAGCAATTAAGAAAAAGTGGATATAAAATCACTGTTTATGATCGATACGATCGAGCAGGTGGTTTGTTAATATATGGAATTCCGAATTTTAAATTAGAAAAAGAAATTGTTGAAAGAAGAACAAAACTTTTAAAAGATGGAGGCATAGAGTTTGTTCAAAATTTTGAGGTCGGTAAAGATGCAACTTTAGATCAATTACGTAAAAAGCATGATGCAATTTTGATTGCAACTGGAGTTTATAAAGCAAGAGAAGTTGATCTAAAGGGAAATGATTTAGATAATATTTTTCCAGCAATGGATTTTTTAACCGCATCAAATAAAAAAGGATTAGGAGATGAAGTTGAATTATTTGATAAAGGAATTTTAAATGCTGAAGGTAAAGACGTTGTTGTAATTGGTGGTGGTGATACTGCTATGGATTGTGTAAGGACCTCTATCAGACAAAAAGCAAAATCTGTAAAATGTTTATATAGAAGAGATAAAGAAAATATGCCTGGTTCGGCTAGAGAGGTTGCTAATGCTGAAGAAGAAGGAGTGCAATTTGTTTGGCTATCAAGTCCAAAAGAATTTAAAGGTACAAATAAAATTGAAAAATTAGTTGTAGATCAAATCAAACTTGGTGATCCTGACGAAAGTGGAAGAAGGAAACCACAGGTTCAGGAAGGTTCAAGTTATGAAATCAATGCTGATATGGTTATAAAGGCTTTAGGCTTTGACCCTGAAGATTTACCAAAAATGTTCGAAGCTAATGAGTTACAGGTAACAAGATGGGGAACAATTAAAGCTGATTTTGATACTATGGAAACCAATATTAAAGGTGTTTTTGCTGCTGGAGATATAATCAGAGGAGCTTCCTTAGTAGTTTGGGCCATTAAAGATGGAAGAGATGCTGCAACTTCAATTAAAAATTATTTAGATAACAAGTCTTTAAAAGAGAGAAAAGTAGCCTAGTGATAAATTACATTAAGAATAAAGAAATATTAAAACAAAATCATGTGTATTCTGATGATATGGAGCATGATGCGTGTGGAGTTGGAATTATTACATCTACTGAAGGTAAAAAATCTCGTAAAGTTGTTGAGTATGGTATCGAAGCATTAAAAGCTGTTTGGCACAGGGGAGCAGTAGATGCTGATGGAAAAACAGGAGATGGTGCAGGAATTCATGTTGAAATTCCAAAAGATTTTTTCATCGAAAAAATAGAGGTGACTGGTCACACCCATGATAATTCTGAAATAGGCGTAGGTATGATTTTTTTACCTAGAAATGATTACGAAGCACAAGAAAGTTGTAAAACAATCGTGGAGAGTGAATTAACAAAAAATGATTTTAGTATTTATGGTTGGAGACAAGTTCCAATTAATCCAAACGTATTAGGCGAAAAGGCACTTCAGACTATGCCTGAAATCATTCAGGTTTTGTTCAAATCGCACAATCCAGAACTCACAAATAAAGATTTAGAAAGAAAAATATATGAAACTAGAAGAAAAATAGAAAATGAGGCATTTAAAAAATCCTTAAATAATTTTTACATTTGTTCATTGAGCTCTAAGTCAATTATTTACAAAGGTATGTTTTTAGCTGAGGCAATTTCAGATTTTTATTTAGATTTAAAAGATGAAAGATTTATTTCAAGATTTGCAATTTTTCATCAAAGGTTTTCTACGAATACGGCTCCGAGCTGGAATTTAGCTCAACCATTTAGAGCAATTGCTCATAATGGTGAAATAAATACTTTCAGGGGAAATAAAAATTGGATGAAAGTTCATGAACAAGAAATGAATAGCAATCTTTTTGAAAATATAGAAAATTTAAAACCAGTTATCCAGCAAGGTACATCTGATTCTGCTGCTTTAGATAATGTGTTTGAATTGTTAAATATTTCTGGTCAGCCAGCACCTTTAGCTAAGCTAATGTTGGTTCCAGATGCATGGTCAAAAAAAAATGAAACTTTACCTAAAGATCACCAACAATTATTTAATTTTTTAAACAGTACAATGGAACCTTGGGACGGCCCAGCAGCTATTGCAGGAACAGATAATGAATGGGTAATTGCAGCTAACGACAGAAATGGATTAAGACCACTAAGATATGCAATTACAAAAGATAATTTATTATTTGCAGGATCAGAGACAGGCATGATTGAACTTAATGAAAAAAGAATACTTTCTAAAGGTAGATTAGGCCCTGGAGAAATTATTGGTGTTAGAATTGAAAAAGGAAAAGTTTTTAAAAATAAGCAAATCAAAGATTATCTAGCAAAAGAATACAAGCATTTTAATTCTCAAATTATTGACTTAGATGATAAATTATCAATTTCTGACGAGAAAAATACTTATTCTGGAGACGAATTAAGAAGAAGACAATATGCTTTTGGAATTAGTCTAGAAGATTTAGAATTGATATTACATCCGATGGCTGAGGATGCTAAAGAAGCAATTGGATCAATGGGGGATGATACTCCTCTGGCAGTATTATCAGACAGATACAGACCTCTATACCATTTTTTTAGACAAAACTTTAGTCAAGTAACAAACCCTCCGATAGACTCTTTAAGAGAAAATAAAGTGATGAGTCTAAAAACAAGATTTGGAAATCTTGGAAATATCCTTAATTTTGACAATCTAACAAAGCAAAATATTTACGTTTTAAACAGTCCAATTTTATCAAATTCACAATTTGAGAAATTCATTAATTATTTTGGTAAAAATTCTTCCATAATTGATTGCACTTTCTCAGACAATGAAAATTTGCACGAGTCTATAAAAAGAATTCAAAAAGACGCAGAAATAGCAGTAAGACAAGGAGTTACACAATTAATTTTGAGTGACAAAGAGCTTTCAAACGTGAAGCTTCCAATTCCGATGTTACTCGCAGTTGGTGCGATCAATTCATTTTTAATTGAAAAAAAATTGAGAGGGTACGTTTCCATCAATGTCCAGTCAGGAGAAGCGATGGATACTCACTCTTTTGCAACATTAATTGGAGTTGGTGCAACTACAGTAAATCCATATCTAGCTTTTGACAGTTTATATCAAAGGCATGAAAAGAAATTGTTTGGAAAATTCAGTTTTGATGAATGTGTTGAAAGATATATCAAGTCGGTAAATGCAGGACTTTTAAAAATAATGTCTAAGATGGGTATTTCTGTTTTAAGTTCTTATAGAGGAGGATGTAATTTTGAGACGGTTGGTTTAAGTAGAACAATTGTTGCAGACTATTTTCCTGGAGTAGTATCAAAAATTTCAGGTATAGGACTAACAGGAATTGAAAAAAAAATTAGAGAAATACACAAAGAAGCTTTTGAAAGTAGTGATACAATTCTGCCTATAGGTGGAATTTATAGATATAGAAAAAATGGAGAGACTCATCAGTATCAAGGAAAATTAATTCATTTACTTCAAAGTGCTGTAGGTTCTAATTCTTATGATGCTTACAAAAGATATGCAGAGGGTATTTATAATTTACCACCAATAAATTTAAGAGATTTAATTGATTTTAGAACAAAAAAATTAAAAGGATCAATTGATATTTCCGAAGTGGAGCCTCTAGCAAATATATTAAAAAGATTTGGAAGTGGGAGCATGTCACACGGTGCCTTGTCAAAAGAGGCTCATGAAACATTAGCTACTGGAATGAATAGAATTAAAGGTGCCTCTTGCAGCGGAGAAGGAGGAGAGGATGAAAAAAGATTTAAGGTATTAGAAAATGGAGATAGCGCAAATTCTAGAGTAAAACAAATAGCCTCTGCAAGATTTGGAGTAACAGTCAATTATTTAAATAATTGTAATGAAATTGAAATTAAAATTGCACAAGGAGCAAAACCAGGAGAAGGCGGCCAGCTTCCAGGATTTAAGATTACGAAGGAAATCGCAAGACTTAGACATTCTACTCCAGGTGTAACATTAATATCTCCTCCTCCACATCACGATATTTATTCAATCGAAGATCTTGCGCAATTAATTTATGATTTAAAACAAATTAATCCTAAAGCAAGGATAGGAGTAAAACTAGTTGCTTCTTCTGGTGTTGGAACAATTGCAGCTGGTGTTGCCAAAGCTAAAGCAGATATAATTTTGATATCAGGACATAATGGTGGAACTGGAGCAACACCCCAAACAAGTGTTAAATATGTCGGAATACCATGGGAAATGGGTTTGACTGAAGCTAATCAAGTTTTGACTTTAAATAACCTTAGACACAAAGTTACTTTGAGAACTGATGGAGGAATTAAAACAGGAAGAGATGTTGTTATTGCAGCGATGATGGGAGCTGAAGAGTATGGAGTTGCTACTACTGCTTTAGTAGCAATGGGTTGCATTATGGTAAGACAATGTCATTCGAACACCTGTCCAGTTGGTGTTTGCACGCAAGATGAAAAATTGAGAGAAAAATTTACTGGTACACCAGAAAAGGTAGTCAATCTGTTCACATTTATTGGAACTGAAGTACGAGAAATATTAGCAAAACTAGGATTTAAATCTTTAAATGATATAATTGGTAGAACTGATCTATTAAGACAGGTTAGCAAAGGATCCCCAAACTTAGATGATTTAGATTTAAATCCACTATTTGTTCAAGCTGATACAGGAAATAACAAAAGGTATTGTGATATCCCAGAAATTAATACTGTGCCAGATACTTTGGATCAAGAGATTTGGCCTGAAATAGAAAAGTCTTTAGATAGTTCAGAAAAAATTGAAAAGGTTTACTCAATACAAAATACACATAGAGCTGTTGGAACAAGAGTCTCTCATCATCTCTACAAAAAATATGGATATGAAAAACTTGATGATAACTTTCTAATTTTAAATTTTAAAGGCTCTGCTGGACAATCTTTTGGAGCATTTTCTTCTAGAGGATTAAAATTAGTTCTAAAAGGAGATGCAAATGACTATGTTGGAAAAGGTTTATCAGGTGCAACAATTTCAATTAAATTGCCAGAGGAAAGTAATTTAGTTTCTAATGAAAATACAATTTTAGGAAATACAGTTCTTTATGGTGCTACTTCGGGTAAACTTTTTGCAGCAGGTCAAGCAGGAGAAAGATTTGCTGTAAGAAATTCTGGAGCTACAACAGTAATTGAGGGATGTGATTCAAATGGTTGTGAATATATGACTGGTGGAATGGTAGTAATTTTAGGAGAGGTAGGAGATAATTTTGCAGCAGGAATGACTGGTGGCATGGCTTTTGTTTATGATAAATCTCAGCAATTTACAAAAAAAGTAAATCCTGAATCAGTTGTTTGGCAAACTGTAGAAACAGATTATTGGAAAGAAATTTTAAAGAATTTAATATCTGAACATTCTAAGGAAACAGGATCTGAATTTTCAAGAAATATAATTAAAAATTATGACGAGGAGTTAATTAATTTTGTTCAAGTTTGCCCTAAAGAAATGTTAGATAAACTAGACAACCCAATAACTCTTAAAGGCATTAAAAAAGTTAGTTAGATTAATAGTTTCAACTCTTTAAGAATTATTTTTAGACCTTTCTTACTAGATAAACTATGATCACCGTTTTTAACTATATTTAACTTTTTTTTTGCATTTGGAAAAAGTTTTAAAACTTTTCTTGAATAAGAAACCTTAACAGCCTCATCTTTTTCTCCATGAACCATAGTAACCTTAATTTTTAAATTAATTTTTTTATTTAAAACTTTATTTTTTCTTCCATCTTTAATTAGTTGATATGTTATAGGATATTCATAATTTCCATGTTTTAAATTGTAAATTCCATTTGTAATTGTATCTTTTTTCATTTTTTTGGAAAATTTTTTCCACATAATATTTTCTAAAAATTCAGGCGCTGAACCAATTCCTAAAAAACCAACAATTTGATTTTTAAAAATTTTAAATTGATTCAAAGCAATCCAAGCACCCATACTTGAACCTATAAATATTATTTTCTGTTCTTTTACATATTTTTTAACTAATTTTGAAGTTTCATTACTCCATTTTGAAATATTACCTTTTGTAAATTTTCCTGAAGATTTACCATGCCCAGAATATTCAAGTGCTAAGAAATTAATTTTATTTTTTTTTGCAAAATTTATTAATGCTTTAGGCTTCTCTCCTTCAAGATCTGACATAAATCCATGCAGAAAAACTATAGACAAACTATTTTTATAAATTTTAGAAATATATCTAATTTTCTTGGTTTTTGAGATCTTATGATATCTGAAATTTGCCATTTCGTTTATATATTTATTCTAATAATATATAGTTTTATCAGATGGCAACTAATTTAAAAGTTTTACAAGTTATACCAAAATTAGGATATGGAGGTGCGGAAACAGGCTGCTTTGATATAGCCCATTATTTGCCTGAAAATAATTGTGACTCATTTATTGTAACTAGTGGTGGTGAATTACTTAAGTTTGTTGACAAAAAAAAGGTAAAAATTTTTAAGCTTCCTGTTCAGAGCAAAAATCCTTTATTAATTTTTATTAACTCAATTATTTTAATTGGAATTATTTTATTAAATAATATTTCGATAGTTCATGCTCGAAGTCGAGCACCTGCATGGTCCTGTTTGATAGCATCTAAAATTACTGGAAGAAAATTTGTGACAACTTTTCATGGTACTTACAATTATAAAACTAATTTGAAAAAATTTTATAATTCGGTAATGGTAAGATCTGATTTAATTATTGCAGGATCAAATTTTATATTTTCTCATATTAAAGAAAATTATTCTATGTATTTAAATTATAAAAAAAAATTCTTAGTGATTTTTAGAGGTATTAATGTTGATTATTTTGACTCATCCACAACTCTTGAAAACGATGAAAAAAAATTATTAAAGGAATGGGATATTGAGAAAGATAAAAAAATTATACTTTTACCAGGTAGACTAACTTCATGGAAGGGTCAGGAAGTATTTATTGAAGCAGTAAATTTAATTAATATAGAACTTGGATACGAAGCATTTTATACAGTCATTCTTGGTAGTGACCAAGGTCGTGAACTTTACAAAAAAAAATTAATAAGACTTTCAGAACAATATAGGATGTCAAAACAAATACGATTTATAGATCATTGTAAAAATATGGCTTTAGCTTACAAAGTTTCGGATGTAATAGTTTCAGCTTCAATTGAAGCTGAAGCTTTTGGAAGAGTGTCAGTAGAAGCCCAATCAATGGGAAAACCAATAATAGCAAGCAATATTGGTGGCTCGAAAGAAACAGTTACAGATGAAAAAACAGGTTTTTTATTTGAGTCAAACAATGCCAAATCTTTAAGTAAACAGATTTTAAAAGTTCTTAATATGGATGAAACATCTTTAAAAATGATGGGAATAGAGGCAAGAAAAAACGTTATTCAAAGATTTAATGTTGAAAAAATGTGCTTTTCTACTTATTCAGAGTATAAAAGACTAGTAAATTAAATGCCTATAATAACATTACCAGATGGAAATAATTTAAATTTTTCTAAAAAAGTTACAGGAACCGAGGTAGCTGAGAAAATAAGTAAGTCATTAGCAAAACAAGCAATAGTTATAAGCATTGATGGTGAACTTAAAGATTTAGATTATTTAATAGAAAAAGATTGCTCAGTCAAAATTTTTACTTCAAAAAATCCAGAAGGTCTGGAGACAATTAGACATGACACTGCACACATATTGGCAATGGCTGTTCAAGAATTATTTCCTGGTACTCAGGTTACAATTGGTCCAGTTATTGAAAATGGATTTTACTATGACTTTGCTAGAAAAGAACCTTTTACTGAAGATGATTTAGTCAAAATTGAAAATAAGATGAAAGAAATTGTAGACAGAGATGAAATTACAAAGAGAGAAGTTTGGGATAGAAATAAAGCTATTGATCATTTTATAAAAAAAGGTGAAATCTATAAATCTGAATTAATTAAAGCTATCCCAGAAAAAGAAGATGTCTCAATTTATTTTCATGGTGATTGGCATGATCTTTGCAGAGGTCCTCATTTACCTTCAACAGGCAAAATTGGAAAGTATTTTAAACTAACCAAAGTTTCTGGTGCTTATTGGAGAGGAGATTCAAAAAATGAAATGCTTCAAAGAATATATGGTACTAGTTGGGCAACACAAAAAGATTTAGATGAACATCTTAAAAGAATAGAAGAAGCAGAAAAGAGAGATCATAGAAAATTAGGAAAAGAAATGGATTTATTTCATTTTAGAGAAGAAAGTCCAGGATCTGTTTTTTGGCACGAAAGAGGCTGGGCATTGTTTCAAAATTTAATTAATTATATGAGAAATAGACAGGATGAAGCTGGCTACAAAGAAATAAATACTCCTGAAGTTTTGGATAGACAATTATGGGAAAAATCAGGACATTGGGGAAAATATGGTGACAACATGTATACATCTGAAACTCCAGATGAAAAAGTTTTTGCAATAAAACCAATGAACTGCCCTGGGCATATTCAAGTATTTAATCAAGGATTAAAAAGTTATCGAGATCTTCCTTTGCGTTACGCAGAGTTTGGAAAAGTTCATAGATATGAACCATCTGGAGCATTACATGGTTTACTTAGAGTTAGAGCTTTTACACAAGATGATGCGCATATTTTTTGTTCGGAAGAACAAATTACAAGTGAGTGTCTAATTGTTACTAATTTAATTTTGGATATTTATAAACACCTCGGTTTTGAAAATATAATTCTAAAATATGCAGATAGACCAGAAGTAAGAGTTGGAGATGATGAAGTTTGGGATAAAGCAGAAGCATCACTACTTGAAGCAGTGAAAGCTTCAAAGTTAGAATATAGTATTAACAAGGGAGAGGGAGCATTCTATGGTCCCAAAATTGAGTTTGTTCTAAGAGATGCAATTGGTAGAGATTGGCAATGTGGAACTTTGCAAGTTGATTTAAATTTACCTGAGAGATTAGGTGCTTCATATGTTGATAAAGATGGAAGCAAGAAAATTCCTGTAATGCTTCACAGAGCTCTATTTGGATCTCTAGAAAGATTTATTGGAATTTTAATTGAAAACTATGCTGGTAAATTTCCATTCTGGATATCACCTTTACAAACAATGGTAATTCCTATTTCAGATGAGTTTAATAATTATGCTGTTGAGATATCTAAAAAAATTAAAAATGCAGGTATTAGCTCTTCTGTTGATTTAAAAAATCAAAATTTAAATTATAAAATACGAGATCATTCGTTAGCTAAAATCCCTCTTTTGTTAATTTGTGGTAAAAAAGAAGTTGACTCCAATTCTGTAACGATTAGAAGATTAGACTCTAACAAACAAGAAAATATGGATATAGACACATTCTTAAAAACTTTCTCTGCTTTAAATAAAGCATCTTCAAACTAAGTGGTAGATTTTAAACAAAATTATTTTCAAAGAAGAACTAAGGATAGAGGCCCAAGATCTAATAATAGAATTTCCTCTCCAGATGTTCAGGTAATAGGTAGCGATGGTGAAAATCTTGGTATTCTAAACACTAATGAAGCTATCTCAATGGCAAAGAACCAAGGTCTTGATTTAATTGAAATAGCCCCAAATGCAAACCCACCAGTCTGTAAAATCATGGATATGGGTAAATACAAATATGATGCCCAAAAAAAAGCAAACCTTGCAAAAAAGAAACAAAAAATAGTTTTGTTAAAAGAAATAAAAATGAGACCTGTAACAGAAACTCATGATTATGATTTTAAAGTTAAAAATGCAAAAAAATTTATTGCTAAAGGTGATAAGGTAAAATTTACAATTAGATTTAAAGGTAGAGAACTACAACACTCACACTTAGGAAACGAGTTAATGGGCAAAATCAAGGAAGACATGAAAGATATTGGCAAGGTAGAGTTACATCCAAAATTTGATGGTAAGCAAATGATTATGGTAATCCAACCTTTATAGGCTTTAATAGAGGTTGTAAAATTATACCATTCTTTGTATAAGTCCGCAGAATTATGCCTAAATTAAAAACAAAAAGCTCAGCAAAAAAAAGATTTAAGATTTCAGCAAAGGGGAAAGTGATAACAGCCCAAGCTGGAAAGAGGCACGGCATGATTAAAAGAACAAATTCTCAAATTAGAAAATTAAGAGGCACTACAACAATGTCCAAGCAAGATGGAAAAATTGTTAAATCATACATGCCTTACAGTTTAAGAGGTTAATAATGGCGAGAGTTAAAAGAGGTGTAACAAGTAAAGCTAAGCATAAAAAAGTCTTAAAAGCTGTAAAAGGTCAATGGGGCAGAAGAAAAAATACTATAAGAGTTGCAAAGCAAGCAATGGAAAAATCAATGCAATATGCTTATAGAGACAGAAGAAACAAAAAAAGAGATTTCAAATCTTTATGGATACAAAGAATCAACGCAGGTGTCAGAGCTGAAGGAATGACATATTCTAAATTCATAAACGGATTAAGTAAATGTGGTATTGCAATAGATAGAAAGATTCTTGCTGAAATTGCTTATGATAGCCCAGAGGCATTCAAAACAATCGTACAAAAAGCCCAATCAGCATTGAATTAATTTTCATTGTTGTTTTTCTAAGGTTAACAAATATTCTACAGATATGTCTGATATTAAAAAAATAAAAGATGAATTCTTACATAAATTAAATGCAGATTTAAACATTGAAAGTATAAATCAAATCAAATCTGAGTTATTTGGCAAGAAGGGTAAAATTTCTAATTCTTTTAAAAATATTGGATCATTACCAACTGAAGAAAGAAAAAAATTTGCATCGGATTTAAATTTTGTAAAAGATGAACTACAAGAAAAAATCAATAAAAAAATTCAAGAAATAGAAATTAAAGAAATAAATTCTAAGCTAGAGAATGAAAAAGTAGACGTAACTCTGCCTGAAAGAAATATTGTTCAAGGTAAGATACATCCAGTTTCTCAAGTTATAGATGAAATATCCTCTATATTTTCTGAAATTGGTTTTAGCGTTGAAGAGGGACCAGATGTAGAGAATGAGCATTACAATTTTACTGCATTAAATACCCCAGACAACCATCCAGCAAGAGACATGCACGATACTTTTTATTTAGATGATAAAAAAGAATTACTTTTAAGAACTCATACATCTCCAGTTCAAGTAAGAACAATGTTAAAAGGGAAACCTCCTTTTAAAATCATTGCTCCTGGTAGAACATATAGATCTGACAGTGATCAAACTCATGCTCCAATGTTTCATCAAGTTGAGGGACTTCATATTGATAAAAATGTGAATATGGGACATTTAAAAGGTTGCCTAAATTATTTTATAAAATCCTTTTTTGAAGTTGATAAAATCAAAATGAGATTTAGACCAAGTCACTTTCCCTTTACAGAACCATCGGCTGAAGTTGACATTGGTTATGAATTGAAAGATGGCAAAATAGTCATCGGTGAAGGAGATAAATGGTTGGAGATTTTAGGTTGTGGGATGGTGCATCCAAATGTACTTAAAAATGTAAAAATCAACCCAGACAAGTATCAAGGTTACGCATTTGGGATTGGAATAGATAGACTGGCAATGCTTAAGTATGGAATAAATGATCTAAGAGCTTTTTTTGAGACTGATTATAGGTGGCTAAATCACTTTGGGTTTGATCCATTAGACGTTCCATCAAATTACAGAGGCCTTAGTCGATGAAATTTACAATAGGCTGGCTCAAAGAGCATCTTGATACTAAGTTCAAAGATAATCAAATAATTGAGAAGTTGACAGATGTTGGGCTTGAAGTTGAGAGCTTTGAAAAAGTTAGTTCTGATTTAGATTATTTTAAAGTAGCAAAAATTATAAATGCTGAGCAACACCCAAATGCAGACAAGTTAAAAGTATGTGATGTTGATATAGGGGAACAAAATACGGTAAAAGTTGTTTGTGGAGCATCTAATGCCAAGAAAGACCTTTTGACTGTTTATGCCGGACCTGGATCTGTGATTCCAAAAAATAACATGAAACTCACAGTTAGCAAAATAAGGGGTGTAACTTCATATGGGATGTTGTGCTCAGAGTTAGAATTAAATTTATCTGATGAAAGTGACGGAATAACAGAACTAAAGTCAAATAAATACTCTGATAAAGTAGGTAAAAATTTTTTTAAAAATAATACTGATAAAGTTATTGATTTATCCATCACTCCTAATCGACCTGATTGTTTAGGTGTAAGAGGAGTAGCAAGAGATCTTGTAGCAGCGGGAGCTGGCAAATTAAAAAATATCTCTAATATGAAAATTAAAAATAGTGGGCCTCAAAAAATTAAAGTTTCTATTACAAAAGATAAAAATCAAGATTGTACCATATTTGGTAGTTGTTTAATTAAAGATGTTACAAACAAAGAAAGTCCAAAGTGGCTGAAGGATAAAATCATATCACTAGGTCAGAAGCCTATTTCAGCAATTGTAGATATAACTAATTACGTGATGCTGGATTTAAATAGACCGCTTCATGCATATGATGCAGACAAAATTGATAAGGAAATTATTGTAAGAAATTCAAAAAAGGGTGAAACATTCGAAGCTCTTGATAACAAAGAGTATAAATTAGATGATGATATGTGTGTTATCTCTGATAAGTCTGGCGTATTAGGTTTGGGTGGAATAATAGGAGGTACACGCTCAGGTACTGAGTTTAATACTAAAAATATTTTGTTAGAATCTGCATATTTTTTGCCTAGATCTATTAGAAAAACTTCAAATTTGTTGAACATTGATACTGATGCTAAATTTAGATTTGAAAGGGGTATTGATCCTCAATCTATTGAGATAGGCCTAGATAGAGCTGCACAATTAATAACTAAAATTTGTGGAGGAAAAGTTAGTAAGTTCGATGTTCAAAGAATTGGGAAAGTTAAAAAAAATAAAATCAAATTTAAAATATCTTTGTTTGAAAAAATTGCAGGCTTTAAAATAAAAGATAAAGAGGTCATAAAGATCTTAATAGATTTAGGTTTTAAAGTTTCTAAAAAGAAATCTGAATTAGAATTAATAATTCCTACATGGAGACCTGATATCACTCAACCTATAGATATAGTTGAGGAGATAGTAAGAATAAAAGGTTACAATAATATAGAAACACTAGAACCTGAAAAGAATAGAATTAAAGACACACTTAATAAACAACAAAAACTTTTTCATTTTTTACAACGTTCTGTAGCATCAAAAGGCTATTTTGAGACGGTAACTTGGTCATTTACAGACTCAAAAATAAATAACTTTTTCAAAGAAAATTACAAAGAAATAAAAATAGTAAATCCAATAAGTTCAGACTTAGATGTTTTAAGAAATTCAATATTTCCTAATTTGGCATTCTATCTAAAGAAAAATTTAGATAGAGGATTTAGAGATATTTCTCTTTATGAAATAGGGCCAATTTTTAAAGACAACAAACCTGGAGAACAATTAACAGTAATCGGTGGGATAAAATCAGGCAAGATATCAAGGTTAAACTGGAATGAACAAAACAGATTGGTTGATGTTTTTGATGCAAAAAAAGATACAATTCAGACCTTAATTGAAGCTGGATATGATAGACACAGTTTATTTATAAGAGAAAAATCTCCTTCTTATTATCATCCTGGTAAATCTGGCTCTGTGTATCTGGATAAAGACGATATTGATCCAGTGGCTTATTTTGGGGAAATTCATCCAAACATTATAAAAAAACTTGATATAAAAACTGAGGCATTGGTTGGTTTTGAGATTTATTTAGATTACTTAAAAGATAAAAAAATTAAACTCAAAGACTCAAAATCAAAATTTCAATTTTCTGACTACCAAAAATCAGACAGAGACTTTGCATTCGTGGTCGATAAAAATTTTAAAGCTCAAGATTTAATAGAAATAATATCTTCTATTGATCAAAGTTTAATTAAATCAGTAAAAATTTTTGATGTCTATGAAGGTGAAAATATTCCTAAAGATAAAAAGTCTATAGCTCTCAATGTAACCATTCAATCTGAAGAAAAAACATTAGAGGAAAGTGATCTTGAAAAAATTAATAAATTAATAATTTCAACTGTCGAGACTAAATCAGGCGCAAAGATTAGGTCCTAATGCCCAGTGAAATTGATAATATAAGAAATTTTGCAATTATTGCTCATATTGATCATGGAAAATCTACTATTGCTGATAGAATTATTCATAGCTGTGGAGGTTTAACAGAAAGAGAGATGAAAGCACAAGTCCTCGACTCAATGGATATTGAAAGAGAAAGAGGAATTACAATTAAAGCTCAAACTGTGAAATTAAATTATAAAGCAAAAGACGGTAAAGAATATATTTTAAATATTATAGACACACCTGGTCACGTAGATTTTAGCTATGAAGTAAGTAGGTCTCTTTATGCGTGTGAAGGTTCAATTCTTATTGTTGATAGTACCCAAGGAGTTGAAGCTCAGACTTTAGCGAATGTTTATCAGGCTTTAGATACCAATCATGAAATTGTTCCAGTATTAAATAAGGTTGATCTACCTGCATCTGATTTAGAAAAAACAAAAAAACAAATTGAAGATGTTATCGGTATTGATACCAAAAATGCCATTCCCTGCTCTGGTAAAACTGGAGAAGGTATTGAAGATATTTTAGAGCAAATAATAACTACTCTGCCTGCACCTAAAGGAGAAACTACATCAAATCTAAAATGTTTACTTGTTGATAGTTGGTATGACACTTACTTGGGTGTAGTAATTTTAATTAGAGTGATTAATGGCAAATTATCAAAAAATATGAAAATTAAAATGATGTCAACTAATCAAGAATACATTGTTGAAAAAGTTGGGGTTTTTACGCCAAAGCCAACTGATATTAGCACCTTAAATACAGGTGAAATAGGGTTTATAACAACAGGAATAAAAGTTCTGTCTGAAACAAAAGTTGGTGATACTATTTGTGATGCAGCAAAACCATTAGAAGCCGCTCTGCCAGGATTTAAACCTAGCAAGCCAGTTGTATTTTGTGGATTGTTTCCAGTTGATAGTTCAGAGTATCAAAAACTAAAGGATGGATTAGCTAAACTTCAATTAAATGACGCAAGTTTTTCATTTGAACCAGAATCTTCTTCAGCTTTAGGATTAGGATTTAGGTGTGGATTTTTGGGCTTGTTACATCTTGAAATTGTAACCGAAAGATTAGAGAGAGAATTTGATGTAAACTTATTAACCACGACTCCTGGAGTTGTCTATAAAGTTCATCTTAACAATGGAACTATTGTGGATTTACAAAATCCATCTAGTTTACCTGATCCAACACTAATTAAATTTATCGAGGAACCTTGGATTAAAGCTACAATTATAACTCCAGATCAGTATTTAGGATCTATAATTAAAATGTGTCAGGATAAAAGAGGAATACAAACAAATTTAAGTTATTCAGGAAACAGAGCAGTTGTAAATTATGAGCTTCCACTAAATGAGGTAGTTTTTGATTTTAACGATCGTCTTAAATCAATGACGAGTGGTTATGCTAGTTTTGATTATGAAATAATAGAACATAGAGAGGGAGATCTAGTAAAATTAGGTATTTTAGTAAATGCCGAACCTGTTGATGCTTTAGCAATGATGATACACAAGGATTTTGCGCAAAGAACTGGAAAGGAAGTTTGTGAAAAATTAAAAGACTTGATACCAAGACATAATTTTATGATCCCAGTACAAGCTGCAATAGGAGGTAAAATTATTGCTAGAGAAACCATTAAAGGCTTTAAAAAAGATGTTTTGACAAAAATTCATGGTGGTGGGGCTACAGATCGAAAAAGAAAACTTTTAGAAAAACAAAAAAAAGGAAAAGCTCGATCAAAACAATTTGGTCGTGTTGAAATACCTCAAGAAGCTTTTATAGGTGTACTGAAAATTACCAAAAATAATTAAATCTTTTCAATCTCAAGGACTAAAGGATCATTAATAATATTTTTCTTGTATGAATTTGAAAATTTTTTGCATTCATTTAAATAAGATTTATAATTATTCATAATTTTTAAGACTGAATTGGCATATTCTTCAATACTATCTGCCTCTTCATATGAATTGTAAGTCAAATATTCTTTAAGCAAATTAGCCTTCTTAGGTACAATTATTGGAATTTCGTGGGTTATACATGAATAAAATAAACCCGAACCAACAAAATTTAATTTGTCAGCATCATACAACAAAGGCATTATATTAATTTTTTGTAAATAATTTCTATAATCCCAAAAATCTATATAGCCATCTAATATTTTTATATTAGGGTTAGTTTTTGCAATTTTCACGATTTCGTTTTTTATATTTTTGGTATTCGGATAAATTTTTTTTGAGAATTGAATTATAAAATTAAAATTTATATTTTTTTCAGATAGAATTTTTATAAAGTTTGGTAATTTATTAAATCCTTTATCATTACG
>CABZLO010000017.1 GCA_902526595.1 uncultured Pelagibacteraceae bacterium | reverse complement strand
ATATTTGAACTAATAATTGAGAAATTGAAATCTGGAGAGCAAATTACAATTGAGGATTTAAAGTTAGATAATCAATTGTTAGAAAAAATAAATAAATTTGCACCCATTAAACATATTCTTAAAAATCAAGCAGATGATGATCAAAAAACGATTGAATTGTTGGAGGATATTTCAAGAGATTTGATAAATTATGATCTTGAGTTTAGGATTCGAGAGTTAGAATCGAAGTTCTCAGTTGATATGAGTGAGACCACATTTAATGAGCTAAAAGAGCTAAAAAAAAAGCAGAATCTCAATTAATTTAGCTAATTTAGTCATGGATTTTTGCTGATTTGACATTATATAAGACTTCCTAACTTTTATTGCTGTGGAAAGAATTATTACTAAATCATTTGCTAGATTAATGGGTCGAGGGACTCATAGAGGTTTTATAACTTATGAGGAATTAAGCAAATCGCTTGGAAAAAGAAATTTATCAGATGATAACTTAGCTCAAGCATTCATACATATTTTAGATGAAAACGTTTCCCTAGTAGAAAAAAAATCTGACTTTAAAGTTTTAAGAAAAAAAGAACATTCAAACAAAGAAGATGGTAAAGCAATTGAGAAAAGTGATGATCCCATCAGAATGTATTTACGTGAGATGGGTGGTGTGGAACTTCTTTCCAGAGAAGGTGAAATTGCAATTGCAAAAAGAATTGAGGCTGGAAAAGATGTGATGTTAATAGCCCTTTCTCAAAGTCCATTAACAGCCCAACAGTTTTTTGAGTGGAATGATAAATTACAAAAAGATGAAATCTTAGTTAGAGAAATCATTGATATTGATACTAATTATATGGAAGATGAGTCAACAGGTCCAAGCGCAAAACAAAAAAATGCTGGTGAGACTGATAAAGAAGAAGGTGGTTCTGATGAAGATGATGACTTCAATCCAACTCTTGCTGCAATGGAAACAGAGATTAAGCCCAAAGTTTTAAAAACAGTTAATATATTAACAAAAGAATACACAAAATTAATAAAGTACCAAAAAGAAAAATTAGATTGTATTTTAAATACAAAAAATTTTTCTCCAGCAAAAGAAAAAGGGCACGATAAAATTATCATTGATATTCTAGAAAATATTAAATCACTACAATTATCTCCTTCAGTTTTAGAGGAGCTTGTCCAAAAGCATTATGTTGAAAATAAAAAAATAGTTTCACTTGAGGGCAATCTATTAAGGCTTGCAATGGACCAAAAAATTCCAAGAAATGAATTTATTAAATTTTATATTGGAAATGAAATTAACCCAAATTTAAAAAAATTTTTAGATACAAATAATCTTTGGAAACAATTTTTCACAAAAAATAAGGAAGAATTTAAAAATATTAGAGAGAGATTAATTGAAATTAGTCACAAACTTGGAGTATCAGTAACCGATTTTAAAAAACTAGTAAGTAGAGTTCAAAAAGGTGAAAAAGAGTCGAGAATTGCAAAAAAAGAGATGGTTGAAGCTAATTTAAGATTAGTTATTTCAATTGCAAAAAAATATACAAACCGTGGCCTTCAGTTTTTAGATTTAATTCAAGAGGGAAATATTGGATTAATGAAAGCCGTAGATAAATTTGAATATAGAAGAGGTTATAAATTTTCAACATATGCAACTTGGTGGATAAGACAAGCAATAACAAGATCAATTGCTGATCAAGCAAGAACAATTCGTATTCCTGTTCACATGATTGAAACAATTAATAAAATTGTTAGAACTCAAAGATTAATTTTAAGTGAGTTTGGAAGAGAAGCTACACCTGAAGAGTTAGCCCAAAAACTCAGAATGCCATTAGATAAAGTAAGAAAAGTTTTAAAAATCTCAAAAGAACCAGTTTCACTTGAAAAACCAGTTGGAGACGAAGAGGACAGTAGTCTAGGTGACTTTATTGAAGACACAAAAGCATTGGCTCCACTTGAGCAAGCAATTAAATCAAATCTTGGTGAAGCTACTACCAAAATATTATCGACTCTAACTCCAAGGGAAGAAAGAGTACTAAGAATGAGATTTGGTGTAGGTATGAATACTGATCATACTTTAGAAGAAGTCGGATTACAGTTTTCTGTGACAAGAGAGAGAATTCGACAAATTGAAGCTAAGGCTTTAAGAAAATTAAAGCATCCTAGCAGATCAAAACAACTTAAAAGCTTCTTAGAAAGTTAGCACTGGGCCGTTAGCTCAATAGTAGAGTACTGCATTGACATTGCAGGGGTAGTTGGAGCGTAACCAACACGGCCCACCAAATTATAATTTTTACAGCTTTTTAAATAGGTAATCATTTCCATTTGATAACTTTTCAACATATTTATAATTGTAATTTTTTAGGAATATTTTTAGTTTATTAATTGATTTTGACTCAATTAAAATAAATTTAAATGAATACTTTTTAAAATTAATTCCTCCTAAGACTTCAAACTCATCACCCTCAACATCTAAAGAAAAAAAATCAATTATTTTTGGAGAATTTATACTTACTAGTAATTCATTTAAATTATTAGCACTAACTCTTTTTATTTCTCTATCTTTATAATCATTGCCTGATGTTGTAGTGAGACTATCGTTTTTATCATAATTTAAAAAAATATGATTTTTTTTGTTTGTAAAAGATTTTAAAGCAGTATTAAAAAAAAAATTTTTATCACTTCTATTTTTTTTTAATTCTTTATAAATATCATCAATTGGTTCAATTAATAAACCTTTCCAATTCAATTTTTTTTCATAATACCATGTATTAGATTGATTTACACCGTCATTAGCACCGCATTCTATATAAAATCCATCAGAATAATTAATATATTTCAACATTTTTTTATCTAAGTTTTCATACCCGTTAAAAGATCTAAATTTTTTAATGTAGGTTTTGAGCTTTGTTGAAAATAACCCTTTAAATCTTATTAAATATTTTGAGAACATGAATATGTTATATATCCTAAATTCATATTTGACTTTTTATTTTAGTAAAGTAACTCAAGAATGCTTGATAGAACATTTAAAAAAGTATACAAATTCTTATTTTTTGGGCCTGTAGCTCAGTTGGTTAGAGCAGTACACTCATAATGTATTGGTCCCAGGTTCGAGTCCTGGCGGGCCCACCAAATTTAAAATTAATTTTGAGAAAACTCTTCTAAAGTTTTAAATAGCGCGTTTATATCTCCATCGTTAGAATTTAAGATTGATGAAAATTCCTCTTTTTGGGTCCTTGCTAAACTTAACCCTTCAATAATTAAATCTCTAATTAATGGGTTCTCTGGATCTTTTGTATAAACTCTCCAATCAATTTTTACCTCAGGTCTCTCAGTTGTTGCAATCAGTAAACTATTTACAATTGTATAATTTTTATTTAATACTTTTTTATCTTTAACTTCTATTTCTGGATTAGTGTACTCAGCCAATCTACTAGAAAAACTTTTCAGGAAATAATCCTCGAATAATTTTGAATACTGTATTTTTTGATTATCATTTAGATTTTTCCTTGCTACCCCCAGTGAATAAAAACCAACTCCTCTTATATCCACAGTTTCTTTTGCTATAGACTTCAACTCATTGATTTTTTCTTCTTTTGTTATATTTTTAGATAAAATTTGTGACGCTCTATTTACAGTAGATTGAACAAATACATCTGGCTCAATAGAATAAACATTATTAGAATTTATAATAAGTATTAATAAAATTAAGAGAATTTTTTTCATAAACAAAGAAATTTATTTCTAAAATTATTGACTATCTAATTCTTCCCAGTCTTCTTCATTTTTATATATGACTTCAATATTTCCTCTATTTTGATTTTCAATTTTATTTTCTCTATCTTGTAAATATAAACTCTTTACTGAAGCATAAAAATCTACTGAATTTTTTTCTAAGTTATCAAGGGATTCAATATTATTTGCTCTAAATTCAATTCCGCTTAGAGCTTTTGACGTCATATAAACACTCTCACTTAAAAATTCATTATTACCATGAGCAGAGGCATTATACCATGGATCCCCACCCATCACATTTGCAAAAGATCCAACTGTATCCCTTACTGTTGACGGTCCTAAAACAGGAAGAACTATATAACAACCTGGACCTACGCCCCACGCTCCTAAAGTTTGACCATAATCTTCTTTGACATATTTTGGAAAGCCCATTTTGTTTGCCACATCTATAATCCCTAACAATCCAATGGTGCTATTCACAACCAATCTTCCTGTGTTAATTGCTGCTAATTTAATATCTCCTTGTAAAACATTGTTCGGTATTGTGACTAAAGTAGATAAATTTTTTACTGCGTTGCTTGTACCTTTTTGAAGTGGATCTGGAAGTTTTTTATATCCCTTTGCTATTGGTTTAATTAAAGCTTTATCCAAACCCTGATTAAATGAAAAAGTAATTTTGTTTAATTTTTCAAAACAGTCTTTTATTTTTTTAGGTTGTTCGTTTTCTGATAATTTTAATTCTCCATCAGATGCCGAAAAAGCATTAGATGATAGTAAAAAAATTGAAATTAAAGATATTGCGAATTTTTTGTACATGATGGTTTTTATATTATAAAAAATTAGATTATTAAATACCAATTAAATACAAAAAATGTCTATAAAGTGTTTATAAATAGACTAAATTTATGCCTAAATTGATTAAAAATACAACTCTGAATTACTCACCAAATTTTGATCAAAAAAAAAGGAGACCAAAAGAAATCAAATTTATTATTTTTCATTACACTGGGATGAAAAAAGAGAGTCAAGCAATCAATAAATTAACTAATTACAACTCAAATGTTAGTAGTCATTACTTAATTAAAAATAATGGAGAAATAATAAATTTAGTTCCCGATCTATACGTCGCTTGGCACGCAGGTTTATCATCTTGGAAAAAATATAAATCAATTAATAAATATTCAATAGGTATAGAGATTAGTAATCCAGGACATGAAAATTCTTACAAAAAATTTTCAAAAAAACAAATTAAATCAGTTTTAATTTTAAGTTCTTTTTTGATTAAAAAATATAAAATTAAATCAAATTTTATTTTAGGTCATTCTGACATTGCTCCAGGCCGGAAAAAAGATCCAGGCGAAAAGTTCCCATGGAAATATTTTTCAAAAAATAAAATTGGTTGTTGGCATAATTTAAATAAAAGAAAACTTTTTAAAAACAGAAATCTAATAATTGATCAACTGGAAAAGGATAAATTTATTAAAAATGTGTATAAATTGGGATACCCAAAAAATATATTTTATAGTAAACATAAATATTTAAAATTATTAACAACTGCATTTCAAAGAAGATTTAGACAAGAACTTGTAAATGGCATAATTGACAAAGAATGTTTAATTATAAGCAATAACTTGATAAAAAAATGAAATAAAACCTCTTGATATTTTATACTTTAGTTGTAAGTTCTCCTTGCCAGATAAACGACTTATCGCTTTAATTAATTGAAGAGGAAAGTCCGGACTCTACAAGGAAACAGTGCCAGATAATACCTGGCGGGGGTAACCCTAGGGATAGTGCCACAGAAAATAAACCGCCATAACATGGCAAGGGTGAAAAGGTGTGGTAAGAGCACACCGGTTCTATTGGTAACAATGAACGCTGGAAAACCCCACTGGGAGCAAGACTAAGTAGAGATGACATTGTTGTAAAACTAAAAGCCTTCCTTGGCTAGTCATCAGGGTTAGTTGCTTGAGCTTAAGAGTGATTTTAAGCCTAGACAAATGATAAGTTTAAATGACAGAACCCGGCTTATAGTTTATCTGGCAACTTCAAATTAAAATTTCATTAATTATTTTGTAAATTCTACTTTTCACCCCAATTTACAAAGCATTTTATTACTTAGAACAAACATAATTGGACTAAAATTTTAAGTATTGACGTCTACTCTTAAAACCCATATTGTCCCAAATATTCCCATATATGCGGGAATTAACAAATTTATGGTTTATGTTTTTATCTATTTACGAAAACAAATTAGACAAAAAAGGGAGAGTTTCAGTGCCTGCTAGTTTTAGGTCGCATTTATCAAACTTGGGTTATAACGGTGTTATCTGCTATCCTTCTTTTAATAATTCTTCAATTGAAGCATGTTCTCAAGATAGAATTGAAAAAATTTCTGCAGCAATAGACTCCCTAAATCCTTTTGAGGAGAAGAGAGATTATTTTGCTACATCAATTTTAGCTGAAAGTATAAGTCTACAATTTGATAGTGAGGGAAGAATCTCACTTTCATCAAAATTGTTAAAACATGCAAAAATAAAAAATAGCATGTTGTTTGTTGGTCAGGGTCAGACCTTTCAAATATGGGAGCCAGCAGCATTTGAAAAATTTAAGGTAATAGCTAGAAAAAAAGCAAACATCAATCGAGCTAATCTTAAATGGGAGCTTCAACAAAATAAACAATAGGGGATAAAAGATGACAATTAATTTTAAAACACCAGAAATAAGAGAATTACAACCAAGACTGTTAGTTTTAGGAGTTGGTGGAGCAGGCGGAAATGCAATTAATGAAATGATTGAAAATAACATGCAAGGTGTAGAGTTTATTGCAGTAAACACTGATGCTCAAGATTTGAAGTCAAGTAAAGCAAAATCAAGAATTCAAATAGGTATAAATTTAACTAAAGGCTTAGGCGCAGGTGCAAAACTTGATATTGGGCAAGCTGCAGCTGATGAGTCTTTAAACGACATAGTGAATACTCTTCAGGGTGCAAATATGGTTTTTATTGCTGCGGGAATGGGTGGTGGAACTGGCACTGGTGCTGCTCATGTTATTGCAAGAGCTGCTAAAGAATTAAATATCTTAACAGTAGGCGTTGTAACACTTCCATTTTTATATGAAGGTCCTTCAAGAATGAGAAGAGCACAACAAGGTTTAGAAGAATTAAGAAAACATGTTGATACTATAATTGTGATTCCAAATCAAAACTTATTTAAAATAGCAAATGAACAAACAACATTTGAAGAATCATTTAATCTTTCAAATAATGTTTTAATGCATGGAGTTCAAAGTGTTACAGATCTAATGGTAAGGCCTGGAATAATTAATTTAGATTTTGCTGATGTTGAAACGGTTATGGCTTCAATGGGTAAAGCCATGATGGGAACAGGAGAAGCCGAAGGTGAGGGTCGTGCAATGCAAGCAGCAGAAATGGCAATTAATAATCCTTTAATAGACGATTATACTTTGAAGGGAGCTAGAGGATTATTAGTAAACATAACAGGTGGAAAAGATCTTAAACTTTTTGAAGTTGACGAAGTAGTTAATAAAATAAGATCAGAAGTAGACTCCGAAGCGGAGGTCATAATCGGAGCGATAACTGACTCAGAACTAGATGGAAAAATTAGAGTTTCAATAGTTGCAACCTCTCTTGATGGTCAACAACCAGAGTCAAAATCAGTTGTAAATATGGTTCACAGAATCCATAATCGTAATCCTGGTTATTCGGATTTTTCAAACATTGGATCATCTGCTTCTCTTAATTTTTCAAACACAACAACTTCAACTCCAATTACCCATGGTGCTAATGCTTTGAAGCTTGAAAATGAAATAGTTCAAGAGCAACAGAGTGAGACAAATCATTCAAATGTTTCAAATGAAGAGGTTTTACAAAGCACAAATACTGAGTCAGAAAGTGTAGTCGATGATGTTACGGTAAATGAGATGGAAAAATCTTTTACACAAGAAGCTATTGAAATACAGGAAGAAACTATTCCGTCGGAAAATGTTGGAGAAGATGTCTCAAACGACCTAAAAGAATTTGGTGTAGATTCAGATTCTCCAGATTTATTCAGTTCGGAGTCAGAAAATTCAAGTCCAGATGATTTATTGTCATCTGAAGAAGAAGAGGATGATCTTGAAATACCGGCATTCTTGAGAAGACAAAAAAATTAATGGTCTTCAAAGAAATAAATGGACGCCGCCATAACACCAATGATGCAAAAGCATTATCCGGTGTTGCTAAAAGAAATTATTAGCATTATTTCCCCTCAATATGGCGGCACATTTATTGACTGCACTTTTGGTCAAGGCGGTTATACAAAAAAGATATTAGAATTTGATAAAACTAAAGTAATTGCATTAGACAGAGACCCCGAAAGTGAAAAGGTTGCTTTAAAGCTTCAAGAAAAATTTGAAGATAGGTTTAAGTTTAAAAATATAAAATTTAGCCACTTAAATAATCTAAAATTAAAAAATGAAAACGTTAGAGGTGTTATATTTGATTTAGGATATTCTTATACTCAAATAAAAGACCCAAGCAAGGGTTTATCTTTTGACTCAGTAGGCAAATTAAATATGCAGCTAGGTTTGAATTCTTTTTCTGCTGAAGATGCAATTAACAAATTAGACCAAAAAGAATTAGAAAAAATTTTTAGGTTTTTCAGCGATGAAAAAGAGGGAAAATTTATAGCAAGGAATATTGTCAAAGAAAGAATCAATAAGAAAATTGATACCCAGGGTCTAGTTAAAATAATTGATAATTCAAAAAAAAAGAAAAATTTTAGGGTTAATAATTCTACCAAAGCTTTTCAAGCCTTAAGAATTTTTGTTAACAGAGAGATTAGTGAATTAATTTATGGATTGATTAACGCTGCTAAAATTTTAAAAAAAGATGGGGTCTTAGCAGTGGTTACCTTTCATTCTTTAGAGGACAAAATAGTTAAATATTTTTTAAAAAGCCTTTCAGAAAATAAAAGTGTTTCAAGATATACTCCTTTAACCAAACAAACTGATACACTATTTCATCTAACAAAAAAAAAACCAATTACACCAAATGAAGATGAGTTAAGTGAAAACCCTCCCTCAAGGTCTGCAAAATTAAGATTTGCGATAAAAAAAACTGATTTTTTTGATTTTGAAACTGATATTGAGCATCAATTTAAAAATTTAATAGATATTGAGAATTTTGGAGAAAAATTATGAAAAAGATTGGTCTAGTATTAGTCATTTTTTCGTTAATTTTATTCACTGCAATAGTAAAAAATACAGCAAAAAAAATTGAGGATGAATTATTTACTATAAAGGAAAATTTAAGAGTATTAGAAACTGAATATGAGAATATTTTGTTAGAGCATGATTATTTGAGCTCTGCTGAAAAATTACTTGAATTTCAATCTTTATATTTTGAGGATCAGCTAATTCAAAAAAATATAAAAAATTTCAAAATTTATAATATTTCTAAGAATCAAAAAAATATAAAAAATTTAAAAATAACCAAAGAATAATGAATAAATCTAAATCAAATTTAACAATAGAGGATAATGAAAATGAATTTATGTATCAAAAGAAAAAAACTGGACTAAATATTAAGTTTAACAGAGTAGCCTTTATTTTTTTTATTTTTTTTATAATTTATACAATTTACTCTATTCATTTAATCAAACTTGGCACTCTCTATTCAAAAGTAGAAAAAACAAATACATCATTAATTAATGAAAAGCTTTATAGAGCTGATATTGTGGATATTAACGGTAATTATTTAGCAAAAACAGTAAATTCGATTGATATTGGTTTAAAAACATCTGACGTCATAAATCAAAAAAAATTACTACTCAGTTTAAATTTAATTTTTCCAAACAAAGATTTTGATGAAATTGAAAAAAAAATGAAGCAAAAAAATTTTTTTTATCTTGAAAAAAAAGTTTCAGAGGAAAATTATGAAAAATTAATGAAACTTGGAGATAAGTCCTTGAAACCTGAGGAAAAAGTTTTGAGGATCTACCCACAAAAAAATCTTTTTAGCCACATTATTGGTCAAATAGATAATGATAATATTGGTATTTCTGGACTAGAGAAATCTTTAAATGAAACTTTAACAAAATCTAGAAAATCCATCAGATTGACAGTAGACAAAGATTTACAATTTCTAATTCGGGAAGAATTAATTAAATATCAAGAAATTTTTAAAAGTAAAGGCAGTGCATCAATTTTAATGGATATCCATAATGGAAATATATTATCCCTAGTTTCCTTACCTGACTTTGATCCCAATGAAAGACAAAATTTAACAGATGTAAATTATATAAATAGAGTAACAAAAGGAACTTATGAGTTAGGTTCAGTATTCAAAGCATTTACATTTGCAAGTGCGTTAAATGAAAAATTAATTAAACCAGAAACTGAATTTTTAAATCTTCCAAAATCAATCAATTGTTATGGTTTTCAAATAAGAGAATATGATAATGAAATACCATCTGATTTAACTGCAGAACAAATCTTCGTAAGATCTGGAAATATTGGTTCAGTAAGAATTGCTCAAAAGGTTGGTCCAGAAAAATTCAAGTCATTCTTGGAAAAAATAGGTGTTCTAAGCGATATTCAGTTTGATATAGAAGAGGTGGCACCTCAAAAAAACTATAATTTTGGAAAATGTAAACTAGCAACAGCATCTTTTGGTCATGGTGTAGCTACTACAATCCTCCAACTCGCAAAAGGTTATGCAATCTTATCAAATGGTGGATACGACATAAAACCAACTCTTGTTAAAAATAATCATCAAAAAAATACCAAGAAAAAAAAATTATTAAATAAAGGTGTCTCAGAACAGGTTGTAAATGCTCTTAGAAAAATAGTTAGCACAGAAGAAGGAACTGCAAAATTTGCCGATGTAGAATATTTTGAAATAGGTGGAAAAACTGGAACAGCAGACCAACCTAAAGATGGTGCATACTCAGAAGCTAAAATAAATACTTTTGCATCTATATTCCCTACTTCAAATCCTCAATATGTATTTATAGTGATGTTAGATACTCCACAAAAAGCAAAAGATTACTATTATAAATACAGACATAGAAAAGGTGGATGGAAAGGAACTTTATATAACACTGCTGGTTGGACTTCTGTTGAAGTAGCAGGAAATATCATAGATAAAGTTGGGCCCATTTTAGCCACAAAATATATAGAAATTAAATAATCATGCGTTTAGGGGATCATTTCCAACAAATAAAAAAAAAATATCATAATACTTTTTTTTCTGGGGTTTGTTTTGATCATAGGAAAATAAAAAAAAATTATATTTTTTTTGCAATAAAAGGAAATAATTTAGATGGTAATAATTTCATACCATCAGTTATAAAAAAAGGTTGTAAAATAATTGTTACAGAGAAAAATTTTGATGAATGGAAAAATGGAGTTTTATTTATTAACACAAAAAATATTAGAAAATTACTAGCTCAAATTTCATTTAGTATCTTTAAAAAAAAACCAAATAACTTAATTGCTGTTACTGGCACAAATGGTAAATCTTCAGTTTCAGATTTTTATTATCAAATTTTGCGTCTCAACAATAAAAAAGTTGCTTCTATAGGAACACTAGGAGTGAGATCAAACAAATTTAATTTAAATTTATTCAATACAACTATTGACCCTATTTATTTAGGTAAAATTTTAAACCAATTAAAAAAAAGAAAAATAGAAAACGTAATTATGGAAGCATCAAGTCATGGGTTACACCAAAATAGATTAGATGGACTATTTTTTAATTCAGCTATATTTACTAATTTATCCCGAGACCATTTAGACTATCATAAAAATTTTAAAAATTATCTTAACGCCAAACTTTATTTATTTCAAAATCTGATAAAAAAAGGTGGATTTATTATAACGGATGACAAATTACCTGAATTCAAAAAGATTAAAAATATCAGTTTAAAAAAAAAATTAAAATTATTTACCCTTAAAAATAAATTTTTTCAAATTGTATCCCATAATTATAAAAATGAAGCTCAAATATTAAAAATAAAATACGAAAACTTAACACATGAAATAAAAGTTAATCTTGTAGGAAAAATTCAATTAAAAAATATTTTGATGGCTATAATAGCAGCTTCAAAAAGTAATTTAGACCTAAAAAAAATATTTAGTGTTATTCCTAAACTATCTTCTGTTGAAGGTAGATTTGAAAAAATAGGAAAAATTAAAAATAAATCTTTAGTATTCCTTGATTACGCTCACACACCAGATGCCTTACAAACTTGTATTCTAAATATTAGAGATCAATTCCCTGATAAGCATATTTCTTTGCTTTTCGGATGCGGTGGTGACAGAGATAAAGGCAAAAGATCAAAAATGGGCAAAATAGCTGATAAATATGCGGATAAAATTTATCTTACTGATGATAATCCAAGACATGAAAGGCCTAAGAAAATTAGAAATGAGATTAAAAGGGGTATAAAAAAAACTCAAATTATTGAAATTTCTAATAGAAAAGAAGCAATTGTAAAAGCAATAAATAACTTAAATACAGGAAATGTTTTAATAGTTGCAGGCAAAGGCCACGAAAAAATTCAGCAGATAGGAAATAGAAAAGTTTTTTTATCAGATAGACAAATAATTTTAAGTTCAATTAAAAAAAGGAATCTTAAATTATCTAAAAATTTAAAATTAAACATACTTAATGAAAGATTTGATCGAAATATTCTATCATCTAAATCAGTAATTAATAAAGCTAGTATAAACTCCAAGAGTGTTAAAAAAAATGATATTTTTTTTGCAATTAAAGGAAAAAAAAATGATGGTAATAAATTTGTTGAACAAGCAATTCAAAAAAAAGCATCAATAACTGTGGTAAATAAAATTCAAAAGAAACTAACTGTTAATAAACAAGTAAGCTCAATAAACCCTTTAGGTTTGCTTACAGAAATTGCAAAAATTTATAGGAAAAATATTTCTACAAATATTATTGCCATAACAGGTAGTTGTGGAAAAACTTCTTTAAAGGAATTGTTAGGCAATACCTTAAATAAAGTATCTAAAACAACTATTTCTCCAAAATCATATAATAACAAATATGGTGTTCCCTTAAGTCTTTTTAATATAAATCAAAATGATGATTATGGTGTTATTGAAGTTGGAATGGATAAAAAAGGAGAAATAGATAAACTCTCAAAAATTATTCAACCTGATATAAGTGTAATCACAAATATTAATTACGCACATGCGAAAAATTTTAAAAACATAAGACAAATAGCTTTAGCAAAAGCTGAAATAATTGGTAATACCAAAGATAATGGCTATGTAGTCCTTAACGCTGATGATGCTTTCTTTGGTTTACATAAGAAAATAGCACTTAAAAAGAAAATCAAAGTATTATCTTTTGGAATAAACAATCAATATGCAAATATTAAACTACATAATATTATAAAATCCAAAAAAAAATATAAAATCTGTATTAAAATAAATAAAATTAAAAAAGATTTTATAGTTTCAAATAATTTCCAAAATTATATTTATAACATTTTAGCTGCGTTAACTGTTAAAAGTGTCTTCTTTAATATTTTAAAATTAGATAAAGATATATTTCTAGATTTTATAACTCCAGAGGGAAGAGGCGATATCAAAAAAATTAAAGTGAATAAAAAAATTATAAATTTAATTGATGAAAGTTATAATTCAAATCCATTGTCTTTAAAGACTGCAATATTAAATTTTGACAAGATCAAAACAAAAAATGCTAAAAAGTATCTTATACTTGGTGATATGTTAGAGCTAGGGCATCATTCAAAAAAACTTCATGAATCTATAGCACCAGTAATTAATAGAACAAATATTGATAAAGTTTTTGTCAAAGGAAAGGAAATTTCCTTATTATATAATAAAATTTCTGATCTTAAAAAAGGTTCAGTTTTGAAGAATAAATTGCAAATAAACGATCTAATTGAAAATAACTTTGATAATGACGATTTCTTAATGATAAAGGCCTCAAATGCGACAGGTTTCAATAAGATAGTAAAAGAATTAAAAGGTACAAATTAAATGCTTTATCAATTTTTACTTAACTTTGTTGATACATTTGGTTTTTTAAATGTTTTCAAATACATCACTTTTAGAACTGGCTTATCTCTATTTACATCATTAGCTATTGTCCTAATTATTGGTGGACCTTTTATTAAGTATTTTTCCAGCCAAAAAATTTTAAATCCTATTCGAGATGATGGGCCTGAAGAGCATATAGTAAAAAAAATTGGAACACCAACAATGGGTGGTGTGATTATTTTAATAGGTTTGTTAGTTTCAGTTTTGTGTTGGGGGGACTTAACAAATATAAATATTCTTTTTTGTACTTATATTGCTATATCGTTTGGTGTTTTAGGTGCTTTTGATGATTATAAAAAAATTAAACATAACAATTCTTCTGGCGTCTCATCAAAATTTAAAATAAGTTCTCAGATTATTTTAGCAATTATAGGAGTTTGTTTTTTTGTTTATTATGTAGGAAATCAAAACATAACAAACTTATACTTTCCATTCTTTAAAAACTTAGTTATTAATTTGGGATGGTTCTTTATACCATTTGGTGTGTTTGTTTTAGTTGGTTCATCTAATGCAGTTAATCTAACTGATGGTTTAGATGGTTTAGCGACAGTTCCAGTTATTTTGGTTGCAGGATGCTTTGCATTTATAAGTTATGTAACTGGAAACATTGTTTTTTCTGATTACTTACAAATACCATACATAGAAGGTACAGGTGAAATCTCAATTTTCTGTGGAGCTATAATTGGTTCTTGTTTAGGTTTTCTATGGTTCAATGCTCCACCAGCTAAAATTTTTATGGGAGATACTGGATCTTTGTCCTTAGGAGGATCCCTAGGAGCGGTTGGAATAATAACTAAACATGAAATTGTTCTTGCAATAACAGGTGGGCTTTTTGTACTCGAAGCAGTTTCAGTTATGGTTCAAGTTATTTCTTTTAAACTAACTGGAAAACGAATTTTTAAAATGGCACCAATTCATCACCACTTTGAAAAGAAGGGGTGGCCAGAATCTACAGTCGTTATAAGATTCTGGATCATCTCTATCATTTTAGCAATGATTGGATTAGCGACTTTAAAATTAAGATAATGAACAAAATCAATAATATTTTTTTAAAAAAAAAAATATTAATCTATGGATTAGGTAAAAGTGGAATATCTACTTACAATTTTTTAAGACAGAAAGCTAAAGTAAACTTATTTGATGATAATCCTCATAATAATCCCAGATTTGATAAAAAAAGTCTTTCTTTCACCAAAATACTTAAATGTGATTTTGATTTTATAATAATAAGCCCAGGTATAGACTTTTCGAAATGTAAATTATCAAAATATTTAAAGCAAAATTCATCAAAAGTTTATACAGATTTTGACGTTTTTTACTCATTTTTTAGCAATGATAGTGTAGTGATCACTGGCACTAACGGAAAATCCACTACTGCAAAACTTTTATATGATGTTTTAAGAGATCAAAAAAAAGATAGTAGGCTTGTTGGAAATATTGGTAATCCTATTCTATCAGAAAAAAAAATTACAAAAAAAACTTTTTTTGTAATTGAGGCATCATCTTATCAGCTTGAATATAGTAAAATTTTTAAGTCAAAATATTCAGTAATTCTTAATATCACACCTGACCACATTGAAAGGCACAATAGTTTTAAGAATTACATTGAAGCTAAATTTAGGTTATTAGACAAACAAGCTAGAAAATCTTTAGCTTTTGTAAAAAGCAATGATCCTGTTATTACAAAAAAATTGAGAAGCAAAAAATATAAACAAAAAATTATTAAAGTAGATACTTCGCTTCAATATTCAATTTTTAAAAAAATTACAAATAACTATTTCATGTCATCTGGTAATAGAGAAAATTTAATTTTTGTCTTAAAAATATGCAAAATTTTAAAATTAAATGAAGAAAAAATATTAAGAAAGATAAATAAATTTAAAGGTTTAAAATATCGTCAACAAATAATTTTTTATAATAAAAATTTAACTATAATAAATGACTCAAAATCTACTAGCTTAGCTTCATCAGAGAGTCTTCTTAAAAACCTTCAAAATGTTTACTGGATCTTGTGTGGCATACCAAAAAAAAAAGACAAGTTTAATCTTACTAAATTTCAATGTAAAAATTTTAAGGGCTATATATTTGGCAAACATCAAATTGAATTTAGCAAAAATCTTAAGAAAAAATTAACAATTAAAAAGTTTAAAAATTTAAAAGATACACTGAATCAAATATTTTTTGATATTAAATATAACAAAGTAAAAAAAAATACAATTTTATTTAGTCCAGCCGGAGCATCATTTGATAATTTTAAAAATTTTGAAGATAGAGGTTTATATTTTAATCAAACAATAAAAAAATATTTAAATGATAAGCGATAGTTTTTTATATAAATTTTATTATCAGTGGTGGAAAAATATTGATAAATCTATTTTTTTTATAATTAGTCTTTTATTTATTATTGGTCTATTCTTTTCTTTAGTCTCTACCTCTTTAATAGCATCTGATAAATTAGATACAAATAGTTACTTCTTTTTTTTTAAACACTTAGTATATGTTGTTCTTGGTATTTTTATCCTTTTTGTATTCTCTTCTTTTAAGAAAGAACAATTAATTAAATATTCAATAGTACTTTTTTTTGTTTCTTTAATTTCATTAGTATTAGTTCCAATTTTAGGTGTTGAGGTCAAGGGTTCTAAGAGATGGATAGATCTATTTTTTTTACCAAGGTTTCAACCTATAGAAATTCTAAAGCCCTTTTTAATAGTATTTTTAGCTACCATTCTTTGTACTGAAAAAACTAATTTAATGATTAAATACATACTGACCACTTTAACTATATCAATTATATCACTTTTACTAATAGTTCAGCCAGATATAGGGCAAACATTTTTAATTGTTTTCTCTTGGTCTGTTTTAATTTTTACATCTGGGATTAATATATTTATTCTTATAGCATTTTTCTGCTTAGCAATAATTTTTTTAACATATTTAATTATATACGTACCTAAGTTTGACTACATACAGGGACGCATCCTCTCTTTCTTTGATAGGGAATCTGGAACTCACAATTTCCAATCTGACAAAGCAATAGACTCTATTACTAGTGGAGGTTTTTTTGGTAAAGGAATTGGTGAAGGTACACTTAAAAACAGAGTGCCTGAGGCGCATACAGACTATATCATCTCAGTAATTTCAGAAGAATTTGGAGTGGTGGCCATAATGTTAATATTATTATTGTTTTTAATTTTCATTTATATGGTCTTTAAAAAAATTAGCTTTGAAACAGACGATAAAACTAAATTAATATTAATCGGTTCAATAAGTTTAATTTTGATGCAAGCAACAATTCATGTTGGAGTAAATATTAGATTATTTCCAACTACTGGCATGACTTTACCTTTTTTAAGCTATGGAGGATCTTCAATTATAAGCACGTCTATATTAGCAGGTATTATATTAAATTTAACTAAAAGAAAAATAAATTAATTAATGAAAAAAAAAATTTTGATTACCACAGGTGGATCGGGTGGACATGTATTACCAGCTTTGACAATTTATGATCATTTAAAAACTGAATACGATATGTTTATTTCAAGTGATCAAAGAGGGTTAAAATATTTTGAAATAGAAAAGTATAAACCTATAATCGTTGACACTCCAAAACTAAAAATCTCTATTTTTTTTCCTTTTGCAATTTTTAAATTTTTTTTATTAATAATAAAATCTTTAAGTATTTTGAAAAAAGAAAAAATATCTATTTTAATTTCAACCGGTGGATATATGTCTTTACCATTATGTTTTGCTGCAAAATTGTTGAGTATTAAAATTTATTTAATTGAACCTAATATGGTTTTAGGTAGAGCTAATAAACTTTTATTAAAATTTTCAAAAATTATTATTTGTTACTCAAAAAATATAATCAGTTTCCCTAAAAAGTTTGAGAATAAATTAAGAATTTTAAAACCTTTAATTAGAAAAAAATATTATGAGGAATTAACAAATATTGAAGAAGAAAGGTTATTTACTATAACAATTATAGGGGGTAGTCAGGGTGCAAAAATATTTGATAATTTACTACATCAAAGTTTAGCTAAAGTTTCAAAAAGTATAAATATAAAAGTTATTCATCAAACAAGTGAAAGTAATAAAAACTTTCTAATAAACTTTTATAAAGAAAATAGAATTGAGCATCAAGTTTTCGTATTTGAAAAAGATCTAAACAAACTATTAATTAAATCTGATCTTTGCATTACTAGAGGTGGTGCTTCCAGTTTAGCGGAACTGTCATTATTAAAAGTTCCATTTATATCAATCCCACTTCCATCATCAATGGACAACCATCAATATGAAAATGCTAAATTTTATGAGGATCAAAACTCTTGTTGGATTATTAATCAAAAAGATTTTGAAAAACAAAATTTCGAAGATTTTTTGCTTAATATAATTAGATATAAAGAGGAATATTTGGTTAAAAAAAAGAATTTAGAAAATTTAAATTATCAAAATACATGGATTAATGTTAATCAAAATTTATTATCAATCTTAAATGAAAATTAAATTAGCAAAAACAGAATTAATACATTTTATTGGTATTGGTGGCATTGGTATGAGTGGTCTAGCTCTAATAATGAAAGGTAAAGGTTTTAGGGTTCAAGGTAGTGATATCTCTATCAATAAAAATATAGAAAGGCTTAAAAAAGAAAAAATAAAAGTTTTAATTGGACATAAAAAACAAAATATAAATAACGCAACAATATTAGTTGTATCTTCAGCAATAAAAAAAAATAATCCAGAAATGTTGGAGGCAATAAAGAAACAACTCCCTGTTTATAAAAGAGGTGAAATGTTAGCAAATATTGTTTCTTTGACAAAAAATATTGTTGTAGTGGGATCTCACGGCAAGACTACCACCACATCTCTAATAGCTTCTATTTTTCAAGAAACGAAATTAGACCCAACTATTATTAATGGAGGCGTAATAAACTCAATAAATAATTCTGCAAAACTTGGTAAAAGTGAATGGTCAATATTAGAAGCAGATGAGTCGGATGGTAGTTTTGTTCATACACCTCCAACATATGCAATTATAACAAATATTGATAGAGAACATATGGATTATTACAAATCTATGGATAAACTAAATAAATATTTTGTAAATTTTGTTAACAAAGTTCCATCTTTTGGAAAATCATTTATTTGTATAGATAATAAAAATAACAGAAGTTTAATAAGAAAATTAAAAAATAAAAATTTTTATACATATGGAATAGACAGTAAAAGTAATTTTAGTATCAAAGATATAAGACAATTTAGAGAATACTCAGAATATAATTTAAAAATTAAATTACCTAACAAAAAAATTAAAATAGTTAAAAAAATAAAAATTCCATTATTAGGTTTGCACAATATAAAAAATTCAGCAGCTGCAAGCGCGCTAGCACTTACTGTTGGCTTAAGTATTTCAAATATAAAAAAAGGACTTAGAAACTTTAAAGGTGTTCAAAGAAGATTTAATAAAATTTTTACGTTTAACAATGTTAATTTTTTTGATGATTATGCTCATCATCCAACTGAAATTAAAGAAGTTCTCAATGGAGTAAAAAAAGTTTACTCAAATTATGAAAAAATATGTATTTTTCAACCTCACAGGATATCAAGATTGAAAGATTTAAAGTCAGAATTTGCCTCTGCATTCAAAAATGCTGACAAAGTAATTCTCTTTCCAATATATACTGCAGGCGAAAAAATCAAATTAGATTTTAGCTATTCAGATTTTGCAAAAGATATAATTAAAAAATCTAAAGTTCAACTTTTCTTCGTAAGCGATAAATATAAATTAGCTAAATATATAAAACATAATGTTTATGGAGATAAAATAGTAATAGGTATGGGAGCGGGCTCAATTTCATCATGGATGAGAGAAATACCAAAATTTTTGTAATGAGTGATTATTTAGAAGAATTATCATCAGAATTTAGTGAAAATCTAAAATTAAATTATGATTTAAAGAAAATGAATTGGTTTAATATTGGTGGCAAAACTAAGATTTATTATAAAGCGAAAAATTTAAAAGAATTAGTAAAGTTTTTAAAAAAGATAAACAATAAAGAAAAAATTTTTATTTTAGGAGGGGGCTCAAATACATTAATTACAGACAATAATTATGATGGTGTAGTAATTAAATTATTAAATAACTTTAATAATATTTCATTATTAACTGAAGAAATTATAATTGCAGGTAGTGCTGTAAGTGACAAATCGCTATCAGAATTCGCTATTAATAATGGTTTGGGAGGTTTTGAATTTTTATCATGTATTCCAGGGACGGTTGGTGGTGGTATTAAAATGAATGCAGGATGCTTTGGTAAAGAATTTAAAGATATCCTCATTTCTATTCAAGCGGTAGATAAATCAGGTAAGGTTTTAACTATTCCAGCTAAAGAAATAAATTTTAAATATAGAGATAGTGGATTATCAGACGATCTTATATTTTTGAGCGCATCCTTTAAGGGATATAAAAAAGATAAAGCTTTGATAAAGAGCGAAGTTCAAAAATTAGTGAAAAAAAAAGAACAAGTTCAACCTACAAGAATAAAAACTAGTGGAAGTACTTTTAAAAACCCGATTAACCAAACTGATAAAAAGGTATGGCAGTTAATTAAAGAAGCCGTACCACTTGAAAAAACTTTTGGAGATGCGTCAATTTCAGATAAGCACTGTAATTTTTTTGTAAACAAAGGTAATGCTAAATTTCAAGACATGATAGATTTGATTAAATTCGTATCTGATTGTGTTTTTAAAAAAACTGGCATTAAGCTTGAAACAGAAATTAAAATTGTAGAATAATTTGAAAAAAAAAATATTAATAATATCCGGTGGAATTTCAAAAGAGAGGTTGATTAGTCTTGAAACAGGTTTACAGGTTGCAAAAGAATTAAGAAAACATTTCTATGATGTAAAAATTTCAGAGCCTGATAACAATTTAGAAAAGACCATTAAAATATTTAAGCCCGATGTGATTTTCAATGCTCTACATGGACAGTTTGGAGAAGACGGTTATATTCAAACTATCCTTGAAAGATTCAAAATACCATACACTCATTCAGGTGTAATTCCATCTGCAATTGCAATGGATAAAGAAATATCTAAAAAATTATTTATAAAATATAAAATAAATACTCCAAAATTCTTTACATATTCATTTGATAAAAATAATTCAAAATTAGTTAAAGTAATTAATAAAAAATTAAAATTCCCGGTTGTGGTTAAACCATTAAATGAAGGTTCAAGTGTTAACGTATTTATATGTAACAGAAAAAATATATTTAAAATTTTAAATTCTCTTAAAAATTATAAAAAGGTTATAGTTGAAGAATTTATTGGAGGTCGAGAAATACAAGTTGCGATCTTGGGAAACAAAAAACTAGGAGCAATAGAGTTAAAACCTAAGAGAAAATTTTATGACTACCAAGCTAAATATAATACTAACGCCAAAACGCAACATATTATTAAAATCAATTTACCCAAAAAAAAATTAGACGAAGTATTAGAGATAGCCCATAAAGCTCATAAAATTATCAGATGTAGAGGGGTTACTAGATCAGACTTTAAATATTTTAAAGGAAAGTTTTTTCTTTTAGAGATCAATACTCAGCCTGGGATGACAAAACTTTCTTTGGTCCCTGAAATAGCTGCTCATCATGGAATGAGCTTTCTACAATTAATAGAGTGGATAATAAAAGATGCATCAACAAAAAGGTAAAAAAATTATAATTTATATTTTTCTATTTTTAATAGTTTGTTCAATTAATAATACAGGTTTAACAAAGCTTAAATTTGAAAATGTTAAGAATATTCAAATTTCAGGATTGAATAAAAATCAAAACATGAATCTACGAGAAAATATTGAAAATCTTAATTTAAAAAATATTTTTTTTCTTAGAGGAAACGAAATTTCTGAAATAATAAATTCTAACAGCCTAGTTGAGAATTATGAAATAATTAAAAAATATCCAAATACATTAGTTATTAAAATTGAAAAAACTAATTTTTTAGCAAAAATTAATAGTAAAGGAAAAATTTTTCTCATAGGATCAAATGGTAAATTATCTGACGTAACATTTTCGGATAAAGAGTTTCCATTTATATTCGGTAAACCAGAAATTGATGAATTTATTAAATTCACAGATACAATTGAAAAATCAAAATTTTCACTGAGTGAGATTAAAAATCTAT
>CABZLO010000016.1 GCA_902526595.1 uncultured Pelagibacteraceae bacterium | reverse complement strand
ACAAACGTATTTTAAAGATCATGCTGAAGGTTTCAGTTACAGAAATTATCAAAGAGCTGAGGCTGGAAAAGAACTCAACAAAGATGTTTTGGATTCTATAGCAAAATTTTACGATCAATGGTTTAAAAATAATAGAGGATCAAAAGATAACATAAATTTAGAAGATATAATTTTAAAAAAAGTAAAAGATGAAGATACCAAAAAAGAATTAATTGAAAGTAAGTATACTTTTAGAGAGGAATCATCTTATTTATATAGAATTGAAAATCATAACCAATTGGAACAAGTAATAAAGATATGTGATAATCGAAGAAAAATATTTTATATGTTTGATCCAAATGCTGAAGATGCATCGATTATTAAAAATTTCTTAACAGATATAACTCAAATTAAATCGAATAAGAAAATTTTAAAGAACGACTCAGATTATTTTAGCGAATTGGATAATGAAATAGATAAATTAAATAAAATAACAAATATAGGTTCAAGTTTAGTAAATCTCAAAAAAAATAAGATTACGGTTTATGCTGGGAATTATAATTTACCAGTAATTTGGATGAGTCCAGACGATCCTGGCAATTTAAAATTTGATGAGGATTATAATGACGAAACAGGAGACTATTCATCAAGTGTAAAATACTTAAATTATGCAATTATTTGTTTTAGTAAAAATGCAATTTCTTCATCTATTACATTTGTTTACAGAAATAGTTTTTTTAAAGAAAAATTAGAAAAATTAAACGAAAAGTTTAATTTCGAAATGAGTGGACCTTTTGGTATATGTTTAGGTGAATGTGAGGATCATTTCAAGAATTATTGCAAGGGTTATTCAGACAGAATTGATAAAGAAAAAACAAATCTTGTTGAAACAGATGTCTATGAGCTTTTGACAGATGAAGAAATAAACCAAATAGGAGAAGATTATATTCAAAACGAAGCTGAAAATAGAGCTATGGATTCGTATGATGATGATTATTAGAATTAAGTTGGCTAAAGTTGAGTGACTAATATTGTGTGTGCAAGGTAGTTAATACCTCACAATTAAAATAAATCAAGCCTTAAAATCTCAACTAAAGGAGAAACCATGACAAATGGTAACGGCATCCCTATGCCTAAAAAAAGGGACAACAGTTATGGGGCTAACTATGAAGAGTTAAGTTCTGTAAAAAATCTAGATGGAAAAATCTTGATGATGCATTCAGTTGTAACATCAGAAAGAACTATTCTGGATAATTTAAATTGGAGGATTAGAACATTTGAGTCCTTCAGAAAAAAAGTTGAAAATGTTGCAGAAGATTACACAGGAGGTATTGATTTGAACTCTATTCAAATAAATGATCCTGTTGTTCTTGAATTAGCAGAAGCTGATGGGGATCTTAAGCCTGAAGAGCCTCAAGTAATTGTTAATTTTACTGCAATAATTCCAACAAATATAGGCAGAAAGGAGTTACATTAATGACTGAAATAGTAAAAACTAAGCTTAGAAGATTGAGACGTATGTCTCATTTTCTATTAGATCGACCAGCTATATCCATTAGAAGCAATGGTATTTACTTTAGTGCAAGCGCAGTTGAAGAGCTTGATATTGATAAATACCAAAATTGTTATCTATCTGTTGAAGATGGTATCGATATACAGGAAGCACTAAAGGTTTATGTTGAGTTTAACAATGATCCTGTAAGTGACGAAAACTGTCCTATTAGAGTACATAAATCTAATGGGTGTATGGTTTCAGCCACTGGTACTATATTTAATCAAATACCAAGAGCGAAACTTTTAGCTGGAAAAAAACGGAGTGAGCGAAGGATCTTTTTAGAAAAAGATTTAAGTATCAACACTTGGTTTTTTCCACTTGCGCCTCAGTTCGAAACAAGAACTAGGAAAGTAGATAATCTTCCTGATGTTAAATGTATCTATCAACTTGTTTTTCGTGAAAACATACAAAGGATAGGTGAAACAGGAAACTTACATCGTAGATGTAAAGAGTATCAAAGGGATAACATTCCTTTTGATGAGGTAAGATATTCCTTGATGAATAATCTTTCAGATGATGAAAGAAAATCATGGGAGACTTACCATTTACAAAAATATCTAAGAGATGTAGGTCAGCTTCCCCCTTACAATTATCAAAACGGGAGAAGTAATAACTAAAAATGTTGGAGGGGAAGCGCGCACTCCTCCAATAAATTAGGAAAAATTATGCAAAAATATACTTACTTAATTTTTGACCTAGATAAAATAAATAAGCCTGAGGATTTATTTCTTAATGAGATGGCACATGCTGGATGGGATTTATTTCTAGTAAATAATGAACCTATGCATGAATACCCTAAGGTAAAGGTTAAGCTTTATTTTAGAAAAGAAGTTATTTGAGATTTAAATATTGGCTATTTAGAAGTCCTACTGCTTTCAGGAGATTATATTGGGCCATAAGGTAATTTTTCTCAGAATTTGCCAAAGATATTTCAGCAGAAAGTAGTAATGCATTTGATTGAATAACATCAAGCGTATTTCTTGATCCTCTTTCATATTCTGCAGTAACACCCTCATAAGCAATTTGAGATGCTCTGACTTGTACTTTGACAGAACTTAAAAAACTTTCAGATGATTGCAAACTTGACCATGCGCTAGCAACATTAGTTTCATTAGTTCTAACAGCATCATCTAACAATAATCTTTTTCGTGTGGTTAAATTCGAATTTTTATTAATAGTTGATCTTTTTTTTCCACCTGAATAAAAAGGCCAACTTAAAGTTGCTTTTAATGTATCTTTTTCCCTTTCATCAATAGTTGATGTGAGATCATCTGAGTAAGATCTTTCTAAAGATAAAGAAGCTGTAGGTTTTAAATCAGACTCGGAAATTTCTAAATCTTTTTCAGACTTTTCTAGATCAAGTTTTGCAATTAAAATATCTGGATTATTTTGCTTAGAAAGACTTATTGCTTCATTAAGGGTATTTGGAATACTTACAATTGCATTAGAATTTTTTTGCAATTGATTTGGATCGTTAATTTTACCAATTATATTTTCATAGTTTAATTTACTTATTAATAGATCACTTTTTGCTTTTGCAAATTGAGCTTGAGCTCCTGCAAGAGAAGATTCAGATTGTGCTAAATCGGTATTTGTTATTTGGCCTCGATCTCTTCTAATTTTGTCATTCTCCACTTGTCTAATTAGTAAATTTAAATTTTTTGAATTAATCTCAAGTGTTTCTCTAGCTAAAATTAAATTAGTGAATGCATCTATTGCTTTATGTAAAATATCTTGTTCTTTTTTAACTAATTTTGCTTTTGCTAAATCTAAAGCTGTAATATTTTTTTGAAGGGTTATGTCTCTTCCAAAATCTAAAATTGTTTGTTCTAATTTTATTGATGTTGTAAACGGATCAACATCGTTAATAGTTGCATCACCTCCACTTTGATTGGTAAGCTTATTAGTATCTTCAATACTTTTAGACCCACTTAATGTTAATGAAGGTTTGTAATCAGCTTTTGAAATATTTACATCTTCCTCTGAAGCTTTGATGTTTTCTCTTTCAGCATTTAGTTGAATATTATTTTGGAAAGTTTGATTTAATGCATCATATAAAGTAACGGAAAATGCATTACTAAAATAAAATAATGATAAACTAATTAGTACTAATATTTTTTTCATTTAGTTTTATATACAGCAGATTTTATTTGATGGTTATCATTTAAATTTAAAATTATAGACGCGTATTTAGGCATATTCTTAAACATATTTTGAGTAATTCTTTGATAAGTTTGCATAAAATTAATTACATCACCTTTGCTCATAATTTTATGTCTACTTTTCTTCTTAGTTTTAAGCCATAGTTTTTTCTCCTGCTTTAGTCGCCATTTTTGCAACAAAGTGAAGTTTTTTGCTTTTAAATAAATCATACAATTAAGCTGAGAGTATAATTTTTTATATTTTGTTTTTAATTGCTGATTTACGTATTTTCTCCAAACTAGATTTCCATCATTAGTTTTCTCAATAGAATTTATTGGTTTTTTTAAAGTTTTATTTATCTCTGCTCTAGCGCCAACACACCAACCTTCAAATATTATTATGTCTGGTTGCTGATTAATATTATACCACTTCTTTTTTGGAGACCTGTCATCTATAGCTTTATTAAAATTTGGAAGTTTCATTTTTTTAAAGCGTTTAAGCTTAGTTTTTTTAAAAAAATCTAACATCATCTTAATATCATGGGTACCTGGTACCCCCCTTGTCATTAACATGGGGTGAATTTTTTTTGATAAATTTATTCTTTCTTTTCTTGTTTTGTAAAAATCATCGATCGAAATTTTAAATACTTTAAGTTTAAAATATTTTTCTAGTATAATCTTTATAATTGAGCTGATTGTAGTTTTACCAGTTCCTTGTCCTCCAGCTAAACCTATAAAATAAGGTTTTTGCTTATCAGCTTTTTTTGCAATCCAAAAACATATTGGGATCAAAAAAGATTTTATCATCTTCTCTTTGTTTTTAAATTTCTCATTAGCCGTTTCTTGAGATGTAATGAACTTAACGCAGTCATTTTTTACCTTACTAAAACAAAGAATTGTCGATTGCATATAGATTATTCTTTTGTTTATCCTTTATTTATAGATCTACTCTAAACATTATTTCGTTTCTTTTTAACATTGGTAAAGTAAATGGTGAATTGTAAGAAGCCCTTATTGGAGGACTTAAAATTACGATTTTATCTTTTTTAAGTTGATTTTCTAAAATATCTTTATTTTTTATAAAATTTGTATCTGATGATTTTCCAGAATATTTAATCACTGCATAATATCCACCTTCTATAGTCAAAACCTTTATATCTGGATTGGATGGCTTGGGTGCATTACTTTTGTTAAATTTTGATGGTAAATAAAATTGCATTGTCATATTTCCATTCTTAATTTCTTGGGTTACAGGAACTGTCATTTTAATTTCTTTTTTTTGCTCATTATTTCCTGAGATATAATTAAATAATTTTTTAAAACCATTACCTTGTGTTGTGTTAGTTTCTATTACTAAACGATCAAAATATTTTCTTATTTCGTAGTTATTATTTTCATTTATTATTTCGTAATTTGCTTCCTCGTATGCCATTGTTTGAGAACTTAAAGTTAATATTGAGATTAAGATTAGTAATATTTTTTTCATTTTGAATTATTTAAACTATCTCTGGTTGAAGTTATCCACAACCATACAAAATGTAGTTTGGATGTTCACCTTTTGATTCACTTTTGATTCAGTTACAGACTCAAAATACAACCTATTGACTGCATTATATAACTGCGCTACAAATAAGAACAAAACAAGAACATGAAACTAACAATCCCTTATTATCTACATAAAGCAGGCGCTGGTTTTCCCTCTCCTGCTACCGATTATATCGAAGAAGATATTGATCTGAACATGCATTTAATAAGAAATGTTCCAGCTACTTTCATCATCAGAGTGCAAGGTAAATCCATGGTGGATGTTGGAATTAATGACGGAGATTTATTGGTAGTTGATAAGAGTTTAAAACCAAAAAACTTTTCAACAGTGATTGCAAACGTTCATGATGAGTTAGTGGTAAAAACTTTAGTTCAAGAGCGAGATAAAAAATTTTTAACGTCAGGATCTAAAGAATTTGCTGACAGAATTTTAATTAATGAAGAGCAAGATATTTTTATTTGGGGGGTTGTAACTTATGTCATCCATTCTACGTACTAAAAAGATAGCATTAGTTGATTGTAATTCTTTTTACGTTTCTTGTGAAAGATTATTCAACCCTAAAATAAGAAGAAAACCAGTTGTTGTTTTATCTAATAATGATGGTTGTATCATCTCAAGATCTAACGAAGCAAAAGCTTTAGGAATTAAAATGGGTGAGCCGTACTTTAAAGGGAAAGATATTATTATTAAAAATAAAGTTGAGGTTTTTTCCTCAAACTACTCTCTGTATGGTGATTTATCTAGGAGAGTAATGCGAACTCTTAAAAGATTTAATTCAGAAATAGAAGTCTATTCAATTGATGAAGCATTTTTAGATCTATCAAATTTTCCTGACCAAGATATAGAAAAAGTTGGCAGAGAAATTAGAGAAACAGTTTTACAATGGACAGGTATTCCAACTAGTATTGGAATTGCTAAAACAAAAACTTTAAGTAAAGTTGCAAATCATATTGCAAAGAAAAAGCAATCAGGAGTTACTAGTTTAATTGGTATAGAAAATTTAGATCCTATTTTAGAAAAAGTTGAAATTAATGATGTGTGGGGTGTTGGCAGGCAACTAACTAAGTTTTATCAAAAGCATGGCATTTATAACGCTAAACAATTAAAAAATAAATCTAATACTTGGATTAAAAAATCTTCTAATGTTTTAAGTTCGAGAACAGCAATGGAGCTTAGAGGAATTCCTTGCATAGGTTTAGAGACCACTACCACTAAAAGAAAGAGTTGTGTTGTATCTAGATCATTTGGAAAAAGAATTGAAAGTTTCCAAGAATTACAAGAAGCAGTTGTAAATTATTGTTTAAATGCCTCTGAAAAAATTAGATCAGAGTCTTTGGTTGCAAAAGCAATTACTGTATTTGTTAGAACCAGCCCTTTCCAAAGAAACTTTGGCTATTATTCAAATGCAAAGACAGTAGATTTTCCAATTGCAACAAACAATAGTATTGAAATAGTTAAAATAGCAGTTTCAATTTTGGAAAGTATATTTAAAAATGGTTACCGTTATCAAAAAGCAGGGGTTATGCTAACAGGATTATCTAATGCTAGTGATAAAACAAATTTATTCACTTCTGAAAAAGATGAGAAAATAAACAGCTTGATGAGATCAATTGATAATACCAATCATCGATATGGAAGATCTACTTTGAGCGTTGCAAGTGCTGGAGTTCATAAAAAATGGAATATGAGAAGACAATACTCTTCTAAAATAGATACTGCCGATTTTTATTGTTTACCAACGATTAGAGCTTGATTTATTTAACTTTTTAAATAAAAAAAGACTATGCAAAACCAAGAAATAGTAAAAATAATAGAAAACCTAGGAGGAAGAAGAGCTTATAAGGAAAAAAGAGCATCTAAATTAGGTTTTACATGTCTTTATGATTACTTTGAATATAAAATCTCAAAGAAACAGAAAGCTATTGAAGAAGAACAAAAAGAATTAAAAGCTGCAAAAGCTGAATATCAACCAAAAGCTGCTAAAAAAAGTTGTAGTTGTTGCTAAACTTTAAAAAGTTTATCGGATAAATTTTGTAAATTCTCTCCCCAAAAAACTTCTTTTTGGATACGTTTGAAATCTAAATCAAATACAGTTGACATTGCAGATGCATAAATAGATCTAGCATCAATAGTAGAGTTTAAATCTCTTCCTTCAAATAATTCTTTTCTTTTTAATCCAGGCCAATCTGTATGCACTTGAGCTTTTTTGACCAATCCACCTGCCATTAATACAGCTGAGCCATAACCATGTTCAGTTCCATTACCGCTGTTCTGTTTTATAGTTCTACCAAACTCAGTTAATGTTACAATCAGTGAATTGTTAAATGCTTCTTTCGACATCGATTGTTTCAAACCATTTACTATCCTGTCATAATCAGAAAGACAATCTGCATGTGCTCCATTTGTTGCTCCTTGTGCAGCATGAGTATCAAAACCATCTACTTCGAACACAGCCACTCTTGGCCCATTCGGTTTTGATAGTTCCACGCCTGCATTACTTGCAAGAACCCAACTATCATCACTTGAAGTGTTTTTTAAACCACGACTCATAATTATATTTAAATTTTCACCTAATAATTTTTCATCATGATCTTTATAAGCTTGTTCAATAAGACTTAGGGTTGATCTGCTAGGGAGTCTTTTACCTACCGGAAAGTAATTATTATTCATGGGTACCCCTCTAATTAGTAAAGGCATGGGTAAAGCAAGAGCCAAACCTTTTCCTGTTAGACCAGCAACTTTCATGCCTCTCCCTAACCAACCTGTTTTTTCTTGGTAAGGTACCTTCCCTCCTGACTCCATTAGATTTTGGCCATCAAAGTGAGATCTTCCTGTGTATGGAATATTTGTTGCATGGACGACAGCACTTAAATTTTTATCCCAAAGTCTTTTAAATGTCTTAAGTGCCGGGTGTAAGTCAAAATCACTTGTTAATGCTAAAGTTCGATCAAGATTAATTTTACTTCTGAGTTTTTCAAAGTTTTTATCACCTTTAATCGGAATAGCACATAAGCCATCCATGCCACCTCGTAACATAATGACTATTAAATTCTTTTTAGGACCATTGCTAGCTAACGTTGATGCGCCAAACCCAGCAAAATACAATGATGTTAATGCTGTTGTTTTTAAAAAATCTCTTCTATTTATCTTCATGCTTTTAAAAACTCCGGGTGATTGAATAACAACACATTTCTCTCGCTTTTTCGATTTACCATATTTTTAAATAGATATTTTAGTATTTTATCTGGTTGATCAAAATTCTTAGTAACAATCCTTTCATAAAACTCCTTATTATCATTTTCAGGTTTAGAAAATTTATAGCTTCTGTCAGCATAAACTAGTCTTCTGATTAATAGCTCTGGAGACATCCAATCAGGTGAAAGATCTGACCAACCATTGGGCTGTTTAGCTCTATAAGGATGATGACCAATTCTTTTAAGGATTTTTTCTGGAGTTCTTTGTTTTTTTGATGGCTTTGAACCCAATTCATATGTCTCCATCGTTTTATGTGATGGGGGCCACTCCAAATCTCCTATTTTAGCAACCTGGATGAACCAATTTTCAGGGGTTTGGAACTTTTTGAATTTATTGTTATTTTCAAATGCAACTTTAATTGCTGCTTTATGTATTTCAGGAAGAAATCCATCAGACTTTTTAAAAGCATCAATAATAGGTTGTTTCATTTTTTTTGTAGGCTCATCAGTAATTAAATATTTACATAATCTATCCGCAACAAAGTCTCTACAATTTGGATGATTTACTAAATCTTTTATAACTACTGCTAAGCTTTTTTTGCCCTTTTTATATTCTTTTCCTAAAACATTTTTTTTACCTGGTTGATGATATTCACTATTAAACCAAACATTTCCTGTTTCTAACTTTGATTTACTCCATCTTTGTTGCCATCCTGTCATAATGTAAGCAAGCTGAATAACATCTTCTTGTGTATAACCAGCTTTAGGAGAGACTGTGTGAAGTTCTAACAATTCTCTGGCATGGTTTTCATTGATGGTTGCTAGTTCTTTTTTTCTTCTTCTCCAATCTTGACTAGCAGTGACACTCTTTGGTCCTGCACTTTCACTATTATCTAAATGATGGATCATCGCCCACGAGGTTGTTACATCATAAACCATTTTTTCAAATGTTTGATTTAAATTAGGTCGAATAATTTCTCGTTGATATGGACCTGTAGAATAATTAGCTAGAAAATCTTTTTCACTGATTGCAAAAAAATTTCCCCAAAACATCCAAAGTTTTGCAAGTACAGGATGCTGGCTGTTTATTCCCTCATTGTGTCTAATAGATATCTCTAATGACTCCCAAAATTTTTGGCCTGTCTCGTGCCTTAATAAGTTTTTATAAGTTTTATAAAGCGTTTTATCGTCTTTATATTTTTTTCTTAAAACTTTTCTGTCATTGTAAACGTAGTCTCTGTAATGTTTGCGTAATTCTTTTTCTGAATATATTTTACCTTGCCAAGATAATTCTGGAATTTCATTAACCTGATTTAAAGCCCAATTTAAAGGATCAGATGGAACTTCTTCGTTAGGTCCTATTCCAAATGCTACTTTTCGAAAAAAGTTTTTCATAATCATAAATTATAAAATTTTTTTTTACTAAAACTAATTGAATAGACTAAAAAATAAAAGCAGAAAATTAATTCATGCAATTCTGATAATTTTGGCACAAAATTGAAAGTAATTAAATCAAAGAAATATGCTTCTGGTATAGGAGTTGAATGGTTATCAACTCCTAAATGACCTGGATTTATAATATAATGCCCTGGATGAAGATCTAATTTATCAACAAAAAAATCTGGTAAAAACAAAATTAAAAATATTATTGATATGATTAAAAGTTTTTTTTCAGGAAGTAAAATTAAATTAAATTCTTTTTTGAAATAAAAATTTTTTTTTATATAGAAAAATATAACAGGTATTATTCCACACCACAGAACAACCATAGTTCTTGGCAACTGATCTAACAAATTTGAGATATTATGTAAGTTTGTTTCATTTTGGTTGTTTATTTCACTAAAAATTTTAGGAGTATCCCACTGAAAAATGTGTTGTCCCCAACTTATTTCTTCACCTAAATAATAAGTTAAAGCTACAACTTTTATTACAATAAATACTTTAATTAATTTGTTATTATTAAAATTTTTTGCAACATAAATTAAGGAAAGAATTGAGATTGCTAAAAAGAGTGATTGTAAATTTTCTATCAATCCATTTTCGGAAAAGAGGTTTTTAATTATATTGATTTCACAAAATGCGGGTCCAACAAATTTACACTGATATCCTTGAAAAAAAGATAAAAGTATAATAATTATTAAGGTAATAATTATATAATCAATTAATATTATTTTTCTCACTTGATCTTTGGAGTCTCATTTTATTTTGTCAATATCATTAATGTTTGTTAAACAATTATTAAATTCATCAATGTTTTCCCTTAAAGCTAAACTAGAAATTGAATAAATCATGACAAGCAATAAAAATAATGGGAAAGAAGTGATAACTGACGCATTGCTTTTAATTAACAAAATATAAAAAATAATAAATAAAGCAGAGCGAGTCAAAACTGTTTTTCTATAAACGCTTATAATTGAAAGGGAGTGTTTTATTAAATTAAAAAAACTCATCTGCGAGGGTCCAAAATACCTAGTACCTCTTATAGAGGGCATCGTTACTAAATCATTTTCCAATTTTCTTAATGATCCAGAAAAGCTACTCCAAGTGGCTTTTTCTTTTAACATTTTTTCAATAGTTATTTTAGATAAACAGGTAAAGTTCCCAAATTTAATTGACTTACCTGTAAATGCTAAAGTTAAAAACTTGTGAAATTTGTAGCATATTTGAAATAATAATCCTTCAGATCTCTTAACTCTCTCTCCTATAATTGATTGTTCTCCTACTTGTTCAGAAAGTGCAATAAAATTTTTAATTTCCTCAGGTCTATCTTCTCCATCTCCATCCATTGGCATTACATAATCAAATTCTTTTTTTTCATAAATATATTTTAATCCAGAAGCAATACACCTTGTATGTCCTCTATTTTGTTTCATATTAATGATTTCAAAAGAATGGATATTTTCAAGATTTGGGTAAGTATCTACAATTTGTTGTGATGATGCATCATTTATAACTAAAATTGATACTTCAGCATATACTTCATTTAGCACTTTATTAATATTTTCAATTAATTTAGTTAAAGACTTTCTATCATTATAAATAGGAATTAAAATTGTATATTTTTTCATAAACTATCTTGAGCCCACGCATACATTATCAAGGCACATATAATCTTTCAATTGATCTAATTTAGATCTTTCTACAGAACCTTGCCAAACTGGTCTTGATTTTAGATGATAAGATAAATTACCAGCATTCCATTCATTTCCTAAAACTACATTAATTTTTGTGTCAAATTGTTGATCCCAGGCGTATTGTGTTTTGATTGCAATTTCTTTTCCTGGATAATCTGTTCTTTTATCATCTTTTGTAATTGATACATATGCATATAGCACTGGTGATAAAAAGAAAAAGAATACAAATCCAATCACAAATGGTTTTAATTTTTTAACATTTATCTGAGTTTGAAGCATATAGATAAAGAATGTGCCAAAAAATAAATAAAATGGTGTCATCCACATAGTTCTAATTTTTGATCCAGTTATAAATGAAGTTATAAACATTAAAAAGATTGGTAAAACATTAATAGATAACAAAAAAAGTAATTTTTTATCTTTAAAATTAATATTAAATTTTAATTTTTGAACTAATAGCCAGGTTAAAATTAAAAATGGAATTAATATTCCAATTTGTTTTCCTAAAAAAATTAAAGGAAATTGAATATGGTTTATAAAACTTGATTGTTCTAAACCTGTTCTGGCAAGACCATAAGTAATTGTAATAAACTCATTGTTGTTAAGCCAAATAAAGTGTGGCACCAATACAACTAAAAATACTTCAGCTGTAATCAAATATTTAAAATCAAACTTTCGATCTTTCTTAATGAAGATTAGATAAATAAACAAAAGATCAATTGACACTAAAAGATAAACAAACAAGTATTTAGATAAAAAACCAAAAGCCGCAAATATACCAACTAAAAAACAGTCAGAAAATTTAATGTTTTTTCCACTAAATATTCTCCACGAATAATAAGCAGTAAGTGACCAAAATGGAAGTTGGCAAACGTTTACATTAAATTCTGGTGATGTAAAATTATAAAAATAAATAGTCTCAATTAATAAAACTGAAAGTAAGCCTAGTAAGTTGTTATTTAAGATTTCTTTAGAGAGTTTAAAAACATAATAGAATGAAATAACTAAAAAGATTTGACTAAGCAAATAATAAGCCCAATCTTGTGAACCAAAAATTTGATAAAAGACTTCAGGAAAAAAAGCACTCATGGGTGGGTGCTTATTAAATCCCCAATCTAAATTACTACCCCAAGCTAAAGCTTCAATGGTGTCTAGAGGTAAGTTATGATTAGTAAGCGATGGAATCAAAGTCCAGAAAATTAGATGAGCTGTAACAAAAATATAAAAAATATTATTTATATTTTTGCTATTAATGCTCATTTATAAATATTTATATCAAATCAGGTTGCTTGACACCCCTAATTTGCTGAATATACTCCGGAGCTCAAAATTAACCTATGCCAAAGACTACCAAAGCAAAGAAAAAAGTCACTAAAGCAAAAACTAAAGTTGTAAGTAAACCAAAGAAAGCTGCAGCTAAAGTGCTTATAAAAATTTCAAAAACATATATCCCAAAAGATACTGAAAAATATATGTGTGAAAAACATAAAGTATTTTTTAGAATTAAATTAAATGAATGGAAAAAGGAATTAGTGAAAGCTAACAATGAAGCACTTTATAATGGAAGCATGGATGACAATAGTATTTCAGCTGATATTGTTGACCAGGCAAGTTCCTACACTGATAAAAATGTGGAAATGAAAGCGATCAATAGACAAATAAAATTAATTTCTGAAATTGATAGAGCTTTAATGAGAATTAGAGACGATACTTATGGATATTGTTTAGATACGGCTGAACCTATTGGATTAAAAAGATTAATGGCAAGACCAGTTGCAAAATATACTATTTCTGCTCAAGAGAAGCATGAAAAAGACGAAAAGGTTCATGCAGATGACTAGAAAAAATAGAAAAACTGCATATAAAAATTCAATTTCTTTCTTGTTTGCAAAAAAATATATCTATTTTTATTATCCTATTATTTGGGCAATTTTATTACTTTACTTATTTTTTAAATGAACAAAAAACTAATTTTAATAATCATTATAGTTCTAGCAATTGAATTATCTGGTGCGGGAATTTTTAGTTCTTTGTACAGATTGTTAGGATAATATTAAGGCTTCGGTATAACTGCGCTTTTATCCATAAAAGCATATCCATTTATAACAGCTTCACGTTTAGCAATTTTAGAATACCATTTGGATAAATTTTGATAATTTTTAAGACCAATATCGTGCCATTCGTGTCTAGCCATCCAAGGCCAAGTAGCAATATCTGCAATCGAGTAATTTTCACCAGCCAAATAATTATTTTTTGATAAATGATCCTCTAAAACCTCATAAATACTTTTGGTAATTTCAAAATATCTTTTTTCCCCCACTTCACTTAAACCTTTGTTAAATTTATAAAAGTAATGATATTGGCCTATAAATGGTCCAACCGATCCCATTTGTGCCATTAGCCATTGATCGATATTTAACTTATTGTCCTTGTCATATAACTTACCACTTCTTTCTGCTAAATAAATTAGTATTGCACCAGACTCAAAAACTGATTGCTTATCATTTGAATGATCAATAATTGCAGGTATTTTTGCAAAAGGACTTATCTTTTTAAATTCAGGTTTAAATTGATCCCCTTTAACTAAATCTAATTTTGTAATTTTGTATTCAAAACCTATTTCCTCTAACATTATGCTTATTTTTTTTCCATTTGGTGTATCAGATGAGAAAAGCTCTATCATTTTTTTATTCCGAGTCTTTCCTGAGCAGCTTTTGAAGTTGTTGTAAACTCAAACCTTAATTTTTCATCTGGCTTTGCATATTTAAAACAACCTCTAGCTGCTAGCGCTCCTTCGTGAAAACCTGAAAGAATTAATTTTAATTTACCTGGATAAGAACAAATATCACCAATTGCAAATATGCCATTTATATTGGTTTCAAAATTTTCAGTATTAACCTCAACTTTTTTTTTATCAATATTTAATCCCCAATCTAATATCGGACCAAGTTGCATAATTAAGCCAAAAAAACCAAGTATATAATCAGATTTAATATCCTTTACCTCACCGTTATCATGTTTAATTTTAACTGTATCAATTCTATTTTCTCCTAAGACAGATTCCATCTGATATTTGGTATATAAATTTAGTTTACCTTGATCATTTAATTCTTTTACTTTTTGAACGCTTGACTCTGCTCCACTAAAACCGTCTCTTCGGTGTATTAAATTTACTTTAGACATATTAGAAAGTTCTATAGCCCAATCCAATGCTGAATCTCCTCCACCAAAAATTGAGATTGTTTTGTCTTTAAAAATTGTTTTATCTTTAACTGAATAAAATATTGAATTTCCCTCAAATATTTCACATTCTTTTTGTGGAAATTTTCTTGGTTCAAACGATCCTACACCACCTGCAATAACAATACTTGCAACATCAAATTTTTTGTTGCCATTAGTTTTTACATGCCAACGATTTTCAACTTTTTTAATTTCTTCCACCCTCTGGTTTAAGTGAAAATTAATATTAAATGGTTTTATTTGTTTTAAAAGATTATTAGTTAATTCTTCACCAGTACACTCAGGTATTGCTGGAATATCATAAATGGGTTTATCAGGATAAAGCTCGATGCATTGTCCACCAGCCTTATCTAAATTATCAACAATCTCACAAGTTAGTCCAATTATTCCAAGTTGGTGTGCACAAAATAAACCTGTTGGACCTGCTCCAATAATTAATACATCTGTTTTGATCATTTATCCTTGCTTTGATGGAATATTTACCACCAACCCATCAAGTTTATCTGAAACAATGAGCTGACAACTTAATCTGCTATTTTTTTTTGGTTCAAATGCCATATCTATCATATCTTCCTCACCATCCTCTTTTTCTGGAAGCTTATCCAACCACTCATTATTAATATACACATGACATGTGGCACATGACATGCCACCACCACAGTCAGCATCTATACCTGGAATATCATTTTGGATTGCGCCCTCCATAACAGTCAATCCATTTTGAACATCTATAGTATGAGTTTTGTTATCGTGGGTATTATATGTAATTTTTGGCATGATTTATATATAGGCTCTTCTTTAGATAGAGCAAGTGAGTAAAGTTAGACTTAGTCTATTTTTAGACATTTTGTAACTGTGGGATGTCTTTTTTTAAAAAATAATCTTGTTCCTTTGATTGTCTAATTATTGCTGGAATAATTTCTTTATAAGCATCAATCAACCCGTCATTTGTTCTTGGCAGTTGATCTTTGATATGATGATGAAGCTTATCTAAATTATAAGATGGTACTGTTGGAAACATATGGTGCGTCAAATGATATTCCATTTTCCAATACAAAAAACTTAAAACAGGGTTTAAGTACATTTCTCTTGAAGTAAGACGATGATCTTTAACATTTCTTGCAAGGCCAGCGTGTTGAGTAAAAGCAACAAGTTTGTGTAGAGTTTTTCCATAGAATTGTGGTAATAAAAAATAAAGTACGGGTAACCAACTTGTGACTGATATTGACCACAAAATAATTAATAACCAAATAAATAAATAAATTCTTGAATTTAATATCGCTTTTGACTGAGCACTTTCAGGAATACTATCTTGCATAACTTTTGTTTTAATTCCGAAAGCGTGCTGAATAATTTCAAATGAAATATGTTTTTTAAAATAAAGTAAATCTAAAAAAGGAGTGATATTTATTAATAATCTTTTTGGAGTTTCTCTTAAGTCATTGCCATATTCTATTTCATGATCAAAAGGATTTTCTGTAGAGTAAGTACTTCCATGGTGAACGAAGTGAGTATATCTCCATCTTATAGGCTCAAAGTTCGACATGAAAGAGGAAACATAGTAAAATACTTCATTTAAAAATTTAGATTTAAAAGCAGTCTTATGACCTGTCTCATGCCACAATGGATTGGAGAACGAATAAATATTTCCATAAACTAAAAACCAAAATACCGACCACCAGGTACCCCACGTTATAAAAGCTAAAGTTCCAGTAATTATTAATAATCCAAAAAAAACTGATAGATGTTGAAATCCTTTTAGGTCAGATTTTTTTGATAGCATTTTAAGGACTTCTTTATCTACATGACATTTGTGCCATTTATCTAGTTTAACGTCCATTTTAAAACATATGTATAGTTATTATATATAATTTTATTACAGACAAAAAAAAGGGCAAGTATAAAATATACCTGCCCTTAATTTAAATTATTAAGTAAAACTACTTAGCTCTTTTACCAGCAACACTAGTTGCAGCAGCCCAGATTACTAGACCAAATGCAATTTTGTTAATAAAGTCTGCTAAGTTGTAAACAACGTTAAGTGAGTCAGCATCTACTCCACCTGCTAGGTAACCAAATATGTAACCTAATGGGTAAATAGCCCAACCTACTGTAACAATCATTCTCATTGCACCAAAAGCAGTTACAAGAGCCTTGCTTCCACTTTTTGCTGCAGCTTTTCCAGCTTCACCTGAGAATACTTCATAAAGAATGTATACCCAACCTGCCATTCCGACTATAAAGCCAAGAGTAGCGTTGATGTATCCAGCTTCACCTAAGTATCCACCGATTAACATTACTAATGAACCAATTAGCAATCTCCAGAACATTCCAGAATTTGCTTTACCAATAGCTGCTAGAATTAAATAAAATTCTACCATCTGTAATGGTACAGTAATTAACCAGTCAATATATCTGTAAACTGTTGGTGAGTCTCCAGTAGCAACCCATACTTCTCTCATATACATGTAGTGTATGAATGCAATACCAGTTACTAGCCCAGCAACAATAACTGAAGTTCTCCAGCCTGCTGCTACGTTACCAACTTCCATGAAAAAGAAAGCAGTCGCTGCTAACATTCCCATAGATATGATCCAAAATGAAATACCTACGAAATCATCTTGATTCAACATGGTTGCGTCTGCCGCGATTGCTATACCTGAAAATCCAATCAGAGCCATAGCAGCCAGAGCAAACAATTTAAGTTTATTCATAAAAAACTCCCTCTCTAGTTAGTTTTTATTTTTAGTTTATATAAACTAGACTTAAGCTTCCTTAAGTCAAAGTACACGTTAAATAGCAAATAAAAATGGCTTTGCGAAGAGCAAATTGTCACTAATTAACATTGATTTTACTTAATTTTTAAAATTAAATACAATTTATAAGTTAAAAACTAAAAATATTACTAAAATCGAATCAAAAAAAATATGTCGGATAAATTCAATAAAATTTATGATCATTCAATAAAAAATCCTGAAAAATTTTGGCAAGAAGCAGCTGAAGACATCTTTTGGTTTAAAAAACCTACAAAAATTTTAAATAAATTTAATCCCCCCTTCTATAAATGGTTTGAAGATGGGGTAACTAACACTTGTTACAACGCTTTAGACATTCATATTGATCAAGGTAGAGGAAAAAACACTGCTCTTATTTATGATAGCCCAATTACAGGTAACAAAAGTAAGTTCACCTTTGATGAACTTAGATCTAAAGTTGAAAAATTTGCTGGAGCTTTAAAAGCTCAAGGAGTTAATAAGGGTGATCGAGTTATTATTTATATGCCAATGATCCCTGAAGCAGTGATTGCGATGCTTGGGTGTGCAAGAATTGGTGCCATACACTCAGTTGTCTTTGGTGGATTTGCATCTAATGAACTTGCAAGCAGAATTGATGATAGTAAGGCAAAAATATTGGTAACTGCCTCATGTGGTTTCGAGCCAGGTAGAACAGTAGAATATAAACCGCTGGTTGATGAAGCTATCAAAATAGCAAATCATAAAATAGAGAGGATGATTTTATTTCAAAGGTCAGGTCATGAGGTAAAATTAAATGCACCAACCGAAATAAGTTGGGAGGAAGTGGTTTCAAATGCTGAAGCTGCTGATTGTGTTGAGATGAATTCAAATGAGTTTGCATATATTTTATATACCTCTGGTACGACTGGAACTCCTAAAGGAATAGTTCGAGATATTGGGGGTCACATTGTTGCTCTTAAATGGACTATGAAAAATATTTACAATATTGACACTAATGATATCTGGTGGTCAGCAAGTGATATTGGGTGGATTGTTGGTCACTCGTATATTGTCTATGCTCCTTTGTTCAAAGGATGCACAACAGTTTTATTTGAAGGTAAACCAGTTGGAACTCCTGATGCTGGAGCATTTTGGAAAATTATTTCAGACTATAAAGTAAAATCTTTATTCACTGCCCCAACTGCATTTAGAGCAATAAAAAAAGAAGATCCTGAAGGAAAATTTTTTTCCAAATATAATCTTAATAATTTTGAAAGCTTGTTTCTTGCTGGGGAAAGAGCTGATCCAGATACTATTAAATGGGCTGAAAATTTACTTAAAGTTCCAGTGATTGATCATTGGTGGCAAACTGAAACAAGTTGGGCAATTAGTTCAAATTGCACAGGAATAGAAATGATGGAGACTAAGTATGGCTCAGCTTGCAAAGCAGTGCCTGGTTATGACGTTAAAATAATTAAACCAGACCAATCTTTAGCAAAACCAAATGAAATGGGAGACATTGTAGTTAAATTGCCATTGCCACCTGGAACATTCCCTACGTTATGGAATGCTGACAAAAGATATAAAGAAAATTACATGTCAAATTATGACGGCTACTATCAAACCTATGATGCAGGACATATTGATGATGATGGTTACATTTGGATTATGTCTAGAACAGATGATATTATAAATGTTGCAGGGCACAGATTATCTACTGGAGCAATAGAAGAGGTTTTATCTGAACATCAATCAGTTGCTGAATGTGCGGTGTTAGGGATTGCTGATAAATTAAAAGGGCAATTACCAATTGGTTTAGTAGTTCTAAAATCTGGAGTAGAAAAAGATAATGAAACCATTTCTAAAGAATGTATTCAAATGGTTAGGGCAAAAATTGGTCCTGTTGCTGCATTTAAAGTTGCAATAGTTATCAAAAGACTTCCAAAAACAAGATCAGGAAAAATTCTTAGAGGAACCATTAGAAAAATTGCTGACAGTGTTAAATATAAAATTCCACCCACAATCGATGATCCAGCAATACTGACTGAGATTAAAGAGGATTTAATCAAACATAAAATTCTTAATGGTTAAGACTTATATTTTTTTAGTTGGGGCAATATTTTGTGAAGTTGCTGGGACCATGTTGCTACCAGTATCGCAAAACTTCACAAAATTAATCCCAACTGTTGCACTTTCAATATTTTATCTTTGTGCATTTTATCTTTTAACATTTGTGGTAAACAAGCTTCCAATTGCAATTGTTTACGCTACATGGAGTGGTCTTGGAATTTTCACAATTGCCATATTAGGCTATATTTTCTTTAAACAAACCTTAGCTTGGCAAGCTATAGTGGGATTATTTTTAATTGTAATCGGTGTAATTCTTGTAAATAGTTTTACTGTAAAAATTAGCTGAATTTTAAAGGTGTCCCGTCAGGATTTCCTAATATCTTACCTTGTTGCATTTTAATTTTGCCAGCAATAATTGTATGGGTTGGTGTTCCTTTAAATTTATATCCATTAAATGGAGACCATGCACATTTACTCTCAATATTTTCATTTTTAATTTCAACAATTTTATTCATGTCTACTATTGTAAAGTCAGCATCATATCCTTCCTTGATAAATCCTTTACTTTGGATACCGAAAATTTTGACAGGGTTTTCACAAACAAGATTTATTAATTGAGTTAAAGATAATTTTCCATCATTCACATGGTTTAACATTACCGGCATTAAAGTTTGAACGCCCGGCATACCTGATGGTGTTTCTGGATATTCTTTTTCCTTATTAACTTTTAAATGAGGAGCATGGTCTGAACCAATTGTGTCATTAAAATTATTTCTTACTGCATACCATAATCTATCGTAGTGAGATTTATCCCTTATGGGAGGATTCATCTGGGCATAAGTTCCAAGTTTATTGTAACAATCAGGTGCATATAGTGTTAAATGCTGAGGAGTAATCTCAAATGTAATATTTCCCTTATGTTGAGATAAAAAATCAATTTCCTCTTTTGTTGTTATATGAAGAACATGAGCTTTTTGGTTATATTTCTCGGCAATCTTAACTATTCTTCTGGTAGATGAAATTGCGCACTCTACACTTCTCCAAACCGGGTGAGTATGAACGTCACCCTGCTTTATTAGTTTTTTATTTACTTTTAAAATGGCTTCATCTTCTGAGTGAACTGCAACAACTTTTGAAGCATTTTGAAAAACTTTATCAATATCGTCTTCTTCAGCGACTAATAAATTTCCAGTTGAAGATCCTGCAAAAAGTTTAATTCCACAACAACCCTCTAAATCTTTTAAACTTGCTAGATCATCTGCATTTTCAGCTGTTGCACCAAAGTAAAATGCATAATTGCAATACATTCTGTTTTTAGCGAGATCTAATTTTCTTTGAAACTCTTTTTTATTAGAAGTTGGTGGGTTAGTGTTAGGCATTTCAAAAACACTAGTGATCCCTCCTGCAATTGCTGCTCGACTTCCAGAGTGAAGATCTTCAGTGTCAGTTGATCCAGGCTCTCTAAAATGAGTTTGAGTATCTATGCATCCTGGCAAAACTGTATGATTGCTTGCATCAATTATTTCTTTAGCTTCTTCTGAAATTTGACCAATCTTATGAATTTTTTTGTCTTTAATAGCAACATCAACATCCTTTAATTCACCATCAATGTAACATTTGCCGTTTTTAATTATAAGATCTAACATTTTGAGAAAATGTTATTATATTACATCTTATAATTAATCAAATATGAATATTAAAAACGTTTACATTTTAGATGACCGGGCAGTTCTTTACATAAACGGAGAAGATGCTGTAAGTTTTCTTCAAAACCTTATTAGTAATGATATTGATAAAGTCAGTGAAACCTGCAGTTGCTTTGCATCATTACTATCACCTCAAGGAAAATTTTTGTATGAATTCATTATAATCAAACACAAGTCAGGTTATTTGATCGATTGTGAAAAGTCTCAAGTAGATGGATTATATAAACAACTTAGCCTTTACAAATTAAGATCAAAAATTGAAATTTTAAATCTTAGTAATGAGTTTGTAGTTGCTGCTTTTAGCTATGAAAAGTTTTTAACTTTTGACAAAGTTCAAGATGTTCCTGGGTTTACATTTAAGTTTAGAGAAGACCCAATATTTTTAGATCCTCGTAACAAACAATTAGGCGCAAGATTAATTATAAATTTAGAGAAACTATATTTATCTTTAAAGAAATTGGAATTACATGATGCTGATATAAATGAATACTATTCATTAAGTCATAAACTTGGAATAGTCCCAAAAAACTTAAATCAATTACAAAATAAAGCTTTTGGAATTGAGTGTAATTATGATGAACTTAATGGAATTGATTTTAAAAAAGGTTGTTATGTTGGACAAGAAAATACGGCAAGGATCAAACTTAAAAACAAACTTACAAAAAGATTGTTGCCTATAAATATTATAAATGGAAAATTACATGAAGGTGAGGTTATTTTCAGTAACGAAAATGAGATTGGAAAAGTATTGATTAATAATGAATATCCATTTGCACTAATAAA
>CABZLO010000015.1 GCA_902526595.1 uncultured Pelagibacteraceae bacterium | reverse complement strand
AAATACATTTTTAATACCATACAATATAAATTCTAAAAATTTTTTAAAAAATAAATGTAAAAAAGATTATTTTAATATTTTATTTGTAGGGCAACTAATAGAAAGAAAAGGAATAAATTTAATTTTAAGTGCATTAAAAAAATTGGATAATAAAATTTATAAAAAATTAAATATTACTTTTGTTGGTGAGGGATCTTTAAAAAATAAAATAATATCATACAAAAAAAAAAATAAAGGAATTAAAATTAAGCTTCATACTTTTTTAAGTAGAAAAAAATTAATTAGTATTTATCAAAAAAATAATGTATTTATTTTTCCATCTTTATATGATGGATGGGGTGTTGCCCCTATGGAGGCAATGGCATCAGGAATGGCTTTAATTATTTCAAAAAATTGTGGAGTCTCAGAGTATATAGAAGATAATAAAAACGGTATATTGATTAAACCAAGTTCTTTAGATTTAAAAAATGCAATTGAATATTATTATAATAATCCAAAACTTATAAATTATCATGGAATTAAAAATTATAAATTTTTTAAAAAAAGTTTATTAAATTCATCTGAGAGTTTTAAAGCCTTTGTTTCATTAATTAAAAAAAATTATGAAAATAGCGTTTGATTTAGTTTGTACTAATATAAATAGTGGATCTTTAACTTATATAATTAGTTTACTACAAGGTATAAAAAAAAATCCTCCTAAAAAGAAAACTTATATTTTTATTAACAAAAAAATCTTTGATTTACATCAAGATCTCATAAGAAAATGTAAAAATTTGATAATAATTAAGGTTCCGGAGTTTTATACATTAAGTTATTTTAAAATTTTTTGGATACAAATTGTACTTCCACTGAAATTAAAAAAACTTAAGATAGAAAAACTTTTATCTCCTCTTAACATTTGTCCTTTAGTTAGTAATTATTTTAAAATTAAGACTACACTCATATTACATAGCAATTTACCTTGGGTAAAATTTAATCTTATGCCAGGAAATTTTATTAAGAAAAAAATAATTAAATATTTCATGCAAAAATCTTTAGAAAAATGTGATCAACTTGTTTGTGTATCTAAAACTTCAAAAGAAGAATTATCGAAAATCTTAAAACCAAATTTTAGAAAGAAGATTAAGTATTTATACTTAAGTTTAAACGAAGAATTTTATAAAAAAAAAAATAATTATTATTTAAAAAATGTTAAATATGAACAAGATTATATTTTATCTATATGTTCATGTGCAAAATACCATAATATTTTAAAATTAATTCAATCATTTGATGTATTTATAAAAAAATATAATACAAATTTAAAATTTTACTTAGTACTCACGATTTTAGATCAAATATATTTTGATGAGATAATGTCTTATATTAATAAAAAAAAATTACAAAATAAGGTAAAAATAATTCTTAATTTAAATTCAAGATTTTTATTCAATTTATATAAGTATTCCAACGCATATATTTTTTCCTCTTATTCAGAGTCTTTTGGATATACAAGTTTAGAAGCGATGAAAATGAGTTGTCCCGTTGCAATCTCAAATCATTCTTCTTCTAAAGAGATTAATGGAAATGCCGCATTGTACTTTAATCCAAATAATGTAAATGACATTACTGATAAGTTACAAAAAATAACTATGAATAAGAAAATTGTTAAAAAATTAAAAAAAAGAGGTAAGATAAATATTAAAAAATTTACTCCAGGCAAGCATACAGAAAATTTACTAAAATTAATTTTAAATTAATAAAAATTCATGTTTAAAAAATATTCAAAATCAACCTTTGTTATAATTATTTTTTTACTAATTTTAGTTATTCTGGCCTACAAAAATCAGAATTTTTTAATTAAGAAAGGATATCAAATTTCTCCAAATACAATGCATAAAGTAAGATTTTTTTACTTTAATTTGCCTCATAATTTTCCGAGTATACCATCAAACAATCCAGTAGAAAGTGATTTAAAATTTAAAAGAAGTTTAAAAAACCTTGTATTTAAAAATTCAAAGTCCAAAGAATTAAAAATTTTTGATGAAATAAAAAAAATTCAGTTTTATATGCCAAAAGAAAATTATTTATTGAGTGGTATATCCAATAAGTATGCAGGCAGTTCTTATATTGAATTTTTTAATAATGAATTGTTTTTAATGTCTTCTAGAGGATTAATGGCTCATGGAGAAATTACAAATAACGGGATCATTTTGAAGCAAATTGAAAATAATTTAAATTTATTTTTAGAAAAAAATGAATTTGAAAGAGATACAACTTATTCATTTAAAGATATTCTTATACATGAGCAAAAAGTTTATGTTACATTTACTGACGAAGTAACAAAAAATTGTTGGTCAGTTTCAGTTTTGCAATCAGATATTGATTACAGTTATTTAAACTTCAAATACCTTTTTAAATCAAACGAATGTATTGAAGAAAAAAATGAAGAAGCTTTTGTACCAATCCAGTCAGGCGGAAGAATTGTTTCTGTAGACCAAAAAAATCTATTATTATCAATTGGTGACTTCAGAGTTAGAAAGAAAGCACAGGACTTATCTAGTATTTTTGGAAAAATTATTAACATTAATTTAGAAAATCAAGAGAAGACAGTAGTATCTATTGGACATAGAAATCCCCAGGGACTGCATGTTGATAAAAAAAATAATATTTTGCTGTCTACAGATCATGGCCCAAGAGGAGGAGATGAAATAAATTTAATTAATTTAAAAGATATAGCTAATAACAATATATTAAATTTTGGATGGCCAATTGCATCTTATGGAGAGCATTACGCAAAAAAAAATGCAATTACCGAAGAGCAAATTCGCAAAGTTAATTTGTTATATCAAAAGTATCCCTTAAAAAAATCTCACGAGGACCACGGTTTCATTGAGCCCATTCATTACTTTACTCCTTCGATAGGTATTTCTGAAATAGTTGGTTTTGGAAGCTCAGAATATATGTCTTCGTCACTAGGTGGAAAAAAACTATTTTTTTTTAAATTAGATGAAAAAAATAAAATAAAAAAATATCATATTGAAAATATAGGTGAAAGGGTAAGAGATATTGTATTCAAAAATAATAAACTAATTTTTTTTCTAGAGGATACGGCATCTATTGCAGTTGTTAATTTTTAACTTTCTCTAAATAAAAATCTTCTAAAAACAAAGCATCAATATTTGTTCTTAGTAAACAATCAATAGCATCTTCAGGTGTTCTTACAATTGGTTCATTTTCATTAAAAGAGGTATTAAGCAACATTGGCACCGAAGTTTTTTTATAAAATACATATATGAGATTATAAAAACATTCATTTAAATTTTTATCCACAGTTTGAACTCTTGATGTATTATCTACATGAACAACTCCGGGAACAATATTTTTTTTTTCACTTTTAATATTCATTACAGCTGACATATATCTGTTATAAAATTTTTCTTCATACCACTCATCTTGTTTTTCAGATAAAACTGAAGGTGCAAAGGGTCTAAAATTTTCTCTTCTTTTTACTTTTAAATTAATTAATTCTTTTATGTTCTTATTTCTAGGATCAGCAAGTATAGATCTATTTCCTAGTGCTCTTGGACCAAACTCCATCTTATTTTGAAACCATGCAATCACACCTTTATTAATTATGATATTAGTTGCTGAGTTAAATTTTTCTTCTTTGGTTTCAAACTTTTTATAGTTTACATCATATTTATATTTTTTTTTGATTATATCCTCTATTTCATTTTCATCATAAGCTGTTCCTAAATATGGATTATTAAAGTTATTATTTTTAATTATTCTTTTAGATACATAGAATGCTGCACCCAAGCTACCACCATTGTCTCCAGGGGCTACCGGTATAAATATATTTTTTGAAAAATCTTTGTTTATAAGTATGTTGTTGGCAGTAGAATTTAAAGCACAACCTCCAGCGAAAACTAAATTTTTAGAAAAATTGATATTTTTAATTTTGTTAAGTATTTTCAAAAAAAAATATTCATAAATTTTTTGTACAGAGGAAGATAAATTCTTTCTAAAATCTTCTTGATTTATATTTTTAATCTCAAAACAAAATAAATTGTTTAGTTCATTCGAATAAATATTTGGTATTGAATTAAGTGATTTGTATGAATAATCAAAATTTAAATTTCCATGATTGAAGTACTTCATATTTAATTTAAAAAACTTGTCATCTTCTATAAATAAATTATCTTTTATTTTATCAAAATATATTGGTTTTCCATATGGGGCCAAGCCCATCGCTTTATATTCATCTCCAAAGTTTTTAAATCCTAGAAATTGTGTCATCGCGTGATAAAATATACCAAGTGAGTCAGGAAAGTTTATCTTTTCTATAACTCTTATATTTTCGTCTTTACATTCGGCTATCATCATTGTCGTAAAATCACCAGAACCATCTATTGAAAGTCCTATGGCATCATTAAATTCAGAAGCATAATAAGCTGATGCTATATGTGCTAAATGATGTTCAATAAAAAAAAATTTAACTTTTGAATTGAAATTCAAGTTATTTGAAAAAATTTTATCGAGAATATTTTTGTTATAGTACCTTTTTATAAAATTATTTTTAAAACTAAAGTTTTTTATCAAGTACTTAATTTTGATGTATAAATTAGTTTTAGGTTTGGTATTAAAAGCAACATCAGTTATATCCTCCTCTTTAATTCCCGTTTTGTTTAAACATTCTTTAATAGAATTTATTGGTAAGTTTGATGTATGTTTTTCTCTATTTATTCGCTCTTCTTCTATTGCATAAATTAATTTACCATCTTTAATTATACATGCTGAACTATCAGCATGTAGACAGTTTATTCCTAAAATTATTGACATTTTAATTATTTGAGTCTTTTAAGGTCGTTTCTATAAAAATTAAAATTTATAAAGTTATTTCTATAATCTTTTAATAACTTAAAATCTTTTGTTTTAATCAAAATTTTTACGTTATTATTTATAGCGTCTATAGTAAAAAAACTAAATATATTCTCATTTGATATTACTGTATATTTTGTCTTTTTTAATAAATTGTTTACTTTTTTATATGATACAAAGCCTAGATTAGTTAGTCCTTTTATTTCAATCTTATCTCCAACAATCATTATATTATAATTATACTTGATAAGTTTAGTAATAAGTTTAAATGGAAAAAATTTTTTTTTATTTCTATGATCTCTGTAATAAAATAAGAAATCAATTTTTCTTTGAAAGTAATTTTGACTTTTAATTTTTTTAATTGCTTTAAAAACAAAATTGAATTCACTCTTTTTTATTATGCTGCTAGGTAAATATTTCTTAAGCAAGTTTGTTGAAAATAAACATTTTTTAAATCTTATTTTCAACACAGCATTGCTTAAAAGATAAAGTATAGGGAAAATATATTTTCTTATTAAATAATCACTAGACCCTTTAGTAAAAACTGCACCTCCAGTAATGGGTCCAATTATTGTTTTTGGTGGCAATAATAAAAAAATTAAGAAATTCCAATAAGGTAAATAATTCAAATAAATAACTTTTTTTTTACTAAAAAAATAAATCCAACAAAACAAAATACCCGTAAATGGTACTATGTATTTATAATTTAAAAATTTTGAACTCGGAGGTTTAATTTTAATTATTTTTTTTTTTTTAATTTTTAAATTTTTAATAAAAAGTCTTCCAAGTCTTCCCTCACCTGAATTTGTTTCATAATCAGCTGCCCAAAAAAATAATTTACTTTTGTTTAATTTAGATATTCTATTATAGTTCATTTAAGATTAAACTTAATAAAATTTATAATTTTAGCTATTGTTTTAACATGACATCTCTTATATTAAAAATTTTTATATGAAAACATATATCAAAATTTTTAAATTTATTAAAAAATATCAGCCATACTCTGTTTATTTATTGTTGTTTATTTTTATATTGTCATCTTTAATTGAGGCTCTTGGAATTAGTTTGGTAATGCCACTCATAGCTCTTGTCTTAGATACTAATTTTATAGAAATTTTAGGGGACTCTTCATTTGGAAAATATGTCCCAAATTTTATTTTTTCAATGGAAAGAAATGAAGCTTTATTTTTTTTTTCTGTTTCATTAATTTTTTTATATTTAACAAAAAATATAATTTTAATATTCACTGAATATTACAAATTTTTATTTACAGGTAAAATAAATGCTAAATTATCTAATGAGTTGATGAATAAATATCTTCATCAAAATTATCTTTATCATTCTAAAAAAAATTCTTCAGAAATTAACTCAATTATAAATCAAAAAATAAATGATTTAACAAACGGCATGTTTGCTGCAGTATTAACAATTATTTCAGAGATTGTGTTAATTTTAGTTTTAATTTTATTAATAATTTTTTTTAAACAATTTAATACTTTTTTAATTTTAGTTAGCTTATTTTTTTTTGGAGCTATTTCAGGAAAAATAATTAATAAATATATAAAACAATTAGGAGTAAAAAGAAAAGAAAAGTTAAATGTAAAGTTTGATAATTTTAATAGAATAATAAATAATTTTAGAGAAATATTATTGATTGGAAAAACAGGCATGTATTTTAAAAATTTCCAAAAATCTTTATCTAAAATTGCTTACCTAGATGCTGTCAGATCAGGAATGCAAAGAAGCCCACAGCTTATTTTAGAAACAGTTGGAATATCAGGTTTAATTTTCATCATTTATTACCTGTTACATTTAAATTCTAGTCCTTTAAAGATAATAGCTGTTTGTACTTTCTTTGCTGCAGTAAGTTATAGAGCAATTCCGTCAATTCATAAAATTTTATATTTTCATTACAATGTAAATTATTACAATCCTATATTTGTTGAATTGGTTAAAGAAATTGATATCAAAAATAATGTTGAATACCATAACGAAAAATTTGAAACAATTGACTTAATAAAACTAAAAAATATATCTTTTCAATACCAAAAAAATAAAGACGTCGTATTAGATAAAATAAATTTAGAGTTCAAAAAAAATCGGACAATAGGAATCTTTGGCGATAGCGGAAGTGGTAAAACAACATTGTTAGATATTATTACATGTCTTGTTGAACCTATAACAGGTAATATTTTAGTTAATGATACAGAAATAAATTCGAGCTTTCTAAAAAGAAAATTTCAAAACAATATTTCCTATATATCACAAAAGACCTCAGTTCTAAATGATAGCTTAATAAAAAATATATGTTTTGGAGTTGATGAAAATAAAATTGATTACGATTTATATAATGCATCATTAAAAATTGCAGAATTAGAAAATTTAGAAAGAGATTTTAATATAAACAGTGAAAAAATGAGTGATTTTGGAAAAAATATATCAGGTGGACAGTTGCAAAGAATTGGAATTGCCAGAGCAATTTATCAAAATAAAGATATATTGATATTTGATGAGGCAACCAATGCTTTAGATGAAAATTTAGAAGAAAAAATATTATCTAATTTGATAAAATTAAAAAATGGAAAAATTGTTATTTTTATTAGTCATAATCTTAAAATGATGAAAGAATTTGATGAAGTTTATAAGGTTAGTAATAAAAATATTAATAAGGTGAATATATAATTTTTTACTAAAGATATTTTATTTTAATTTCTTTTGCTTTTTTTATAAATAAATAATCCAAAACATATTGAGTAAAAGTAGCAAATAATCTTAAGAATCTTCTTTTAGTTTCATACCTTAATCTCCAAAAAAATTCGAAATTAACTAAATATGGTGGAACAACTTTTTCGTCACCAGATATAATTCCAATAGATCCTCCAATACATATTATTTTAAAGTGTTCATTAATATTTGATAAATGATGAGCAATTTGCTCTTGTTTTGGAGTTGGGAGTGTAATGAATATTAAATCAGAAGAAAGAAAATTAAAGTTGGCCTTTTTTTTTATTTCTTCAATTTTACCAAACGGAAGTTTGTAGTTTATTACTGGAAGATTATATTTTTTTTTTAAAAATTTTTTTCCACTATTAGTCAAGTTACCAATTATAATAATTTTTTTTATTTTTTTAGGTATCTTAATTTTATCTAAAATTTCTCTACCTGGTATTTTCTTTATATTTTTTCCATAAACTTTTGAAAAAATTCCATCAGGCCAATTAATCATATTTTTATGTAATTTTATTCGATTTTTTGAATAAGATCCTAAAAAAGCCAAGTTAAGAGCTGACAATATAAAATTATTATTAAAATTTAATTTATTTATGTTCTGAAGTAATTTAATTTTGTTCTCTTTATGATTTTTAATAAAATCTGAACCAATTAATTTAAATGACTCATTTAGTTTTCTTTTGTTAAATAAAAAAAATTGAAATATTTTTGAAGGAATTCTAAGTAAAATTAAAAAATTGTTATTTATTATTTTGTTAAGTTTGAAAGATTTAATTAATTCTTTATTAATTACTATATAAGAGCCTAAATTTTTACTTGATAAACCTCCACTTCTCATTCTGGTTGTAATTAAATTTAAAATTTCAAAGTCAAGTTTATATTTGTAAATTAATCTCAATAAATGTTCGAAGTCACCAGCTATTCTAAAATCTTTATAATAACCATATTTCATAAAAATTCTTTTTTTGTAAAATGATCCAGTATGTGGAGGCATAAAACCGTATTTCATTAGTGATCTTTTAAAGTTTAAAGAACCATAATATCTAATAATATTTTTAAAATTTTTTTTGTAATAAATAACATCTCCAAAAAAAATTTCTTTTTTTGACTTTTTTATTTTTTTTATAACATTTGAAATTGTTTTGGGTGAGTTATAAATATCATCTGAATGCAAAATACTTATTATGTCACCAGTCGCTAATTTTATACCTAAATTAATTGAATTATAAAGTGAGCACTTATTCTTAAATAAAATTTTTTTATTTTTAAAATTGTAATTTTTAAGAAAATAAATTGTTCTATCTGTTGAGCCACCATCAACTATGATATGTTCAATATTTTCGTAATTTTGAGTTATAACTGAATTTAAAGTATCAAGAATAGTGTCTTCACTATTTAGACAAACTGTAATTATTGATACTTTCATTTAAACCTTAACTTAATTAAACCCATATTTCTATTTAGTAAAATATAAATATATAAAACTTTATTAATATTATTTAAAATAATTTATTATATAATTAATAAAATTTACTATATTAATTGTTTATAATAATCATTAAAGATGAACTCTAACAATAAATTAAGTTTTTTGATTTTTTTTATATTTATTTTGTATGTATTTAATGCATTTACAAATTCGTATATTGTATTAAGAGAAAATTATCAAATTAGGTTGATCAAAGGTGCTGGTGATTGTGATAAATCTGGTTATGGATTTTATAAAAAAATTTTACATAAATTTAAAAATATTGATCAAAATATAAGTGTAAAAAATTTTAATAATTTTCCAAGTCCAGAAGGGTACTTTTACGAATATAGAAAAAAAAAAAATACAAAATATTTAATTTTAATTGGTGCTGAAGAGAATGAGCTAAATAAATATTTGCAAGATAATTTTTCATCAATTTATAATGAAAAAAATTGTTATTTCTTATCGAAATGATTGAAATTTTTTCTATATTATTAACTCTAATATCTTTATTTATATTTTCAAATTTTCCTTTGAATTATTTTTATTTAAAAAAAAAAATTCACTCTATCGAATATACTTTCAGCGAAATACAGTTATTAAACATAATAATTAATTGCAACATATTTTTAATTTTATCTTTTTTTGTAATAAATTTAAATTTAATATTTATAATTATTTTAACTTATACTTTCTTTTTTTTCATAATATTTAAAAAAGAATACTTAAATTTATTTAAAAAAAATCTCTATTTAAATCTTACTTATGGAATTTGTTTTTATTCTGTAGCTATTTTAATTGTTAAAAATGGATATCTGGAATATGACGCTTTAGCTCATTGGATTCATAAGGTAAAAGTTTTCTATCAAGGTGGTACAGTTTCAAACTTAAAAGGCCTTAATTATGATTATTACCCACATCTAGGCTCATATCTTTGGGCTTTTTTTTGGAAAAATAGCTTAATTCAAAATGAATATTTGGGAAGACTATTTTTTTTATATATATTTTTGATTTCTATTTTTTCTATAAATTCAAAACTAAGTAAAAAGTTTTCAAATTTTGAAAAGATACTAATTATTTTTCTAATATTTTATCTTTCAACAAATATTTATTTGTTTGGAGGATATCAAGAATATTTTTTATTTTTTTGCTTTTACTGTTATTCTAATTTTTTTTACAATTTTTATATTTCAAATAAATTTTCAAGTAATAATTATTTACCTGAAATCATTATTTTACTCACCTCAAACTTATTTATTTGGACAAAACAGGAGGGTTTATTTTATTTTATTATATTTGGTGTTTTGTTTCTTTTACATTCTAAAAGACCAGGTTTATCAAAAGTTTTTTACTTTTTAATGTCTGTAGGCTTATTTTTATATTTTATATTTATTAAAAATTACTATTTTGGTTCGGTAGAGTTCAATGATGAAATAATTAATTCTGAAACTTTCAAAAACTTACAAATTTCTTATTTAATTTCTAAAATTATAATAATAACAAAATACTTTATAATTAGTTTTTTTAAATATCCAATATGGATTTTAATTTTTTTGTCTTTAATTGTTATAAAAACAAATTCAAATTACTTAGAAAATAAAAATTTTATATATACCTACTTTTTATTAATGTTTGGATTTGTATATGCGATTTTTTTAAACACCCCAAACGATATTAATTGGTTAGTACCAATCACTTTGAACAGGCTAGTATTTGCTCAATCAGGTTTTTTGATTTTTATTTGTGTTGAAATGTTAAATAGATTAAAGAATAGAAATTGACCTTAATATATCGTGTTTCTAATAGATTTATTAAATAAATTTTCAATTATAAATATGCTAGTTATAAATAATAAGAAATCTATACTAAATAGACCATAACTATTCTCTACCAAACCTCTAACAAGGAAAAAAATTGTGAGCATTAAACATAATTTAAAAATAAATGATTCTTTTATTTTTTCATGCCTACTTTGAAAGTAAATTTTTAATAAAATTATTAAAATTCGTAAGATAATTAGAATTAGTATAAATATTGAAAGGTAACCACCGGACACAAAAAAATAAACAAATACATTTGAGGAATTATTTCCATAAGTTTTGTATTTTTTTCCCAACAAAAATCTATCTCCTTGCACACCATATCCAAAAATTTTTTTCTTGTCATAATTTGAAATAACATATTGCCAAATTTCTACTCTACCCGAAGAGATATTATTTTTTTTCATAAACCTGTTTGAATAAATTGATTTATTTTCAATTTGTTTTATTTTTTTTTCAAGCTCAATTCGTTCGTTTTCTGGTAAATCTAAATTTATATCAACATCATATTTGTATGTGAAATATAATTTCTTTACTATGGTTGAGGATCCATTAAAAATTAAAATTGGAAGAATAATTATTAAAAAAAAATTTAAAAACTTTGATTTATTCTCATTTTTAAATAAAAAAATAATAATCAATAATGCAGAAAAATAGCATATTATTGTTCCTCTTGATTGAAATCCCCAAATAATAGTTCCAAATAAACTGGTAATGATCAATATAAAAAATGCTAATTTTTTTTTATTTGGATTAATTTTTAAATAAAAAGCAATAAGAAATATGTTTACAACAGCAAATAACCTTGAAAGTCCAGTTGTACGTGGGTAAGCATGATCCAAAAGACGATCACCTGGTACACTAATTGAGTAAAATGTTGAATATGCCAAATGTTCAGACATTTTATTTATATTTGAAATGAATATAAAAAATACGAAAATTGCACAGAAAACTAATGAAACATATAAAAGAACTTTTGAAAAATTTTCATAGTTATATATTTTTAAATATAAAAAAATATTAATTGTACCTATCCCTAAAATTAATAAAAAAGTATTTCCTAGAGTAATTTCAATATCTTTATTTAGAAATAAACCAATGAGTTGAAAAAAAAAATATAAATAAAATAAAAATATAATATTAAAATAATATTTAATTTTTTTAATTTTAAAAATTTTAAAAAATATGAAAATACATGATATTATCGAAAATAGTAACGGTGTATTTATCCTAAAAAAATTTATGTGACCTTGAATATTATATCCAAAGTGAAGAATTGAATTATACTCAACACCTATTGATGACCAAATTAAAAACCAATAAGCGATCAAAAATAAAAAAAAATATAATTCTTTTAATGAGCTATTTTTAATTAATTTTATGATATGTAACATCTACAATTTCATATATACATAAATTTTTGATGAAATATAATTTTTTAATAAATTTTAGTAAATACTCACTAATCTTTTTTCCTTTTCTTCTAATTTCAGGACCATTTTTTACGGATTTAATGGGTAGTGTTATTGGTATTTTCACTTTTTTATTTATTTTAAAAAATAAAGAATATGAATATTTAGACAATAAATTTTTTTATTATTTCATTTTAATATTCATCATTATAAATTTAAGTTCAGTATTATCTGTTGATCAATCTATTTCATTTAAAAGTTCTGCAACTTATTTAAGACTTATTCTGTTTATTTTTGCTTTAGCATTTTTAATGAATCATTTTAAAGATTTAGCAAAAGGAATTCACAAAGTTTATTCTCTTTGCTTGTTTATTTTATTTATTGATAGTCTATTAATTATTAATTTTAATATAAATATTTTAGGAATAGAGACTGATGGTAACAATCCTAGAATAAGAAGTTTGTTTGATGATGAAGAAATCATGGGAAGTTTTATATCAAGAACTTTACCTTTGTATGTTGGATTAACTTATTTTTATAACAATAAAAATATATTCAAATATAATTTAATTATTATTATTCTTGCCTTTTTTTTAATATTAATTAGCGGAGAAAGAACAGCATTAGGAAATTTTTTTATTTTTTTATTTTTTTATTTTTTTTTCGAAAGGAAATTTTTAATATGGTTATTATTTTCTCTTTTAATAGTTTTTTTAATAATTTTTCAAATTAAGAAAGAAAGTATTGATAGAAATTTTACGCACACAATTAATCAAAGTATCAATTTAGAAAATAATGTAATTTTTTTTAGCTTAAGACATACACTACATTATTATACTGCTTTTGAAATTTTTAAGGATTATCCAATTCTAGGAGCAGGATTAAAATCTTTTAGAAAATTATGTTTAGAGAAAAAATACATTGAGAAATTAAAACAAGATTATGGTAATGATATGAATACACAGGGGTTAATTGATGGATGCAATACGCATCCACATCATATATATCTTCAGTTTTTATCTGAGATTGGTCTTATTGGATTTTTACTATTTTTAAGTATTTTTATTTATATAACTTACAATTTATTTATCTTACTTAAAAGCTCCTTCAAAAATAAAGATTTATTGAAGAACAAAGACAGCTCAAATTATTTTTTTCTTCTAGCAATATTTATTTCAATGTTTCCTTTTTTGCCATCAGGAAACTATTTCAATAACTGGTATATCTTTTTAAACTATTTGCCAATAGGATTATATTTGGCTAATAAAATTAAAAGATGACTTTGTTTATTGTTTTACTTTTTTGCATAATTTTTAATTTAATATTATTTTTTAACTATAAATATTTTGCAAAGCTCAATAACGTATTTGATATACCAGATAACAATAGAAAAATTCATAATTTACCAATCCCACTTCTTGGGGGTTTGATTTTATATATAAATATAATTTTATATTTAGTTGTAAATTATTTTTTTTATGCTGAGTCATTAATTTTGTTTGAAACTTCCACACAATTAATAATTTTTACAATTGTTATTTCATTATTTTTTTTTCTTGGACGCATCGATGATAAAAAAGACCTTAATTCATTATTAAAATTTTTTTTAATGTCTTTATTTATAACTATATCAATAATTTTTGATCATGAAATTTTAATAAAAAATCTTGTTTTTTCTTTCACAGAAAAAGAAATTCCTTTAGGAGGATTTGCATTTTTTTTTACAACTTTATGTTTTTTGTTGTTCATTAATGCATTTAATATGCTTGATGGAATAAATGCTCAAGCAGCAACTTACACATTAATTATTTTTATAATTTTTATTTTACAAGGTAGATATTCATTTTTTTTAATTCTCTTGGGATTGAGCTTATTCATATATATTTTTTATAATCTTAAAAATTTAATGTTTTTAGGTGATAGTGGCTCTTTAATTTTAGGATTTTTTATAAGTTACATTTGTATAAAAGCTTATAATCAGGGATATATAGTCAACTCAGACGAAATATTTTTAATAATGTGCATTCCAGGATATGAATTGTTAAGGTTGTTCATTAAAAGAATCTTTATTTATAAAAACCCTTTTTCAGCAGATACAAACCATATGCACCATTACCTCATGAAAAAGTATAATTTTTTACAAACTTTTTGTTCAATGCAAATTTTAATGTTTTTACCAATTATATCATTCATTATTTTTAAGAAATTTTATATTTCTTTTTTCTTGAGTTTAATTTCTTATTTCTTACTTCTATTTATTTTAACAAGTAGTAAAAAAAAATGATTAATATTTTACACAATTATATTTTAGAAGAATTAAGAAAACAAAATTGTTATATAAATGAAATATTTTATAGCCCCTTTCACTTAAATGCTTTGATTAAAAAATTTAAAAAAAAATCAAGTTGTAGAAAACCAGGTATAAAATTTTATAAAATAATTAAAAAAAAATGGGATATTAAATATAAAAATATTTATATGATTGGAGATAAAAGGTCAGATTTAAAATTTGCAAAAAATTGTGGAATTAAAGGATTATTGTTTAAAGAGAATAATCTTTATACTTTTATAAAAAAATTTGTTTAAAATCCTATGTTCAGTGAAAAAACATCATTGATAATACCTACTAGAAATCGACCTAGTTATTTGAAAAATACTTTAGATCAAATAATTAAACATAAAGTTGAATTTCTAGAGATCCTAGTAATTGATAGCTCAGACAAAGTGTATGAAGAACCAATTAATGAAATAATTAAAAATTACAAAATAAAATATTTCCATAGTCAGCCATCAACTTCAATACAAAGAAACATAGGAATAGAAAATATGAGTAAAGAAAGTAAATTTGTTATGTTTCTGGATGATGACATTACATTTGAAGAAGACATGTTTCAAAAAATGAACAAAACAATAATTGAAAATGCTGATGATGAAAATATTATTGCTTATGGTTTTAACCAAATACAAAAAATAAATAAATTTGATTTTATTGAGAAAACAAAAAATATTTTTTTATTCAATTTGTTTGATCTCTACCACAAAACACCTGGCAAGGTTGCCCTAAGCGGCTGGCAAACAAAGATATTAAATATTAAGAGAGACTTATTTGTTGACTGGATATACACAACAGCCTGTATTTATAAATCAAATGAAATTTACAATCTAAGATTTGATGTTAATTTCGGGAGATATGGATACTTAGAGGATTTAGATTTTAGTTTAAATTTTTATCATTCAAATAAAAAAATTATTATTTCAGCAGATGCAAAATATTTTCATCCTTTATCAATTGATAGAAGTAGTTTTAAATTTGGAGTTTATGAGACAAGAAATAGATATAAAATTGTTAAAAAGTACAAATTATCAAAAATAAGATTTTTTTTTATGACTTTAATAAAAACAACTATTTTTTTAATGAGTATTTTTGTTTTTAAAAAAAAAGGTTTCTATAGAGGGTTAGGAAACATATATGGAATTATAAATTGTTATAAATATTAAAATTAATGATCGTAGACTTATCAAAAATTAATTCTGGTTTTAGCGACAAGTTAAGAGCTATTACATTCTATATAGCTATAAATAATCTGAACTCTAAAAAAAGTAAAATTTTCTATATATTTGAAAAAATAACTAAAGAATGTCCTTTTAGATTTTCAGATTACTGTGAAATTAAAAATATTAAAATAATAAAATTGAAGAATAAAAGAGCCTCCACTATAAATCTTAATTCTTACAATACTGAGATAACTATCAAGAATGTTGCTAAAAATAACCCTTTTAAACTAATCAGTAATCAGGTTCTTTTTAGGGAATGGAAAAAATCTTATAAAAAAATAATACCTGGAAAAAAATTAAAACAAAAATTAAAAAATAATGTTCTTCCAAAAAATTCGCTAGGGCTTCATTTGAGAACAACAGACAGAACTCTTAAATTCTCTAAACTACTAAATATACAATTTAAAGACACAATTTTTAATTTTCAGTTAGAATATTTTAAGAGAAATATTTATAAAATTTTACAAAATAACTATAAATTCAAAAATATTTACATTGCTGCAGACTCAAAAAATATTAAAGATTTTATAATATCAAGGTTAAAAGAAACAAAATATAATATTTACTATAATGATTTAATTTTTAAAAAAGGATTTCGAAAAACATCAGGCGAGGATTTTCTTATAGATTTTTTTTCTTTAACAAAGTGTGAAATAATTTTATCTACTGTTGGTGCTGGTGTTACTCAAAGTATTTTTTTGATAAAAGGTAGAAAAATAATCAATTGGAATAATCAATTTAATAGATTTTTTTTTGTAAGATTTATATCGTTGTTTATTATTTTTTTAAAAAAAATTAAAACTGATTATTTTTAAATTCTTTTAATTGCTCTGATAAAACTTGGAATAAGATCAAAGAAATTTTCTTTAAATCCATTTTTTTTATTTAAAAGTTTTTGGAAAGTAGAAGCTGGAAGTGTTTCTTTTTTTTTATACTCAGGGCAAATTTCTGTAATTCTATTGAACAAATAAGAATTTTTTGGTGGTAATATATTTTTTGGAATACCAATCCTACTAATAATTTGATTATAAAAGTGGATCGTAAAGCTTTTTTTTGCCAAATGTGATGCTTTTTTAACTTTTTTTGGATTAAATAAAAGATCTACATTTTCATAATTTATAGGATAAAAAATATTTTCAGGTAAAATTTCATGTTTGAACTTTTTTTCTGAAATATAATTATTTAATAAAATCGGACCAATTTTACCCCAGCTGAATTTATATCCTATTTTTTTAATTTTATTAAGAATTTCCTCAGCGATGTTAGATTTATTTATTTTTAAAACAGCCGTATTTACTTTATTTTTAGTTTCATAGCCAATTACCACTTTTTTATTTTTTTCTAACTTCAGAAATTTTTTAGAATGTTTAAGACATATGATATCTAAATCAAACCACCAACCTAAATTTTTTCTTTGAAGTAATATTCTAAATTTATCTGAATATGCTGCTAAACATCCTTTTTTTCCACCATGAATAAATTTTTTTATTTCTGATTTTTTCAATATTATATTGGCATTTTTAGAAATGACTTTTTTTGGAAGATTCATTTTTTTAAATGAATAAACAACTACATTAAAATCGTTTTTAATAAATGATCTTAAACAAGCAGTTTCATAAATAGATAATTCTTTTCCATGCCAAAAAAAATTAGCTGTTATTTTTTTTGAAGAAGATTTCATTTTTTTTTTATAGCATTATAACAAAATTAATTAAATTTAATCCTTGATTAAATATTAATAAGAAATAGAAGTAATTTATTCAAAAATTAATTTTTTTATAATTAAAAAATGAGCATCAATAGTAATAAAAAGATCCTTCTATTAGGTGATTTTTTTTTAGATGAGTTTTTTAAAGGTACAAAAGGTTACAAAAATAGAGAACAAAAAAGAGACTTTGTAAATGTTATTGACTGTGTAGATGTTAATCTCTTTTTTTTCAAAAATTTTAAAAGTGGTATCTATAATGTTGGTTCTGGTATTGCCACAACATTTAACAGTATAGCAAAAACAATTTTTAATGTTCAATCTAAAAAAACAAAAATAAAGTATATAAACATGCCTTTGGACATTATTGAAGGTTATCAGAATTATACTAAAGCTAATATAACTAAATTACGAAAAGCTGGATATAAAAAAATTTTTTATCAGTATATGAAGGAATTAAAAAATATAAATCATAATAATGACAAAACATAAGGAATGTATATATTTGTTAATGTAAAAATAATAAATTTTCATTTATAACATCTATGAAACTTACCTTTTTAAATCAATCAATTGAACAGAATATAAATATTCACAGTAAAATAATAAATCTACATAGTAAAATTAAAGTTGCAACAACACAAATATTAAAAACTTTAAAAAAAAAAAATCGAGTTTTTATATGTGGCAATGGCGGCTCAGCTGCAGACGCACAGCATCTTGCAGCAGAATTTTTAGTAAGACTTAGACCCGATATAAATAGAAAACCATTCCCTATAATTAGCCTAGCACAGGATACATCCACTATAACAGCTTGTGCTAATGATTTTTCTTTTGAAAAACTTTTTTCTAGAAATTTAGAAGCACTATATTCACCTGGAGATTTATTAATAACTATCTCGACATCTGGTATGTCAAAAAATATTATAGATGTTTTAAAATTTGCAAAAAAAAATAAGATTTACTCAATTTCTCTTTTAGGCAACAAAGGGGGGAGTGCAAAAAAAATAACAAATTTACCCATAATTATTGACAGTAAAAACGTTGCTAGAATTCAAGAATGTCACATTTTTCTTGGTCATATTATATTAGAATGGGTTGAAAACGAATTGATAAAAAAAAAAAAATAATATGAAAAAAAAAGCTTTGATATATGGCATAACAGGTCAGGATGGAGCCTATCTAGCAAAGTTTCTTCTGAATAAGGGATACGAAGTTCATGGTGTTAAAAGAAGGAGCTCGTCATTTAACACTAAAAGATTAGATGATATTTATACCGATCCACATTTCAAAACAAATTTTTTTTTGCATTATGGAGATTTGACAGATTCATTATCAATTTTAAAAACAATTTCAAATATATCACCTCACGAAATTTATAATTTAGCTGCACAATCTCATGTCAAAGTGTCGTTTGATGTTCCTGAATACAGTGCGAATGTTGGTGCAATTGGAACTTTAAGAATTTTAGATTCTATAAAATCTTTAAACTTATCTAAAAAAATAAAATATTATCAAGCAGGTTCATCTGAAATGTTTGGAGCAGCTATTCCTCCGCAAAACGAAAAAACAAATTTTATACCTAGAAGTCCTTATGCTGTTTCCAAATTATTTGCGCATTGGATTACAGTCAATTACAGGGAAGCTTATAATATTTTTGCCTGCAACGGCATACTTTTTAACCATGAAAGCCCTATAAGGGGTGAAACTTTTGTAACAAAAAAAATCGTATCGGCTTTATATAAAATTTATAAAAATAAACAAAAAAAACTTTTTCTTGGAAATTTATATTCCAAAAGAGACTGGGGACATGCAAGAGATTATGTTAGAGCAATGTGGAAAATGTTACAGCAAAAAAAACCAGATGATTACGTGATTGCAACTGGTACACAATACTCTGTAAAACAATTCATAAATTTGTGTGCTAAAGAATTAAAAATGAATTTAGTTTGGAAAGGCAAGGGTATAAATGAAAAATGTTATTGGAATAAAAAAGTAATTATTGAAATAGATCAGAAATATTTTAGACCAACTGAAGTTGACTCATTAAAAGGTGATTTTAAAAAAGCAAAAAAGAAGCTAAAATGGAAACCTATAATTGGAATTCGTGATCTAGTGAAAGAGATGTTAGATTATGAGTCTAAGAATGATAAATAAAAACTCCAAAATATATATAGCTGGCCATACAGGGCTAGTTGGATCTTCCGTTTTAAGAGTTTTAAAAGATAAAGGTTACAAAAAAATTATCTTAAAAAAAAGAAAAGATTTAAATTTAACTGATCAGACGAAAGTATTTCAGTTTTTAAAAAAAGCTAAACCAGATGCAATTATTATTTGTGCAGCAAAAGTTGGAGGCATCAAAGCAAATAACAAATATAAGTCTGAATTTATTTATGATAATTTATCAATCCAAAATAATATCATAAAAGGGGCACATGTTTCTGGAGTTGATAACTTAATATTTTTAGGCTCTAGCTGCATATATCCAAAATATTCAAAACAACCAATAAAAGAAAAATACTTGTTAACTGGAGAACTGGAGCCGACTAATCAATATTATGCTCTTGCAAAGATTGCTGGAGTTAAACTATGCGAAAGCTACAGTACTCAATTCGGGAGGAATTATAGAAGCTTGATGCCTTCGAATTTATTTGGACCAAATGATAATTATAATTTAGAAAATTCGCATTTTTTACCAGCAGTGATAAAAAAAATATATTTAGCTAAACAAAATAAAAAATCGTTAGTATTTTGGGGAACTGGAAAAGTAAAAAGAGAACTTACTTATGTTGATGATTTAGCTGAAGCTTGTATTTTTTTTTTAAAGAATAAAACCACTCATAATTTGATTAATATAGGAAGTGGCTTTGAAAAAACGATTAAACAATATATATACTTAGTAAGTAAAAAATTATTTTATAAAGAAAAGGTAAAGTTTAATAATCAAAAGTTTTTAGATGGTACTCCAAGGAAAGTACTTGATTGTAAAATTGCAAAAAAATATGGATGGAGACCTATTTGGTCCCTAGATAAGGCAATTGATTTAACTATCCAGGATTTCTTTAGGAATAAAAAAAAGTATTTAGGAATGTGATTGATCTAACACGTACCAATCATCCATATATGAAAGAAATTTAAATACATTTTTATATCCATTACTTTTCATTAAATCTTGAATTTGAAGCCTTTTATTCAAATTAAAATTGTGTTCTATCGTAAAAATTTTTACATCATATTTTTTAAAATTAAAATTTTTTAGAATTTGATACTCGTTACCTTCTGTATCAATTGAAATATAGTCAACTTTATTTAAATTGTATTTTTTAAATAAGTGATTCAAACATAAACTTTTTGAGTAAATTTTTTCTTGAGTGCCTTTTATTTTTTTTGAAGATGATGAATAGGGATCATTATTTAAATAAAACTCGACATTTTTATGACATTTTTCATCAATCATTGATTTAATTAATTTAGATTTTCTAAATTTTTCAATAGTTCTAAAGTTTCTAATATCGGGCTCACATAAGATACCTTTCCAGTCATACTCTTTTTCTAATAAAAATGTATTACTAAAATCAACACCATTACCTACTCCAATTTCAATAAAAAATCCTGCTTTTTTTTTATTGGAAGCAGATATTACAAATAGATCTTGAAATATTTGGGAATAAGAATTTTTATAGTTTTTGTAAATAAAGTTAATTAATTTATTTCTTCCAAAACTCAGAACATAAAAAATAAATAACTTTAAAACTGTTAAATTATAAAGGTTAAATATTTGTTTCATTTTTTATTTTTTCTATAATTTTTAAAAGATTAAACATTAAATTTAACTTAACTTAAGTAAATTATGATTAAAACTTCTTAATTTGTAAATTAATTGACAATCATGAAATAATTACTACTACTGTGATTATAATGAAAACTTATTTGGTTGCTGGAGCAGGGGGTTTTATTGGTGGTCATTTAGTCAAATCATTGATGCTTCAAGGTCATAAAGTAGTATGCGCTGATGTAAAACCACTAGAATATTGGTTTCAATTATTTAGCGAAAACAAAAATTTTTCTTTTGATTTAAAAGAATACGAAAACTGCCTAAAAGCGACAGAAGGAATTGACTATATTTATAATATGGCTTGCAATATGGGTGGAATGGGTTTTATTGAAAATAATAAAGCCGAATGTATGTTGTCTGTATTGATAAATACTAATCTCTTACGGGCATGTTTAGTTAATAAAGTTAAAAAGTATTTTTTTTCATCTAGTGCTTGCGTTTATAATGCAAAAAAACAAAAAGAAGTTTTTATACCAGGTTTAAAAGAAGAAGACGCTTACCCAGCAGAACCAGAAGATGGATATGGATGGGAGAAGTTATTTAGCGAGAGAATGTGTAGACATTTTACAGAAGATTTTGGATTGGAAACTAGAGTTATAAGATATCATAACGTATATGGTCCAATGGGAACTTATGATGGAGGTAGAGAAAAAGCACCAGCTGCATTGTGTAGAAAAATTATTTTAGCAAAAATGAGCAATGAAAAAAAAATTGAAGTTTGGGGTGATGGAGAGCAAACTAGAAGTTTTATGTTTATTGATGATTGTTTAGAAGGAACTCAGAAAATATTTAATTCTAAATTGAAAGATGTTTATAACCTTGGAAGCGACGAGCAAGTAAGTATAAATCAAATGATTTCTATAATAGAAGAAATAAGTGACTTTAAAGTAGAAAAAAATTACTTATTAGATAAGCCTAAGGGCGTTAGAGGAAGGTCTAGCGATAATACAAAAATATTAGAAGATCTTAACTGGGCACCATCTGTTAAATTAAAAGATGGCTTATCAAAAACATATTCTTGGATATTTAATCAAATAAAATCTGGAGATAATACCAAGAAATTCACTTTGAGTTATTGAAGAGTTATTCAATAAAATAGTTTAATTACTTCATAAATGCTTAATATAAGATGTTCTTTATTATTTATAAATTAATTTTATGAAAATATCCTTTGTTATCCCTGTCTTTAATGAGTTTAAAACACTTAAAAAAGCTATTCTTGAAGTTCTAGAACTAAATTATTTAAACAAAGAAATAATTATAGTAGATAACAATTCTAGTGATGGAAGTAAGGAGATAATTAGAGATTTTATTGATGAAAAAGAAATTAAGGTAATTTTAAAAGAAAAAAATCTTGGTTATGGAGATAGTATAAAGCGAGCCATTAGAGTAGCTAGTGGAGATTATATTTATATTCAATATGCTGATTTAGAATATGATATTGAAGGTTTTCACTCAATGCTAAATTATATAGTTTCAAATAAAGTAGATTTTGTTTTTGGAGAAAGATATGAGAAGTTAGGTATTATAAATTCAATTATTAATATAATCAATAGGCCAGCATATCTAGGTACTTTTATTACGACATTTTTGATTAATTTTTTTTATAAAAAAAAATATAATGACATCATTGGTTCCAAGCTTTATGAAACTAAGAAAGTTAAAGAGATAAATATAAATTCAAATGGG
>CABZLO010000014.1 GCA_902526595.1 uncultured Pelagibacteraceae bacterium | reverse complement strand
TCAGACGAAATTGCAGGCGGTGTTTTTGTACTTCGTGAAAAGTCAAAAAGAGTAAGGGTTTCAGGCTGTATTGATACTTGTGGAACTGGAGGTGATGGTATGAATACCTTAAATATTTCAACCGCATCAGCTTTACTTTTAGCTAGCATGGGCATTAAGGTTGCTAAACACGGTAATAAAGCAGTCTCTTCAAAGTGTGGTTCAGGAGATGTTTTGGAGGCACTAAAAATTAAAATCAATCTTGAACCAATTGATATAGAAAAAGAGATCAAAAATAACAACTTTGGCTTTATGTTTGCTCCTAATTATCATAGTGCAATGAGATTTGTTGGGCCAGTAAGAAAAAAAATAGGTAAAAGGACAATATTTAATATGATTGGTCCATTAAGTAACCCGGCTTTGATAGATAGACAAGTTGTTGGTGTTTTTGATAAAAAATTACTCAAGATTTTTGCCGAAGGGCTTAAAAATTTAAATATTAAATTTGCATGGATTGTAAATAGTGAGGATGGCTTAGATGAAATTTCACCTTATGCTAAGACTAATGTTATACAATTAAAAAACGGAGAAATATCTGAAATTATAATTGATCCTATAGTGTTAAATATTAATGCTGAAAAATTTGATAATTTAGTTGGTGATGATGCAAACTATAATGCAAGTAAGATGATTGAAATTTTTAAAGGTAAAGACAATGATTTTTCAAAAGCAGTTTGTTTAAATGCTGCAGCAGGTTTAATTGTAAATGAAAAATATTCAGAATTTTTAGATGCTTACAATTATAGTAGAGAATTTATTTTATCAGGAAAACCGTATATTCATTTAGAAAAAATGCAAAATGTCTAAAAATATTCTCGAAGAAATAATTAAAAAAAAAATAAATAGAATTGATATTTTAAAAAAATCAATAAGTTTAAATTCTCTTACAGATATTATTGATAAAAATAATTCTTTCTTCAATTTTAAAGAAAAAATTCAATCTAATTTACTAAATAATAAAACATCGATTATTGCTGAAATTAAAAAGGCTAGCCCTTCCGCCGGTGTAATTATCCAAAATTACAATCCAGTAGAAATTGCCACTATATATGATACTAATAATGTAACCTGCTTGTCTGTTTTAACAGAGGAAGATTATTTTTTGGGAAAACTAACTCATATAAGCAAGATAAAAGAAAAAATAAACTTGCCTATTTTATGTAAAGATTTTTTTGTAGATAAATTTCAGATACCCTTAGCTAAAAGTTATGGAGCAGATGCAATTTTAATTATTTTGGCTGGTGTATCAGACAATCTAGCAAATGATTTGTACGAAGAGGCATTAAAGTATAAAATGTCAGTAGTTGTAGAGGTTCATACGGTTGATGAAGCTAAAAAAGCTCTACACTTCGAAGAGGCTTTAATTGGAATAAATAATAGAAATTTAAAAACTCTTAAAACAGATATAAATACAACTTATGATATCTATAATGTATTAAATAATCATGATGGACCTTTGATTTCAGAGAGTGGAATTAAAACTAAAGAAGAACTTTTAGATCTAAAAAATAAAACATCTATTAATACTTTTTTAATTGGTGAATCACTTTTGAAGAATTTAGATAAAAATTCAATTTTTTCAGTTTTATAGTCAATTAAACCCTTATTTTGCTGGTTTTTTTAATGTTGTTAAATTAAAAGAACTTTTATAGAACATTATTTGTACGATATTTGTTCTTATGCTTACAAAAAAACAAAAAAACTTACTTTTATTTATCAACAAAAAGTTGAGAAGCTCTGGTGTTTCTCCTTCATATGAAGAAATGAAACAATCTCTCAATTTAAAATCTAAATCGGGAATACATAGATTAATAAGCGCCTTAGAAGAAAGAGGTTTTATTAAAAGACTTGCTCATAAAGCTAGAGCCTTAGAGGTAATAAAACTTCCTGAAACAGCTTCTGCAAATGATATTTACAACAACTTTTCCCCAAGTGTTATAAAAGGTGGTTTAGACGAAGAGCAAGTACCATCTGATGAGGATGAAGTACCAGTGCTTGGTAAAATCGCTGCTGGAACACCTGTTGAAGCAATCCAAAATGAAGTTGCTAGAATACCTTTACCAAATAATCTAGAAAAAAATGGAGATTACTTTGGTTTAAAAGTTCAAGGTGATTCTATGATAGAAGCAGGTATTCATGAGGGAGATACCGTAATTATCAGAAGAACAGATACTGCGGACAATGGAAAGATTGTAGTCGCTTTAATTGATGAACATGAAGCAATGCTTAAAAGAATTCGTAAAAAAGGCAAAGTTGTCGCTTTAGAAAGTGCAAATAGAAACTACGAAACTAAAATTTTTGGTCCTGATAGAGTTAAAGTTCAGGGTGTTTTAGTATCTTTATATAGAAACTTCTAAAAAAATAGTCTAAACATCATTGATGTCAAAAGTAGCAACTCGTTTTGCTCCCTCACCTACTGGAGCTCTTCATATTGGAGGTGTGAGAACTGCTTTATTTAATTGGTTATACTCAAAAAATCAAAAAGGTACATTTCACCTTAGAATTGAAGACACTGACAAAGAAAGATCTAAAGAAGAGTACAGAATTCAAATTGTAAATTCTTTAAAATGGATAGGAATTGAACACGATGGAAATGAATATATTCAATCAAATAAAGTTGAAGATCATATTAAAGTTGCAAATGAATTATTAAAAAAAGGAAGTGCTTACAAATGTTATTGTTCTAGTGAAGAAATAGAAGAACAAAAAAAGAGAGCTAAACAAAAAAAACTACCTTATATCTATAATAGAAAATGGAGAGATGCAAATGAAAAAGACGCTCCAGAAGATATTAAGCCTGTAATTAGATTTAAGAGTAAAATTGAAGGAAACTCTATATTAAAAGACTTGGTACAAGGTAATGTTGAAATTGAAAATAATACAATAGAGGATTTTATTATATTAAGAAATGATGGAACTCCAACATACAACCTTTCTGCAACTGTGGATGATCATCAAATGGGAATGACTCACATTATTAGAGGTGATGATCATAAAATAAATACTTTTAAACAAATTCAGATTTATCAGGCTATGGGTTGGGAAGTTCCAAGTTTTGCACATATACCTTTAATCCATACAATTGAGGGTAAAAAGCTATCTAAAAGGGATAATGCTTCCACATTGGATGACTATTCAAAAATTGGAATTATGCCAGATGCTCTAAGAAACTACTTGTTAAGACTAGGTTGGTCCTATCAAGATAAAGAAATATTTACCTTAGATGAAAGTATTAAATATTTTAATTTAGAGGGAATTGGAAAGTCACCTTCGAAACTTGATATGAGCCGTATTTTGTCAGTAAACGAGCACTATATTAAAACTATTGATGAACAGCAGCTTTTCAAAAGCTTGATTGAATATTGTGAGATTTACAAAGAAAAAATTAAACCTGAAAAAGAGGAAAAAATAAAAAACTCAATTTCATTTTTAAAAAATAAGGCAAAAACATTAGAAGATATATTCAACAACGCAAAATATATAATCCTAGATAAAATCAATTTTAATCCAGATGATCTGAATTTAATTGATGATAAAGCAAAAAAAATAATTCAAGAATTTAAAACCGAGATTTCTTCATTAGATAATTTAAATAGAGAAATATTGGAGCCTATAATAAATAATTTAATAAAAAAACATGAGACTAATTTTAAAGGTGTAGGACAGCCTCTAAGAGTAATTTTAACAGGATCTAAATTTGGACCAGGCCTCTATGATATTTTAACTTCTTTAGGCAAGGAAGAAGTAAATCAAAGATTAGGAAACGAGATAATTGAATAGAATAGTTGAGGACTCATCTGATGATGAGGTCTTTGATTTAATGCCATCTAAAGTTTTATTACATTCAGCTAATTGTTTTTTAATAAGTTCAGGATTCTTTAAAAAATATATTACAGTTTTATAAATTTCTTGAGCATTACATTCGTTTTGAAGAAGTTCGGGGATTATTTCTCGATTGTTGATGATATTAATGATATTTGCAAATTTAATATTCACCAACATTTTAAATATCATAAAATTAATAAAGCTTAATTTATAAATAATTATTGATGGTATATTGGCATTACAAATTTGTAGTGAAACAGTACCTGATTTTGATACAGCAAAAATAGATTTAGATAAAACCTCTGATTTAATATTTTCTTCAGATATAACATCTATATTTTCAATATTTTTTTGCTTAATAATATCTAAAATTGAATTTTTATTTTCCTCGGTAGCATGAAAATAAAAAAAATAATCCTTATGTTTTTCATTCATTAACTCTATAAAGCTAATTAAAATTGGTAAAAGAACTAATGTCTCAGATTTTCTACTTCCTGCAAATAAGGATATTATTTTTTTATGATTTGGTATTAAATCCTCAATTAAAGTTTTTGGATTATTCCTAGTTTCGATTAAAGGATGTCCTACAAAAGTATTTTTTATATTTTCTTCATCAAAATATTTTTTTTCAAAATTAAACAGTAAAAGAATATGATCAATAAACTTTTTAATTTTTTTAACCCTATTTTTTCTCCAAATCCAAACCTGAGGAGCTACATAATGTACAGTTTTTATATTGCTTTTAATCTTCTTAACTTTTTCAGCTACTCTCAATGTGAAATCAGGGCTATCTACACTAAACAAAACATCTGGATTAAATTTTATTATTTCTTCAACAGTTTGATTAATTTTCTTTCTAATTTTAAAAAAATTTAAAATAACACTTGTAAATCCAATATATGTTATTTCTTTAAGGTCATAAATAGAGTTAATACCTAACTTTTTCAAATTTGATCCACCAACAGATAAATATTTGATTTCAGAATTTTTAGTTTTAAGCTTTGCTATAACCGTTGAGGCTAGCTTGTCACCTGAGGGTTCACCTGTAAGTATAAATATTTTTTTCATATAACTTTAATAAATATCCTATTTTTGTTAGCAAAATAAATACATTTAGCTTTTTCTAAAATTATATTTTTTTTAGATTTTAAAATTATTCCTTTAAGACCATATCTTTTACAATCCTTAAGCGTTTGAAGTCCAATTGTGGGCAAATCCATCCTTAAATCCTGTTTTTTTTTCGGAAATTTTATTAACATGCCCTGTGTTTTTTTCTTTAATATAGCTAACATTTTTCTTGTGCCTTCTCTTCCCTCTTTTGCAATAATTTTACTATCATTAACAATTAAAGCTTGCACATGATCTAGGTCATTCAATTTATTAAAGTATTTAATACCTGCTTTAATTGACACTAAATCTTTGTTATTTGGTTTTAATTTTGTATAATTTCCTGATTTTAAAGCTAGTTCTTGGTTAAAACTAATTGAACTTATAACTTTTATTCCTTCATTGTTTAAAATTTTTATTATTGCTTTAATTATAGCTGCATCTCCTTTTTTTGCAGCCTTGATTACACTTGGCATATAATAAATACCTTTAAAATCTAATCTTAGTGATGAAAATTTTGGTTTTGCTATTTTGCCAGCAAATAAAACCTTTTTTGATTTTTTTTCTTTAATTAAATCAAGAATTTTACCAAATTTACCAATACTGATACGATGTGAGTATTTATTTTTTTTAAATTTCGAATTTTTTGAAAAATCGATAATAAAATATTTTTTTTTTAATTTTTTAATTTTATTTAGTACAATATCGGAAAAATCTGTATCTCCTAAAAATAGCCCGATCATCTTATTTTGAAAATGGAGTACATATTGGTCTTTTCTTGTCTCTCTCTATAAAACTAACAACTTCACTTACCAATTCATGTTTTCTTAATTCTTTGCTTAAATTATTTAAATTTTCACTTAAATTTTCATTTTTAAATATTTCTTTATATGCATTACTTAAAACCCTTATATCTTGATTTGGAATATTTTTTCTTCTTAATCCAATTAAATTAAGTCCTTGAAGTATACTTCTATTGCCATGAGCTATACCATAAGGAATTATATCTCTAACAACGCCGCACATTCCTCCGATCATTGCTGATCTACCCACTCTAGTAAACTGTTGAACAGCTGAATTTCCTCCAATAATTACGTTATTTTCTATGTGTGCATGTCCACCTAAAGGTACATTATTGGCCAATATAACATTATCACCAACAAAACAATCATGTGCTATATGAGCTGATACCATAAACAAACAGTTATTACCGACTTTTGTCGTTCCTCCACCACCATTTGTTCCTGGATTAATAGTTACATACTCTCTGATTTTGTTATAATTCCCTATTTCTAATTTTGTTTCCTCTCCTTGAAATTTTAAATCTTGAGGATCATTTCCAATAGATGAAAATGGATAAATTTTATTATTTTTTCCAATTTTTGTGTTACCGATGATGCTTACGTGTGATTGTACCTCTGTATTTTCATCTATTTCAACATTTGCTCCTATAACTGAGTATGGCCCAACTTTTACACTGCTATGTAATTTTGCTTTAGAGTTAATAATTGCAGTTTGATGAATCATTTATTTTCCTTTAAAAATTGTCTGATATTTTTGGCTGGGTAACCCATTACTTTTGAATTATCAGCAATATCTTTTATTACCCCACTACCTCCTGCAATTTCTACATTATCTCCAATTTTTAAATGACCAGATATTCCTGCTTGCCCACCAATTTTTACATTTTTACCCAATACAGAGCTCCCAGCAATTCCTACTTGTCCAGCAATAATAGTATTTTCTCCAATTTTAACATTGTGAGCTATGTGAATTTGATTATCCAAAAAAGTATTTTTACCAATTACAGTATTTGACATTGATCCTCGATCAATAGTTGAACCACAGCCAATTTCACAATTATCCTCAATTTTAACTATACCTATATGTGGATATCTTAGATTTTTATTTGTATCTGGGAAAAAACCAAATCCATGTTTTCCAACAACGCAATTATCTAAAATTTTTACATTATTTCCTATTAAAGAATTTCTTATAATAGTGTTTGAGCCAATAGAACAATTATCACCAATACATACATTTTTTTCAATAATACTGTTATGTCCAATCAAGCAATTAAATCCAACTTTAATATTTTTTCCAACTAGAACATTTTTTCCAGATATTATTTTGTCTTTTAAAATCGTCTCTTCTATGTCAGTTACATCATTGTCAAAATCATCATTAACTGAGTCAGGATAAAATTTACCAGTTACTATCGAGGTAGAAACCAAAACATTTTTTACTATTAAAGGCTTACAATTTTTGGGAAGTTCATTTTTTAAACTATCAGTAGTAATACAAAAAGCCGCTTTAGTCATATTTGCCAAATCCCTATATTTTTTTGAATGAAAAAAAGTTAGGTCATTGTTTGATGAACTTAATAAATCTTTAACATCAAACACTTTTTGCTGTTGAAAATTATTTGAATCTATATCAAGTACTTTTAATATTTCTAAAATATTAAATGGGCCTTTATTTTTAAAGAATGGATTAGACATTAATGCTTTTACCAAAGCAATTTTGTAAAAGTTATCAATATTTATTGCTATTTATTTCTTATCTACGATAGTAGCTGACCAAATGGCATCTGCCATTTTAATTTCGTTTACAAAAGCTTCACCTTTATATTTCCAAACACGCCCATGTGATCTTATTGCCTCAATCTTTAAAATTAATTTGCAATCAGGTACTACAGGATTTCTAAATCTGGCTTTTTCAACACCCATCAAAAAAACTAACTTATTTGCATATGTAGATTTATCTAAACCATGGGCAGTCAAGGCAGCAGCTGCTTGTCCAAAAGACTCAACTATCAAAACACCAGGCATAACTGGATTATCAGGAAAGTGGCCCTGAACAAAAAAACTATTTTTTTTTACATTTACAACAGCAGTTGCAGATTTAAGAATTTCAATGTCATAAAGTTCATCTATTAATAACATTGGTTCTCTATGGGGTAATAATTTAACTATTTCAGATTTATTAAGTGATTTCATAATTATTTGATATTTTGATTAACAATTTGAACAATCTGATCAGTGATATCAAATTTTTTACTTGCAATAAATAAATTCTTTTCGTTAAGGACAATATTTATAGAGTTTTCTTTAACAAAATTTTCAATTAGTGGAGTAATTTTACCTAAAAAATTATTTAGCTCTTTTTTTTTATTTTTTTCAAATTCCTGGAAAGTTTTTTTTCTTTCCTGGTTATAGATATTCATTTCTTGTGTTAAAGCGAAAACTTTTGTATCAAATTCTTCCTTAGATAAAATATTTTTTTTTTTTAGTAAATCCTGTTCTTTACTTCGAAGCTCACTTTCTGTAATTTTAAACCTTTCAATATTTTGTTTTTTTTTATTTTCAAGCATTTGTAAAATTTGTCGTCCTGGTATAGAATTTTCGACAATGAAATCTAAATTAAGGTAAACAATTTTCTGCTCATTGCTCAATGCACATGTGTTATAAATAATAAATAAACAAAAAAAAAATAATTTAAAGAATTTTAATATCAAAACGTTGTTCCTAGATTAAATCTAAAAGATTCAGTAATGTCATTTGATCCTTTTGAAAGGTGTTGAGATAGTGAGAAGTTCATCGGACCCATCGGGCTATACCAGTCTAATCCTAAACCAATTGCACTTTTAATATCATCTGATAGTTCAAGACTTGAATCATAATCTACACCCCAAACATTTGCTACATCTAAAAAAATTTTAAGGTCAGTAGTTTGTGAGTTTTCGAGTATTTTAGGAATATCTGATGAAAAATTTAAAGAAGCTATATAATTACCACCAATAAAATCATTTCCATCTTTAGGCCCTACTTTACCACTTTGAAAACCTCTTAATCTATTTGATGGTAAATATAGTCTTTCAGATAATTTTATATTTTTTCCAGTAATTGAATTTGAATTTTTAAAATAAAATGAAGATTTTAACACACTTTGATCTGAGTATTCAAAAAAAGTACTGGTAATAAAAGTATTTGAGAATGTGTTAGTTTCACTTATGATTGGTAAGTCAGTTGAAAAGTAATTTCTATACCCCTGCGTAGTTTGGTATTTTTGATTTCTTTTATCAAAGTCAAAGCTTAATGATAAAAAATTATCAAAATAATTTCCTTTTAACTTTTTTTGTTGAGATGATGCTGTGGAATCAGTTTCAATACTTTCATAATAAGAATTAAATCCAATACCTAAAAAAAGATCATCATAGTACTCAAAATCAGTTCCAAGAGTAAAACCAGTTTTATTTGTTTTGTACCCAAAATCTGTCAACCTGTCAGTTTCTGAGCTTTGGATATTTGTATATATAGATTTATCTGAATTATTATAATTAGGATTTCTTAATGAAAATTTACCTTTAATAGACTCCTGACTTATATCTAGCTTAGCATCAACAGATAAACCATTTCCAAGATAATTATTTTCTTTAATACCAAATGTAGTACTCGTTCCTGATGTTCCAAAGCCAGCTCCAGCCATGATTTCACCAGTTGGTTTTTCCTCTAAAGTAATATTAATTGTTTTAGTATTATCCGTTGTATTATTAAATATTTTAGATTTTACATCTTTAAAGAAATTAAGGCTTTTTATATTATTAATAGTTCTAGTAAATAAAATTTCATTAAACGGATCTCCCTCATCAAGTTCAAATTGATTTCTAATTACCGCCTCTTTAGTTACATTATTTCCAAGTATATTGATTTTACTAATAAATACAGTGTCTACTTTATCTATGACAAATTTAAGATCAATTTTGTTTTCATAAACACTTTCTTCAACAAACGCATTAGTTGACACATATTGTTCATAAATTGAAATGTCATTAATTTTTTTAAGAATTCTATCAATTCTATTTATTGAATATGGCTCTCCTTTTAAGTCGTCAAACAATTCATTTATTTTTTTATAATTTTCATTATCAAAGTCATCAGGCAATTTGATAGAGAAATCGTTAAAAAATATTTTTTCGTTAGCATTAATATTGTAAATTAATTCAAAACTGTCTTTACCAATTGCTTTAGCAAACGAAGAATTAACTTCAACATTTAGATATCCACGATTTAAATAAAAATTTTTTAATAATCTATTATCGACAGATATAATATTTTCATTCAAATACTTTTTTCCAGAAATAAATTTCCAAAACTTATATTCTTCACTTATGATTATTGATTTAAGTTTTCTATTTTTAAAAATTTTATCACCAGTAAAAGTAATTTTTTTGATCTTAGCTTTGTTTCCAAGATCTATAATGTATGTTAAATCTAATGTATTATTATTTTTATTTTTTTTAAAAACATCTATAGTAGCGTAATAATAACCACGATTTTTTAGTTCAGTTTCTATTTGCAGCTTGTCTTTCTCAAGTTGAAAAAGGTTAAAAGATGAACTAGATTTTAATTCAAGCTTTTTAGTAACTGTATCTAGTAAAGTTTTAGATTTAATGCCTGTAAAATCAATTTTATTTATAATTGGGTTTTCAGTGACATTAATTATAAGTTCTTGATTTTCAAAATTGACTGAAATGTTATCAAAAAAATTTGTATCATAAAGATTTTTAATAATTTGATTCAACTTTTCGCTATTGATTTCGTCACCTTTTTTGGTAGATGAAAAAACAATAATAGTCTCATCAGATATTCTGTCGTTGCCATTAACAATAAATTTTTTAACTGTTTGTGCGTATGAAAAACTCAAAGGCATTAATATAAAATAAATTAATATAACGAAAAAATTTATAATTTTTAAATTAAGCATTTTGTTTTTTTAAAATTTCAGTGATAATAGTACTTACATAATTTTTTACAAAGATAATATCTTGAATTTTTTTTGGTTTAATATTCTTATATTTTGTAAATATCTTCATTTTTATTATTTTTAAAAGCAAATTTTGAAGCTGATAATATTTTATTTTTTTACTTAAAAACAAATCAACAAGAAGATCATTAGTAGTCACTATGACTGTTTCAAAAAGAGAAATTTTATTAGGCAATATTTTTAAAATACCAACTAATGGAAAAATTTTATAATCAACTTGTTTTAACTGAGGACTATTAAGTTTTTTTAAGTTTAATTTATCAGTTTTTATTGTTTTTTTTTCATTTAAATTTATTGTATTAAAAATAGGAATTTTCATGGTGGTATCATGCGCAATAATTTTTATTAGACCATTTTTAAACTTAATGATTGCATGAATATAAGAGTTTGGATGAGTTAATATTGATATTTTCTTATATGAAACATCAAACAAATGTTTTGCCTCTATAACTTCAAAAACTTTATTCATCATTGTACATGAGTCTATTGAAATTTTTTTACCCATAATCCATGTAGGATGGTTTAGGGCATGAGATATTTTAATATTTTTTAAAATTGATTTAGATGATTTAAGAAGTGGTCCACCTGATGCTGTCAAATAAATTCTTTCAATATTTTTAACATTTGTATTTTTTAAAGCATACCATATTGAAAAGTGTTCAGAATCGACAGGTACAAATTCTGTTTTTGAATTTATCATTTGCTTATTAATTAAATTCCAAGCACATATTATTGATTCTTTATTTGCAATAGCAATTTTTTTTGTAAATTTTATTATATCAAGTGTAGGAATTAAACCTTCAATACCCGAAATAGCACACATTACATAGTCAATTTTTTTCTTAAAAATTTTGTTTAAAATTGAAAAATTATTATAAATATTAATTTTATAATTTTTTTTTTTTAGAATTTTAAAACTTTCTGTATTTTTAATTATAATATTTTTTACATTAAATTTTTTGGCTTGTTTAAGTAAGTCTTTGTGGTTTTTATTAGCACTAAGAAGGACAACTTCATAATTTTTTTTATCTTTGTTTATAATTTCTAATAAATTTTTACCAATTGATCCTGTTGAACCCAGTATAGCAATTTTTTGCCTCATTATTAGAAAACTTTAAATCCCATTAATAAAATAATATAATAAAACGGATATGCAAATATCATTCCGTCAGCTCTATCCAGCAAACCTCCATGACCTGGAATAATTTTTCCAGTATCTTTAATTTTAGATAAACGCTTAAAATAAGAAATTGTTAAATCTCCAATTTGGCTAACAAATGAAATTGAAATTACCATAATATAGAGAATGTATAAGATTTCAGGTTTATTTGAAAAAAAAAATGGTAATTGAATGAATATAATCGCTGATATAATTGAAAATACAAAACCGCCTATTGCTCCAGAATATGTTTTATTTGGACTTATGGAAGTTAATTTTGGCCCTTTAAATATTTTACCGAATATATATCCACCAATATCTGTTGAAATACAAATTATTAAAACAAATAAAAAATTTATATAATTATAATCTAAATAATAAAGACTATAAATTGAATAAAACGAAAAAAAACAAAAAATAATTCCAAAAAAATAATAATTATTTTTTATACGCATGCTATGCCATTCATACAATGTAATCGAAAGACATATAATTAAAAAAAGGTTAAAAATTATTGATCCCTTAAATATTACAAATAAAATAATTAAAACTAAAATTATTGAACTTAAAATTCTTTTTAGAAATTCTATTTTCATATAACATTTCCAAAAGTTCTTTTTACTGACTTATATTGCTTTATGATTTTATAAAAATCCTCTTCACTAAAATCTGGCCATAATTTCTTTATAAAAAAAATCTCTGAATAAGCTAACTGCCATAATAAAAAATTACTCAATCTTTTAGTGTTTCCAGTTCTAATTAATAGTTCTGGATCGGGTATATTTTTAGTTTGTAAATATCCAGAAAGATTCTTTTCATTTATTTTTTTTTTACTTTTATTAAGTTTTTTTAATGCATCAATTAGTTCTAATTTAGAGCCATAATTTAAGGCAAGATTAACTTGAAGGTTTTTGTTATTAAAAGTTATTTTCTCGGCTTTATTTAATAAATTATTGAGTTTTTTCGAAAATTTTTTATTACCTAATATATTAAGTTTTATATTTTGATTATTCAAATTATTTAGTTTTTTAGTTAAAAAATTCTCAAGTAAAGTAAATAAATAATTTACTTCTTTTTTTGGTCTTTTCCAATTTTCTGTTGAAAATGCATATAGAGTTAAGAACTTTATCTTTCTTTTAATTGATGCCTTAATAATTTTTTCAACTGTAACGAGTCCAGCTTTGTGACCTGCATTTCTTGAATTTTTATTTTTTAACCCCCATCTACCATTACCATCCATGATAATAGCAACATGATTTAAAGGATTCATATGGTCATTATTTCTTTTTCTTTTAATGAAACTTTTTCATCTACTAATTTAATATGAGAATCTGTTATTTCTTGAACTTTTTTTTCGTTAGTTTTTTCCTCATCTTCACTAATATCTTTTGATTTTAAAAGTTTTTTTAAATCTTCATTAGCTTCTCTTCTAGTATTTCTTATAGAAACTTTGCATTTTTCACCAACAGACTTAATTATTTTTTTTAGTTCATTTCTTCTTTCCTCATTAAGTTCAGGTACAGGTAATCTTATCAACTGACCATCGATTTGTGGATTCAATCCTAGATCAGATTTTTTTATAGCAGCATCAACTAATGAAACATTGTTTGCATCCCAGACTTGAATATTTATCATTCTTGGTTCAGGTGTTGTTATGCTGCCTACTTGATTTATTGGCATTTGTTGACTGTATACGTTCACTTTAACTAAATCTAACATCGCTGCATTAGCTCTACCTGTTCTTAACGAAGTTAATTCTTTTGAAAATACCTCTATAGCTTTATCCATTTTAAGGCTGTAAGACTTTTCATCAAACATTTATTCTCCGATTTTAATTCTATAAAATTCTTTAATTTTAAGATCAGCTATAGAAAGTTCTTCTAATATATCTTTAACTTTTTTTTTAGGTTCCATAACCCAAGCCTGAGTTAATAAAGCATTTTCTTCTCTAAACTTGTTCATCTTACCTAAACTTATTTTGTTTGCAATCTCCTCAGGTTTTCCAGAATTTTTTAATTCTTCAGTAACAAGCTCTTGTTCTTTATCAATGATAGCTTGATCAATTTGATCGGAGTCTAAGGCTAACGGATTTGAGGCTGCAATATGCATGGAGAGTTGTTTACTAAAAGTCTTTACTGTCTCGGACTTCTCATTAGTTTCTATTGATACTAAAACTGCTAACTTAGCTACATTATCTTTTACTACTGTATGAAGGTAATGGTTATTTACACCTTTTAAATTTTCAATCGTTTTAGATTTTCCTATTGTTATTTTTTCACCAATTTTTGCAATTAAAGCAACTAAGTTTTCATCAACGGTTTGTCCATTATTCATTTTTGAGTTTTTTAATTCATCAACATTAGAATTTTTTTGATTATTTAACTCACTAAGTTCTTTTACAAATTTAATGAAATCCTCATTTTTTGCAACAAAGTCTGTTTCACAATTTACTTCTATAATGGAAGTTTTTGAATCATTACCACTAACAACTACAACTCCTTCTTTAGCATCTCTGGACATTTTTTTTGAAGCTTTAGAAATTCCCTTTACTCTAAGAATTTCAATAGCTTTATCTAAGTCTCCATTTGCTTCTTTTATTGCTAAATTGCAATCTTTGAAACCAGCTCCTGTTGCCTCTCTTAATTTCTTTACTTTTTCTATATCGCTCATTTTAATTTAAAGTCTCCTTAGTTTCTTTAGAAAACTTCTGTTCTAATTTTTCTCTATCAAGTTCTTGAATTGTTTTTGATTTATCTTCGTCTTTTTTATTGTCTTTAATTGTATCTTGTTTTGTTTCTAGAGATGAATTAGAGCTTTTAGCACTGTTAATTGTTTCCTTTATAAGATTACAATACAAATCAATTGCTCTTCTGGCATCATCATTACCAGGAATTGGAAAATCAATATTCTCAGGGTTTGAATTACTATCTAAAATAGCAATTATTGGTATTCCGAGTTTAGCAGACTCTGCAATTGCTAAAGATTCATAGTTTGTATCTATTACAAAAACGAGATCAGGAACTTTTTTCATTTCAGCAATTCCACCTAAAGATCTTTGAAGCTTATCCTTTTTAACACTCATTTTTAGAAGTTCTTTTTTAGTAAATCCTCTATTTTCAGAAGAAATATCTATTTCTAATTTTTTTAGTTTTTTAATTGAATTTGAAATTGTTCCCCAGTTAGTTAACATTCCTCCTAACCACCTATAATTTACAAAATATTGATCTGTTTCTTTTGCAACTTCTGCTATTGCCTCTGAAGCTTGTTTTTTTGTAGATACAAATAAAATTTTTCCATTATTAGCTATTGTATTGTAAACCTTTTCTAAAGCCACCTTAGTTAACTCAAGCGTTTGTGTTAAATCTATAATGTGAATTGAGTCTCTTTTTCCAAAAATATATTTCTTCATTTTCGGATTCCATCTCAATGTCTTGTGACCAAGATGTACACCTGCCTCTAATAATTGTTGAATTGTAACGTTAGGTATTTTCATATTTATTCCCGGTTAAGCCACCACAGTAATTTCCAATTAAGGACCGGAGGTATAAAACCAAAAACTGTGTGCGTGTTAATTAAATTTAAGCAGTATTTACAAATATTTTATGAATTTAACAAGTTTTATTTATGAAATAGTAGCTTGTATTTGTTGTTTTCTTAATAAATTTAATGATTTTCTGTCTAAATTTTTTGAATTTTTCAGTTTAAATTGAAGAATATTGTCGTCATTTACTAAATTAATATTAACTATTGTTTTGCCATTTTCTTTTAGAATTTTTGATATCACTAGAACTTGATCTTTAGAACTGACTTCAAAACAAACTTCATTAATTGGACTATTGAACAATTCTTTTAATGACGATATTTTTTGAACATTAATTCTTTTAAATCGGTTTTCATCATCAGTTATATTTTTAACTAAATTTAATATCAAAGAATTACCTTCTTTCAAAATCTCTCTATTTAATTCTAAAACATCAGAAAATATGAAAAGTTCAAATACACTTGATAAATCTGTTAATTTTAAAACAGCATAAGAATTTCCTTTAGCTGTTTTTCTCTCCTGTAATTTTAATAAAGTAGCAGCTATATTGGAATTTTTAATCTCATCATCTAAAATAAATTTTGTATATTCATTTATTTTATAATCATCAAATATTTCAGTAAATTGGTTTAATGGATGATCAGAAATAAAAAAACCTACTGCTTCAAATTCTTTCGCTAATCTTTCTTCGAATTGCCAGTCTTCAATATTATTTATTATATCATCTTCAGTATTTTCATCCTCTGAAAATAAATCAATTTGATTTGCTGACTTATTCTCAAAAATATTTTTACTTTTGGTTATAATATTTGGTATTGAATCAAATAGTGCTTTTCTATTAGAATTTATATTATCGAATGCACCTGCCTTTACTAATCCTTCTAGTTGAAGTTTATTAATGTCTTTTGGTCTCACTCTATTTAAAAAATCATCAATTGATGAAAATTTTCCGTTAGCGGTTCTTTCCTCAATAATATTTGAAATTGCCTCATACCCCACAGCTTTTATTCCTCCTAATGCATAATAAAACTTTCCATCCAATGTTCTAAAATTAGCAAAGCATTCATTTATATCTGGTCGAACAACTTCTACATTTAATCTGTTCAATTCTTCATAGAACTCACTAAGTTTATTTTGATTAGAAATATCCATCGTCATTGATGCTGCAATAAACTCTTGCGGATAATAAGCCTTTAAAAAAGCTGTTTGATAAGAAATTATTGCATAAGCAGCTGCATGACTTTTGTTAAATCCATATTCTGCAAAAGGTTCTATTTTTAAAAAAATTCCAGCTGCAACATCTTTTGTAATTCCATTTTTTATCGCTCCATCGATAAAACCTTGTTTTTGCTTTTCAAGTTCAACTCTTTTCTTTTTACCCATTGCTCTTCGAAGTAGGTCTGCTTGACCAGCAGTAAATCCAGATAACTTTTGTGCGATTTGCATTACTTGTTCTTGATAAATAATTACTCCATACGTAGGTTTTAAAATATCCTCTAATAATGGATGTAAATAATCAGGTTTTTGCTTCCCATGCTTACAATCATTATAAGTTGGAATGTTGCTCATTGGTCCTGGTCGATATAAAGCTACGAGAGCAATAATATCTTCTATATGATTTGGTTTCATTTGTAACAAGGCTTCTCTCATTCCAGCACTTTCTATCTGGAATAACCCAACAGTTTTACCGCTTGATAATAAATCAAAAACCTTTTGGTCCTCAAAATTAATATTTTCAATATCAAAATTTTTATCAATTTTTTTAATTAGCTTTTGAGTGTTGTTAATCACTGTAAGAGTTTTTAAACCTAGAAAATCAAATTTTATTAACCCTGCATTTTCAGCTGAATACATGTCAAATTGAGTTGAGGGTAACAACAAATTTGCAGAATTGTCTTTATATAAAGGAACTACTTCAGTCAGTTTTCTATCCGCAATAACTACTCCTGCTGCATGTGTTGCAACATTTCTATTCAGACCTTCAAGTTGGAGTGATAAATCAGTTAATTTTTTTACTTTTGGATCTTCTTTGATTAGTTTTTGAAGCCTTGGTTCTCCAGCTATACATTGTGTTAAGTTTTGTGGTCTCGAGGGATCAAAAGGTATCATTTTAGAAATACTGTCTACAAAACCATAGGATAATCCCAAAACTCTACCGACATCGCGAATGACCATTCTAGCTTTTAATTTTCCAAAGGTGATTATGTGAGCAACACTATCTTTGTACTTTTTTGTTAAATACTCAAAAACAAGATCTCTTTTATCCTCACAAAAATCTATATCAAAATCAGGCATAGATATTCGATCTGGATTTAAAAATCTTTCAAATATTAAATTAAATTTAATTGGATCTACATCTGTAATAGATAAACACCATGCAACTAAAGATCCTGCACCTGAACCCCTACCAGGGCCAACAGGTATGTCATTATTTTTAGCCCACTTAATATAGTCTGATACAATAAGAAAATAACTTGCATACTTCATTTCAATTATTATAGAAAGCTCATGATCTAATCTTTTTTTATAGTTTAGATAAGTTTTATTAGAATTAATATCTTTAGCTTGAAGTTTGAATACCTTCTCAAATTTAATTAAAAGGCCATCTATAGACTCTTTTTTTAAAATATCGTCAGCATCACCCCCTTTATCTTGACTTATATTTGGTAAAATTGGGTTAGAAAATAAAGGCCTATAATTACATCTTAAAGGAAAATTATAATTATTCTCTAATGCTTCTGGTAAATCAGCAAATAATTCAGACATTTCTGAATTATTTTTAAAATAATGTTGATCAGTTAACTTTAGTCTATTCTTTTCATTAACATAAGTTTTATTACCTATGCAAATCAATGCATCATGCGCTTCATGCATATCTTTATTTAAGTAATATACCTCGTTTGTTGCAATTATTGGTATCTCTAAATCTGAAGATTTATTTAAATTAAATTTTTCAAAGGCGGTTTCATTAAGATCTTTGTGCCTTTGTACTTCTATATAAAACGATCACCAAATTTTAATTTAATTTTATTATATAAATCATGTATTTCAGTAAATTTTCCCTTATCAAATAGTTTTCCAAACAAACCAAAAACAGTTCCAGAAAACAATGCAACACCTTCAGAATTATTTAATAAATAATCAAATGTTTCATGCGGATCAGAAAGTTGATCATTTCTCAGATAGGATGATGATGATAAATTGATAATATTTTTATAACCTGTTTCATTAAGAGCATATAAAGGTAGTAATCCAATTGTATCATGAATTTTAAAGTTAATTTGGGTTCCAATGATAGGTTGAGTTCCAGATTTTGATATTTTTTCAGCAAATTCTAATGCTCCACATAGATTAGAAGTATCACAAAGACCTAATGATTTTATTTTATTACTTTTTGAATACTCTTGAAGATCATCAATTTTAATAGCACCTTCACAAATAGAGTATTGTGTATGAATTTTAAGATGATTAAAGTTTTGAGGTAAAGACTCGTCCATTAGATAACTTTATATTACCATCTAATATCTCCAATAGGCAATCTGCCTTATTACCAAAAAATCTATTATGAGTTGCAAATATAATTAATCTGTTTGATCTCTTTTGATCCTTTAATAATTTAAATATTACTTTTGCTGTTCTCATATCCAAACTACCCGTTGGCTCATCAGCCAAAATTATCTCTGGATCATTAATTATTGCCCTTGCAATGGCTATCCTTTGAGCTTCTCCACCAGATAGTTGGGAAGGATAATGATCAGCTCTGTTAGATAAGCCTATTTTTTTTAATAATTGTTTTGCTTTTGAAATTGCTAAATCTTTATCATTGTTAATCGATAAACTTGCTAAATAAATATTTTCCAATGATGTAAAGTCAGGCAATAAATTATTTTGTTGATAAACAATTCCAATTTTTTTTGCTCTAAATTTATCATTTTTCTCTTTTTCAGCATAATTAATTTCATGATCATTAAATTTAATAGAACCATAAGAGGGATTATCTATTAAAGAAATTAGATTTAACAAAGTGGACTTACCTGAGCCAGAAGGACCCATCAAGGAGTAAATTTTACCTTTGCTAAAATTATATGACAAATTTTTTATAACTTTTAGCTTTTTACTGGTTTCAAAAGTTTTTGAGATATTGTTTAATTTTAAAAATTTATTCATATTTTAATCCTTTGATTGGATCAAGTTTCGCAGCTTTTAAAGCAGGAAATATTGAAACTACTATTGTTATAAGTATTGAACAGATCGATATTATTAATATTGAGTTTAAATTTATTTCTGAAGGCATTTTACTTAAAAAATAAATTTCCTCCGGGAATAAGCTTATATTAAAAGTTGAGCTTAAAAATTGTCTTAAATTTTCAACATAGAGTGAAAATGTTACCCCTAAAAAAATCCCAAAAATAGTAGCAGAGGTTCCTATAATTATTCCAATTAAAAAGAAAATTTTGACAATTGATTTATTTAATACTCCAATTGATTTTAAAATAGCAATCTCTTTCGTTTTATTTTTAACTAAGATTGTCAAACCTGAAATAATATTGAAAGCGGCAACAATAATAATTAAAGATAAAATTATAAACATAACGTTTCGTTCTACTTTTAATGCTGAAAATAGAGAGCTGTTCATATCCGCCCAACTATAGACAAGTTCTTGATCATAAACCTTTTGAAATGCTAATTTTTGTTTTTCTATGTTTTTTGGATTTTTTAAATAAATTTCTAAATTTCTTTGCTCTTTCTGAAAGCCAAAAAAATCTTCAAGAGTGGATAAATTAATTAATGCAATATTATTATCAAATTCTGCTAAACCACTATTAAATATTGATGTAACTAAAAAAGTTTTTTGTTTAGGCATGCTTCCAATTATAGTTTGCACACCACTAGGTGATAAAATTGTTATCTCATCTCCAATTTTAAGATTTAAGGAAAAACTAAGTTCATTACCTATCGAGATAAAATTCTTTTCTAAATTGATTTTATTCCCTTTAAAATTTTTTTTTTTTATAATTTCTAATTTAGAAAAATCGTCACTTTGATAACCTCTTAAAACAATTCCTTTTGAGGTTTCATTTTTCAAAATTATGGCCTCTCCAGAATTACTAAATAATGCACTTTCAGAAATAGATTTTAATGCACCATTATCCATTTTACTTTTATCGATTATTTGATCATAAGATTTTATAGTCAAATGAGAGTTAAATCCGACTATTTTATTGATTAGCTCAGTTCTAAATCCATTCATTACTGACATAACAATTATAAGAACAGCAACACCAAGACTAATACCAATGAATGAAAAAATGGATATGACATTTAAAAACCCGTCATTTTTACGAGCTTTTAAAAACCTTAGGGTAATTTCTTTTTCTAAATTAGAAATCAATTTGAATTTTTTTGTTTTTTAATAGTTTCTATAATTTTGGTTAAAGATAGATTTTGAGTTTCTTTTCCTATTTCTTTAAACTCTAATAAATCACCATCTGATTTTTTACCAATAATGATTTGATAAGGAGCACCAATTAGATTCATTTTTTTTAATTTTGATGAAAAATTTTCTTCGGTATCATCAATTAAAGAATCGATATTATTTTTAATTAACTCTTTATTAATATTAATTGCTTTATCTAAAGCTGATGTATCATTTTTATTTATCATTGGTAACAAAGCAATATCATAAGGAGCAACAGACAATGGCCATTTCATGATTTCATTTTTGTCATCATATTTAGCCTCAATAATCGCACCAACTAGTCTAGATACACCTATTCCATATGAGCCCATTTTAACAAAGTCTTTCTTACCGCCAGGTAAATCTACTGAAGCACCCATGGCTTTTGAATATTTATCTCCAAAATAAAAAATGTGTCCTACTTCAATACCCTTTGTTATCAATCTATTTTCTTCAGATACAACTTTTTCAAATTCCTCCTTTTTGAATTTTTCATCAGTTACAGAATAGTATTGTTCATATTTTTTTCTCATCTGTTGTAAAGATTTTTTTTCCAATTCTGTATCATTACTATTTAAGTCAAAAATTCTTTTATCGGTAAAAATTTTACTTTCCCCAGTATCTGCTAAAATAATAAATTCATGGGATAAATTTCCTCCAATTGGTCCTGTATCAGCTGCCATTGGAATAGCTGTTAAAGATAATCTTTTAAAAGTTCTTAGGTAAGATAAAAAAAATTTGTTATAAGAATAGAATGCTTCTTCGTCAGAAACATCAAAAGAGTAAGCGTCTTTCATATAAAATTCTCTACCTCTCATTATTCCAAATCTTGGTCTAATTTCGTCTCTAAATTTCCACTGAATATGATAAAGAAGTTGTGGAAGAGATTTATATGATTTTAAAGAAGATCTAAAAATTTCTGTCACCTGCTCCTCGTTAGTTGGTCCATAAAGCATCTCACGATTTTGACGATCCTTTATTCTAAGCATTTCTTCACCATAATCTTCATAACGACCACTTTCTTTCCAAATTTCACTTGATTGAATTGTTGGCATTAAGATTTCTTGTGCACCAATTTTATTTTGTTCTTGTCTTACTATGTCCTCAATTTTTTTCATTACTTTAAAACCTAGAGGTAACCATGAATAAATTCCTGCCGAAGCTTGTTTAATCATTCCTACTCTCAACATTAATTGATGCGACTTAATTTTAGCTTCAGAGGGATTATTTCTTAAAATAGGTATAAATGATTTAGATAATAACATCTCAGGTGATCATATTTCTTAAATTTAAATATTCAAATTTAATTAATAAGTAAATTATTACAAAAATAATAGTAGTTATTCCCGTGCAATAGAGGAATTTTTTAATCATTTTAGGATTTTCTGGTGATCCAGGATCTTCTCCATCAATTTTAACAATTTTTGTTCTATTTACATCTATGGGTAAAATTGCAAAAAAAACTATCCACCAGATTATTACGTAGATTATAGCTAATCCCGTTGCACTCATTAAATACGAACTAAGTTAATATTTGTGAATGGTTTTTTTCCAGTTTTTTCTTTTGAAAATTTTCTACAAGCAATTTTTAGCGCATCAATAAAATTGTGCTCTTGTTGTCTACTTCCAACTCTAAAAGACCTTGAAGTTTTTTCAATCTCATCTTCTAAACCGTAAACAAATTCATCTCTATCATCTACAGGTAAACCTCGAAAAGATAAAACAGGATTACTGTGAATATTACCCTTCGGCGTAATCATCAGCGTAACTTCAAGATAGCCGTTAGCGCTCAGATTTTTTCTATCTTTAATTGACTGTGAGTCAGGATCAACACTTACATTACCATCAAGATATAACCTTCCACTTGGTGCTTTATCGTAAACTTCGGGCTTATCACCTGGAAAAAGTTTAACAATATCACCATTTTCCACTTGAACAGGGTGTGGGACTTGCATCTCTTTTGCAAAATTGATGTGTTCAATCATGTGTCTATGCTCACCGTGCACTGGTATGACACATTTAGGTTTTACCCACTGATACATATCTTTAAGATCTTCTCTATTGGGATGTCCTGAAACATGAACGAATTCAGTCTCTTCTGATATTACTTCTATACCATCTTTAACTAGTTGATTATGAAGCTTATAAAGTTTCTTTTCATTTCCAGGAATAATTTTAGATGAAAATATTACAGCATCTCCATTTTCAATATAAACATCTGGATGAACATAACTGGAAATTCTCATCATTGCCCCCATGGGTTCACCTTGACTTCCAGTACATAAATAAACTATTTTTTCTCTTGAAAAATTTTTAGCTTCACGAGGGTCAATAGGTTCAATAGTATTTTTTAGATATCCGCATTGACGAGCTGCTTTATAAATACGATGCATTGATCTACCTACAAGAGAAATTTGTCTTCCAGTTTGTTCTGCACAATAAAAAGCTGTTTCCATTCTTGCTACATTTGAAGCAAAGGATGTGATAATAATTCTTTTTTTTAAGCGTGACATTACGTTTAACATATTTTTTCTAACATCTAACTCAGACCCAGATCTACCAGCGCTAAAAACATTAGTTGAGTCACATATCATTGCAAGAACACCTTCATTTCCAATTTGTTTTAATCTTTTTTCGTTTATGTTGTCACCAATTAGTGGATTAGGATCTACCTTCCAGTCACCAGTATGTAAAATAACACCAGCTGGTGTTTTAATTCTAAGACCATTTGGTTCTAAAATTGAGTGAGTTAAAGTTATATATTCAATTTCAAATGGTTCTAAGTTTACAGATCCATTAAGCTCAACAATCTGCAAATCATTCGTTATATCGATTTGCTTTTCCTTAAATTTTTCTCTGATCAAAACTGCTGTAAATGGAGTTGCAAAAATTTTACATTTTAATTTTGGCCATAAGTGAGTAATTGCTCCAATATGGTCTTCATGAGCATGAGTGAGTACGATACCAAGCAAATTATCTTTTCTCTCAACTATAAATCCCGGATCAGGATAAATTAAATCAACACCTGGAATAGTATCATCTGCAAAAGTAACTCCTATATCAACCATTATCCATTTGTGATTGCTTGGTTGACCGTA
>CABZLO010000013.1 GCA_902526595.1 uncultured Pelagibacteraceae bacterium | reverse complement strand
ATTTAAAAATAGATGTGCCTGTATACAGCCCAAAAAAATTACCTGAAACACTTAAGTCAGTACCTATAACAACGCCAGGGAGTAGATTTATTAAGTGAGAAGACTAGGTGTAAATATTGATCACGTTGCAACATTAAGAAATGCAAGAGGTGAAAAACATCCAGACCCAATCAGCGCTGCATTACATGTAGTCAAGTGCGGAGCAGACTCTGTAACAATACATTTAAGAGAAGATAGAAGACATATTAATGACAAAGATGCAAAAAAGATATGTAATTTAAAAAACGTATTGGTTAATCTTGAGGTTTCAATGAATGAAAATATTGTATCTAATGCCCTAAGAATTAGACCAAATTATATCTGTATAGTACCAGAAAATAGAAAAGAAATTACAACTGAGGGAGGTTTAAATTTAAAAAAAAATTTTAATAAATTAAAAAAAATAATTTTTAAATTTAAAAAAGCTAAAATAAGAACTAGTTTATTCATTAATCCTTCTGTAAATGATGTCAAACTTTCTAGATTGCTGGAAGTTGATTGTATTGAAATCCATACAGGAAAATTATCAAATAACGTTAAGTCAAAACAAAAATATAACAAAGAACTTCAAAGAATTAAAAAAAGTTCAAAGCTCGCAAATTCATTGGGAATTGAGGTACATGCAGGACATGGTTTGGATTACACAACCACTAAATTACTCTCAAAAATAAAAGAAATACATGAGTACAATATTGGTCATTTCATAATAGGGGAGTCTGTATTTCATGGTTTTTCGAAAGTGATTAAAAATTTTAAAAAATTATTGAAATAAAATGAAAATTCTTGGGATTGGGGTCGATATAATTGAAAATAATAGGATAAAAAAATCAATTAAAAATTATAAATTTAAAAATCGCGTTTATAGTAACAATGAACTCAAACTATCTAAAAAAGTTAAAAATAAAGTAGCTTATTTTTCTAAAAGATTTGCAGCCAAAGAAGCTTTTTCTAAAGCCTTAGGAACTGGCTTTTCAGAAAATTTAAATTTCAAAGATATTGAAATAGTAAATGATAAAAAAGGTAAGCCAAAGTACGCTATAAATAAAAAAATTATAAAAATTATTCAAAAAAAATATAAAATCAAAAATTTTAAATCTTTTTTATCAATTTCTGATGAAAAAGATTATTCCACAGCTTTTGCAGTTATTCAATCAATATGAAGATAGATAAAAATTTTTTTTCTGAAAATATAAAAACTTTAATCTATGCTTTAGTAATTGCTTTAGTAATAAGATCTATTTTAATTCAACCATTTTATATTCCTTCATCATCAATGGAGCCAACACTACTGGTAGGCGATAGGTTGTTTGTTACAAAATATTCCTACGGTTATAGTAAACATTCTTTTCCTTTTAGTCCCCCAATACTTAGTAAAAGAGTAATGTTCAATAGCCCAAAACGTGGAGATGTAGTTGTTTTCAAAACACCAGCAGATAATAGAACAGATTATATAAAAAGACTAATTGGTCTACCAGGTGATAAGATTCAATTTATAGATTCTAACCTTTATTTAAATAATAGTGAAATATTAAAGTCAAAAACTCCAAGTCAAAGTAATATTTATTGTGGAAGTGAAATTATTGATGTTTTTAAATTTGAAGAAAAATTACCAAATGGAAAAAAATTTCACACTGTCTACTTAAAAGAATACACATACCAGAATTCAGATATCTTTACTGTCCCTGATAACCATTATTTTTTTTTAGGTGATAATAGAGATTGTTCTAAAGATAGTAGATATTTAACAAGTGTTGGTTATGTTCATAAAGACAATTTAGTTGGCAAAGCTCAATTTATTTTTTTTTCATCAGATAAAAAAGTGGGTAGTATTTTTGAATTTTGGAAATGGCATAAATCAATTAGATTTAATAGAACATTTGATAAAATTAATTGATGAAAATAAACTATCAAAAATTAGAAAAAAAAATTAATATAAAATTTAAAAATAACAATTTGTTAATTCAATCATTAACCCACAAAAGTTTTAACCCAAATGAAAATAATGAAAAGATTGAATTTTTAGGAGATAGAGTACTTGGCTTAGTTATCGCTCAAAAACTTTTAAAAATCTACCCTAATGAAAAAGAGGGCATACTTGATAAAAAATTTGCATCATTAGTAAATAAAAAAACATGTTTAGAAGTTGCAAAAGCTATTGAATTAGAAAAATATATAAAAACCTTCAACCCAAAAAATAAAATCATCAAGATTGAAGACAAAATTATTTCAGATAGTTGCGAGGCATTAATGGGAGCTATTTATTTAGACAAAGGGTTAAATATAGCTGAAAAAGTTATCTTAAAACTTTGGGGCAGTCATATTGAAAAAAGTGTTGTTACTCAAATCGACGCAAAAACAAAACTTCAAGAACTAGCTCTAAAAAAATTTAAAAAATTACCAACGTATAAAATAATTTCTAATACAGGTCCACGACATAAACCTATTTTTAAAGTAGGAGTTAAGCTTCCTAATACGAAATTTTTTATATCATCAGGTAAATCAAAAAAAGATGCTGAGCAAAATGCTGCTATCGAATGTCTAAAAAATATAAATTGAAAATAATATGAACTGGATTGATCATGGTTTTTTAGTTAGCAAAAGCAGGTATAGTGAAAACTCTATAATTGCTGAATTATATACTTTGGATAGAGGTAAAGTTTCAGGAATTATATTTGGAGGAACATCTAAAAAAATTAAAAATTATCTTCAAATGGGCAATAAGCTCCATGTTAATTATAACTCAAAAAACGATAATAGAATGGGTTATTTTAAAATTGAAATTTTAAAAGCATATAGTCCATTTTATTTTGATCATAAGCAAAAGCTTTCTTGTATTACTTCAGCAATGAACTTAATAAAAATATTAACAGCCGAAGCACAGGCAAATAAAAAAGTTTACTCTCTTATCGAAGATCTTTTTAATTTATTAAATGATCAAAACTGGCTTAAAAAATATATTTTCTGGGAATTAGAGTTACTAAAATTACTAGGTTACGATCTTGAGCTAGAAAATTTGGTAGAAAAAAATTTAGAAGGTAATAAAACTGTTTATTTTGCAACTTCCTTCACTGAAAAGAAATATGTACCCAACTTTCTTATTGAGAAAGATTTAGAGGTAACAGATATTAACATTTTATTAAGTGGATTGAAATTGGTTGGAGATTATTTGGATAAAACAATCTTAAAACCAAATAATTTAAATTATCCTAATAGTAGAGTAATTTTTTTAAATTCTTTGAAATAATTATTCTAAAATTTTGTCTATTCTATCAGCATAATATGAAACAATAGCATTTGCTCCTGCTCGTTTAAAAGAAACTAAACTTTCATAAACTGCATTTTTTTGTATTAGTTTTTTATTAATAGCAGTTTCTAAAAGACTATATTCACCAGAAACTTGATATGCCAAAACTGGAATTCTAAAACTTTCTTTTATTGATTTAATTATGTCTAAATATGGCATTCCTGGTTTAACCATAATCATGTCTGCACCTTCCTTTATATCTAAAGCAACTTCACGCATAGCCTCATCACTATTTCTAAAGTCCATTTGATAAGTTTTTTTATCACCCTTAAGGGAGCTTTTAGAACCAACAGCATCTCTAAAAGGTCCATAAAAACTAGAAGCATACTTTGCTGCATAGGATAAAATTTGAGTATTTTTAAAATTAGAACTATCAAGTGCTTTTCTTATTTTTCCTATTCTCCCATCCATCATGTCTGAAGGAGCAAGAACATCACATCCCATTTCAGCCTGTAATAGAGATTGATTTATTAGTACTTCAATTGTTTCATCATTAATTATTTGATTAGACTTTATTAATCCATCATGACCATGTGATGTATAAGGATCTAGCGCAACATCACACATTATTCCAATTTGGTTTTTGTATCTTTTTTTAATTTCTATTATGGCCCTGCAAACTAAATTATTTTCATTTAATGACTCAGTCCCCAAATCATTTTTTAAAGTATTTTTCGTTTTAGGAAAAAGAGCAACCATTGGAATACCTTTTTTAATTGCTTTATCTACTATTTGAGAAACTCTATTTATTGTATATCTAAAAACACCTGGCATTGTAGATATTGATTCTTTTTTGTTTGATCCATCTATTAAGAAAATTGGTAATATAAAATCATTTGGGCTAAGTGTATTTTCTTGAACCAACTTTCTAGTCCACGATTCCTTTCTGTTTCTTCTCAATCTTAAATTTGGATATTTTCCTGTAATCATGTTCAAATATACTTTATTAATGCGACAAAAGTATTATACAAATATATAAAATTATAAGTACAACACAATTTCGATGACTATAGATAACACAAAAATTGTAGACCTGAATATAAAAAAAGAGGAAAGAATTTTAAATTTCAGTGATTTTCAAAAACAGAACATAAAATTTGATATAGACAAGTTGCAAGAAGCATACAATCAAATCGTAAATATTAAAAAATTTGATGATGGTGGCGGTGTAACTCACTTTGGAGCGATTTCATTAACTCAAATACCTGGAGATCCAGACTCTATAAAAGGAAGCAAAGCTAGAGGAGTTTATTGGACTAAACCTGACAAAACAGGAAAAGAAGTTTCAAGAGACATTAAGGTTGATGAGACGCAATATTCAGAATTTATTAAAGATTACGAAAACACATACTTTAAGGAAGTGTATGACGTGCTTTCTTCAAAATATAAATTGGGAAGAATAAGGATTCTTTTAAAAGAACCAAGATCTACCTTGAGTTGGCACAGAGACCCTGAACCAAGACTTCATATACCAATTATCACTAACCCAGGATGTTTAATGGTAATAGATAATGTTGCAAAACATTTGCCTGCAGATGGTTCTGTGTGGGTTACAAATAATACTAAATATCACAATGCATTTAATGGTGGTGAAGAAAATAGAATTCACCTTGTTGCTTGTGTTCTTGATTATAAATTTAATTAGTTTGAAAAAAATATATATTTCTTCTGATCACGCTGGCTTTAAATTAAAGGAAATCATTAAAAAACATCTAATTAAAAAAAAAATGAATTATTTTGATCTAGGACCGTCCTCTGATAACAGAGTCGATTACCCTGATTACGCTCATAAGGTTGCTCGAAAAGTAAAAATTAGCAAAAATAATGTTGGAATTTTAGTTTGTGGATCTGGAATGGGGATGAATATAGCTGCAAATAAACATAAAAATATTCGAGCTGCACAATGTTTTAATTTAAAATCAACAAAATTATCAAGATTGCATAATGATGCAAATATCATTACATTAGGCTCAAGATTGTTAACAAAAAAAAATGCTTTAAATTGTGTTAGTGTTTTTTTGAATACTAAATTTGAAGGTGGTAGACACTTAAAAAGGATAAAAAAAATATAATGTCTAGTGAAAAAAATTATATAAATGATAGCTATAAAAGTTTTTTTGAAGACAGTTTATCTTCAAAAGACCCAGACCTTTACAAGGCAATTCAAGATGAACTTTTGAGACAGCAACAACATATAGAATTAATTGCTTCAGAGAATATTGTTTCTCAAGCTGTTTTGGAGGCTCAAGGTTCAGTGCTAACTAATAAATACGCAGAAGGTTACCCTGGTAAAAGATATTATAATGGATGTGAACATGTTGATGTAGCTGAAAATTTAGCAATAGAAAGATTAAAAAAACTATTCAATTGCAAATTTGCTAATGCTCAGCCACACTCAGGAGCACAAGCTAATGGTGCTGTATTTTTGGCATTGTTAAAACCTGGTGATACTTTTATGGGTATGAGTTTAAATTCAGGAGGTCATATCACTCATGGTTTAAAAATTTCAATGTCAGGAAAATGGTTTAATCCGATAGGGTATGATGTTGATAAAAAATCTGAACTTATAGATTATGACAATGTTGAAAAACTTGCCTTAGAACATAAACCAAAATTGATAATTGCAGGTGGAAGTGCATATTCCAGAGTTATTGATTTTAAAAGATTTAGAGAAATTGCAGATAAAGTTGGAGCATATCTAATGGTGGATATGGCACATTTTTCAGGTCTGGTTGCTGGAAAGGGATACCCAAATCCCTGCGACTATGCTCATGTAGTAACATCTACTACACATAAAGTTTTTAGAAGTGCAAGGGGTGGAATAATTTTAACTAATCACGAAGAATTATCTAAAAAATTTAACACAGCAGTTTTTCCTGGCTACCAGGGTGGACCATTAATGCATGTTATTGCAGCTAAAGCAGCTGGTTTTTTAGAAGCTCTTCAGCCTGACTTTCAAGACTATATTAAATCCGTTTTAGCAAATGCAAAAATTTTAGCAGAAACTTTAAAAAATAATGGTTTTAAAATTTATTCTGATGGTACAGATACTCATCTTATGTTGGTTGACTTACGTCCTTACAATGTAAAAGGTAACTTAGCTGCTGAAAGCTTATCAAGAGCTAATATTACGTGTAATAAAAATGGTATTCCTTTTGATACAGAAAAGCCAATGGTAACATCTGGTATAAGACTAGGAACACAAGCGATTACAACACGTGGTTTTGGTTTAAATGAATGCAAGAAAGTGGGTGAATTGATTACAAAAACTCTTAAAGGCTTATCAGAAAACCCAGATGACAACAGTAAAGTAGAAGATGAAGTTAGAAATGAAGTTATTGCTTTAACTTCTTCATTTCCGATATATAAGAATCTTTAATTAATGATTTGTTCTATTTGCAAAAAGGGTGAAACCTCTGTTGTAGATTCACGTCCTACAGAAGATGGTACAGCAATAAGAAGAAGAAGACTGTGTGTTTGTGGCGCTCGTTTTACAACGTTTGAAAGGGTTCAGTTTAGAGAAATAATGGTTGTCAAGAAGAATGGAAGAAAATCTACTTTTGATAGAGATAAGTTATCTAAATCTATTTATTTATCTTTAAAAAAAAGACCTATTGATACAGAAACAGCAGAAAAATTTATTAGTAAAATTTCAAGAGCTTTGGAAGAGCTTGGTCAAAGTGAAATTTCAACAAGTACAATTGGTACAATGGTAATGGAGGGTTTAAAAGAATTAGATCCTGTTGCTTATGTCCGTTTTGCATCTGTTTATCGTAACTTCAGAGAAGAACAAGACTTTGTTCAATTCGTGGACAAGATAGATGTCTTCAAAAAAAAATAAATTTACAAAAAAAGATAAACTATTCATGGAGATTGCCTTGGACTTGGCAAGATCTCGACAGGGATTAACTGGAACTAATCCATCTGTTGGTTGTGTAATAGTTAAAAATGATAATATTATTTCAATTGGTCAAACTTCTTACGATGGCAGACCCCATGCAGAAGTTAATGCAATTAAAAATTGTAATACGAAACTTAATGGTTCAAAGATGTATGTCACTTTGGAACCGTGTAGCCACCAGGGTGTTACTCCACCATGTACAAATGAAATAATTAAATCAAAAATATCTGAAGTTGTTTACGCACTTGAAGATACTGATAAAAGAGTAAGAAAAAAAAGTTTTAAAATTTTAAAATCTCATAAAATTAATGTTTCGATAGGCCTTCTAAAAGATAAAGTTAAAAAATTTTATATTCCATATTTTTTTAATAGAAAAAATAAAAAGCCTTTTGTTACTGGCAAGATAGCTATTTCAAAAAACAAACTAATTTATAGTAAATTTAAAACAAAAATAACTAACCAGTATTCTGATAAATTTACTCATTTATTAAGATACAAAAATGACTCAATAATGACATCAAGTAAAACTGTGAATATTGATAACCCTAAATTAAATTGCAGAATAAAAGGTTTTGAAAAATTTTCTCCAGTAAGAATTATTTTAGACAACAACCTAAGTTTAAACAAAAATACTTATATTTTTAAGACAGCTAATAAAAAAAATACTATCGTTTTTTACAATAAAGCAAATAAGTCAAGGATTTCTATGTTTAAAAAAAAGAAAATAGGACTTATTAAAGCAAAATTAAATAATAATAAGCAACTAGACTTAAGACCAATTATGAAAAAACTCTATTCTTTAGGTTTTAGAAATACTTTAGTTGAAGGAGGCGGCCTTCTTACAACAAACTTATTAAAGAATAAAATATTTAACGAATTTTATTTATTCAAAAGTCAAAAAAAACTGCCAACAAATTCAGATTTTGTTAAATTTAATGGATTAAATGTCTTAAACAAAAAATATCTATTTAGACAAAATCTTAACTCTTCCTATGGAAAAGATACAATAACTCATTATAACAAATAATATGTTTAACGGAATTATTTATAATCAAGGGTCTATTTCTAAAATAGTCAAAAGAGATAAGGGGCTTAACATTTTTGTAAAAAGTAACCTTAAAGTTTCAAGTAGAGATATGGGTTTATCAGTAGCTTGTGATGGAGTGTGTTTAACATTAATTTCTTTTAAAAAAAAAAATATGGAATTTTATCTTTCAAATGAAACAATCAAACGATCAAAGTTTAAATTTTTAAAACCTAGAGATATTATAAACTTAGAATTACCCTTAAAATACGGTACTAAAATTTCAGGACATATATGTCAGGGCCATGTAGACACTGTTGGTAAAGTATTGAGGATCTCTAAGGTTGATAAATCATACGTTTTTGAATTCGAAATTCCTATGAAGGAAAGAAAACATTTAATAGAAAAAGCATCTATTAGTGTAAATGGTATATCTCTTACTATTTCAAAAGTAACAAAAAAAGGATTTCAAATTTGGATTATCCCTCACACATATAAAGAAACAAATTTATCTACTTTAAAGAAATCGAACTTAGTTAATATTGAGATAGATATCCTATCTAAATACGTTAGAAATTATTTTAATGAAAAAAAATAATTTTGCTAAAATTGAACAAATAATCAATGTAGCCAAAAAAGGTGGCATGTTCATTCTTGTAGATGATGAAAAAAGAGAGAATGAAGGAGATTTAGTCATTTCTACTTCTGACACTAATGCAAAAAATATAAATTTTATGGCTAGGTATGGACGTGGATTAATTTGTCTTGCTTTAGATAGTGTTCAGGCAAAAAAATTAAATTTGAGTTTAATGTCGCCTGTCAATAAATCAAGAAACAAAACTGCCTTTACTATTTCTATAGAAGCAAAAAAAGGAATAACAACAGGTATTTCTGCAAAAGATAGATCTAGAACAATTAAAATTGCATCGAAAAAAAATGCGAATAAAAATGATATTGTTTCCCCTGGTCACATTTTTCCAATTATAGCTAAAGATGGTGGAGTATTAGTCAGAGCTGGACATACAGAGGCATCGGTAGATATATCTAGATTAGCTAAAAAAAATAATTCAGCAGTTATATGCGAAATTATGAATGAAGATGGTACAATGGCGAAAGGTGACAATCTTTTTAATTTTGCAAAAAAACATAAACTTAAAATTGGAAAAATTGAAGATCTAATTGCTTACAGACTAAAAAAAGAAAAATTAATACGCTTAAAAAAGCAAAGTAATATTGAAGTAAAAAATCAAAAATATAAAATAAGAATATATGAAAATTTATTAGACGGTGCAGAGCATTTTGCATTAATAAAAGGAAATATTAAAAAAAATGTTACACCTAGAGTTAGAGTAATTTCATCAAATGTAGTTCAAAATTATTTAATTAGTCAACAATTGCCAAATTCGTTTAATAAAACTTTAAATTATTTCAAAAAATTTTCTTGTTGTGTTTTAGTTTTTATTAAAGATTCTAATCTTAGATCTGTCACACAAACTTTAAAAGATTACAAAAACAAAGAATTTTATAATAGAGGTAATGACAAACTCATAAGAAATTATGGAATAGGTGCTCAAATAATTAAAGATTTAAAAATTAAAAATATGATATTGATTACTAAGTCACCGAAAAAGGTTATTGGTTTAGAGGGATATGATATAAAGATTACTAAACAGGAATTAATTTAATGAAAAAAAAATATTTAATAGTTATTGCAGATTATTATAAAGATATATCAAAAGGGTTATTGAACAGTGCTCTAAGTTTAATTCCAAAATCAAATATAATTAAAATTATAACTGTTCCAGGGGTATTTGAAATACCAGTTACAATTTCAAAAAATATTAAAAAGTATGATGCATTTTTAGCACTAGGATGTGTTATCAAAGGACAAACCCCTCATTTTGATTTTATTTCCCATGCATCAACTAATGCAATTATGTACATATCTGTAAATAATAAAAAGCCTGTCGGAAATGGCATTATTACATGCCTTAATATGAAACAAGCTAAAGCTAGAAAACGAAAAGGTGCCGAAGCTGCTAAAGCTGTAATTTCTATTTTGTCTCAAAAATGAGAACTCATTTTAACCCAAAAAATAATCCAAGAGTTATAATTATTCAAAAATTATATGGTAAATTTTATAATGAAGATGATAATTTAGATTTCCCAAAACACCGTTTTAAAAAATTTATTAAAGATATAGTAACAGGGACTATAGAAAGAAATGACCTTATATTAGATGAATTAAAGACAAAACTAGGTGATGATTTTGTTTTTGAGAATCTTGATAAAGTTTTTCAAACTATTCTTAAAGCAGCAACTTATGAATTTATGTATAAACCTCAATTGTCACTAAATATAATCATAAAAGAATATTTAAATTCATCTAATTTTTTTTTAGAAAATTCTCAGACAAAATATCTAAATGCCTTATTAGATAATGTTGGAAAAAAATTGAGATCTAAAAATGCATGAATTTGAATTAATTAAAAATTATTTTTCAAAGATTTCAAAAAAAAATAAATCTGCTCTTAATTTAAATGATGACGTTTTTTTTGAAAAGAAAAAGGGTATAGCAATTTCTATTGATACATATAACTTAGGTTATCACTTTATTGATTTTAAACACCCTCATCTAGTTATTAAAAAAATTTTAAGGTCCTCTATCTCAGATTTAATTTGCAAAGGAGTATTGCCAAAATTTTATTTTATAGCTGGTTCAGGTAACAATAAGGATTTTTCAAAAAAAAACTTATCTCTAATTTCAAATTCCTTAATACAGGAACAAAATAAATATAATATTGCTCTATGTGGCGGTGATACTACATTTTCTAATAAACTTAGTTTTACTGTTACATCAGTGGGTTATTCAAAAAAAATTGTTTATAGAAATAGAGCTTTGATAAATGACGACATTTATGTAACAGGTGACTTAGGTGATAGTTTTATGGGCCTACAAATTTTAAAAAAAAAAATTAAAGTATCTAAAGTACTAAAAAACTATTTTGCTCAAAAATATTATCTACCTGATATACCAATAAAATTGACTAAAAAGTTATTAAAATTTGCAAATTCCTCAATTGATTTGTCTGATGGTTTAATTGATGATTTGAGTAAAATGATAAACAATCAAAATTTATCATTTTCCTTGAATGAAAACAAAATACCAATCTCAAAGAATTTGTTAAAAATAATAAAAATGAAGACCATGAAAAAGATTAAACTGGTATCAAATGGTGATGATTATCAGATTTTATTTACTGCAAACAAAGATAAGTCTAGAATCATAGCCCAAACATCAAAAAATCTTGGTGTTAAAATTTCTAAAATAGGTAAAATTTGTTCTAATAAAAAAAGATCAGTAATTATTGATGAAAAAGGTAAGGAAATAGTACTTAAAAACAAAGGTTATGTTCATCAATTCTAAAAGTTAATTATTGTCTTTTTTAGCTTTTTTTGTATTGTGCGGGCTTAAAATTTAACAACCAACAACATTAAGGTTTTCATGAGCTCAACAGTCGAATCGTTTTTATTATATACAATAGCAGCAGGCCTCTTATCCATTGTCTATGGATTTTTCACTGGAAAAAATATTCTTAATTCAAGTGCAGGTAATAAAAAAATGCAAGAGATTGCATCTGCTATTCAAATCGGCGCTAAAGCATATTTGGCAAGACAATATAAAACAATAGCAATTGTTGGTGTTGTTGTTTTGGTAATTGTTAGTATAGCTTTTAGTCCTTTAGTTGGTGCAGGATATTTAATTGGTGCTGCTTTGTCAGGTATTGCAGGTTATGTTGGAATGTTAGTATCTGTTGAAGCTAATGTAAGAACAGCAGAGGCTTCAAGAAAAGGTTTAGCACAGGGCCTTTCTGTTGCTTTTAAATCAGGTGCCGTAACTGGTATGTTAGTTGCTGGTTTAGCATTACTCTCAATAGCTGTTTATTACTATATCTTATTAAAATTAAATGTTGATGAAAGAGAAATTGTTAATGCTCTTGTTGCATTAGGTTTTGGAGCTTCTTTAATTTCAATTTTTGCAAGGTTAGGTGGAGGAATTTTTACGAAGGGAGCTGATGTAGGTGCTGATTTAGTGGGAAAAGTAGAAGCAGGTATTCCAGAAGATGATCCAAGAAATCCAGCGGTTATAGCTGACAATGTTGGAGATAACGTCGGTGATTGTGCAGGTATGGCAGCTGATCTTTTTGAAACATATGCTGTAACTATTGTTGCCACTATGGTTTTATCATCAATTTTCTTTGTGGGTGATTTAAATATGATGATTTATCCTTTAAGTATTGGTGCTGCATGTTTGTTAACCTCAATACTTGGTACTTTTTTTGTGAAACTAGGTAAAACTAAAAATGTCATGAATGCTCTTTACAAAGGCTTCATAGTATCTGCTGTAGCGTCATTGGCTATTTTGTGGCCAGTAACAGACCAAATTATAGGGTTTACAAATGAATATACAGTAAATGGTAAAACTTTTAATGGTATGAACCTTTACTATTGTGGAGTTATTGGTTTGGTAATTACAGGATTATTAATTTGGATAACTGAATATTATACAGGTACAAATTACAGACCTGTTAAATCTGTTGCCTTATCATCAACAACTGGACATGGTACAAATGTTATTCAAGGATTAGCTGTATCAATGGAAGCTACAGCAATTCCAGCTTTAATTATTGTTGCAGGTATTTTAATAACTAATTCGATTGCTGGTCTTTTTGGGATAGCCATAGCAGTTACTACAATGCTTGCATTGGCTGGAATGGTTGTTGCTTTAGATGCTTATGGACCTGTAACTGATAATGCTGGTGGTATAGCTGAAATGTCAAATTTAGATAAAAAAGTTAGAAAAACCACTGATGCATTAGATGCAGTTGGTAACACAACTAAGGCTGTAACAAAAGGTTATGCGATCGGATCAGCTGGTTTAGGTGCCTTAGTTTTATTTGCTGCTTATACAGAGGATATTAAACATTTTTCTAAAGAAGCTGGGTCAGCGCTTGAAGGTATAATAGTAACATTTGATTTATCTAATCCTTATGTTGTGGTTGGTTTATTAATTGGCGGAATGTTACCTTATTTATTTGGTTCCATGGGTATGCAAGCAGTTGGTAGAGCAGGTGGAGCTGTTGTTGTTGAAGTAAGAAGACAATTTAAAAAATACCCGGGTATAATGAAAAGAAAACAAAAACCTGATTATGCAAAATTAGTAGATTTATTGACAGTTGCAGCAATTAAAGAAATGATTATTCCATCTTTATTACCTGTACTTTCACCAGTTGTCTTATATTTCATAATTCTAGCGATAGGTGGTCAAGTAGCTGCACTTGCTGCAGTAGGTGCAATGCTTTTAGGTGTTATCATCACTGGTTTGTTTGTTGCAGTTTCAATGACTGCAGGTGGTGGTGCTTGGGATAATGCTAAAAAATATATTGAAGATGGTAATCATGGTGGAAAAGGGTCTGAAGCTCATAAGGCTGCTGTTACAGGAGATACAGTCGGTGATCCCTACAAAGATACGGCTGGACCAGCTGTTAATCCAATGATTAAGATTACAAATATTGTAGCATTGTTATTGTTAGCGGTTATCGCTGGCTAATTTCTTTACGTTTTTTGGCCCTCACACCAAGAGGGTCATTAATTTTTTGTCTCATACTAGACATAAAATCGTATATAAAAGAATTTTTTTTAAAACCTGCTTCTGTTGTAGCTTCGACAATTTTTATATTTTCCATATCATTTTGATTATAAAATTCTTTTTTTTTAAGTATACCGTAATTATCTAATTCTAATACCAAAACATCATTTTTAAAAATTTTCATTCTTCCAAGATTTTTAAGTTTGGATTGAGTTTGTTTTCTTTCAATATAAATCCATATATCGTTATCAAATTTACTTTTGGTCGATGGATTTCCTAGAATTTTTATAATATCATTTTTATTTGCTTTGTTAACAATCAGTGTGGACTGTTTTTTTTCTAAAAAAGGAACACCATGGTGTTTAACTACAGGTTTAAAAGAGCAATTTGTAACTATTAATGAAAATAAAATTATATATAATGTTTTATGCATGAAACAAAAGTATTTATATCTTTATAATAATTTAATAAATTACACTAGAAATAAAGATTTATATAAAAGTTTAAACAGAGAAGACAATTTTTCTGATCGATTAACCCTATTTTTACTTCATTTTTCTTTTTTTCTGAAAAATTACAAAAATGATGAAAATAAGACTGTGTTACAGGAAATATATGATTTTAATTTTCGTCAACTTGAATTAAGTATTAGAGAAATTGGATACGGCGATCAATCTATTAATAAAAAAATGAAAGATTATATTAATTTATTCCATTCTATGGTTTCTGAAATTCATTTTTGGGAGGATTTATCCAGATCTGACAAATTAAAAAAAATTTCACTTTTTTTAGTTGATTTTGGTAATATTGAATATTTACTTGATTATTTTGAGAAATATAATGACGATTTATCAAAAAAAACTTTGAATTCTTTCTTAAAAAGTGTAAGTAACCCGTAATTATGGCTGTACCCAAACGAAAACAAACTCCTTCACGAACAGGGATGAGAAGATCACAAACTATGAAATATTCAACTAAAAATATAGTTGAGGATAAAAAGTCGGGTGAATATAGACTTTCCCATCACCTTGACTTAAAAACTGGTATGTACAAAGGAAGACAAGTTTTAGACCCAAAAGAATAGTATAATATATCATTGAAATGTCTGATTTAATTAAAATTGCAGTTGATGCAATGGGTGGTGATGGGTCACCTAAAAAAATTATTGATGGTATCATTCATAATAACAAATCAAATAAAGGTATTTTTTATAAAATTTTTGGTGATGAGAATCAAATTCTTGATTTAATAAAAGATAAAATTGACAATAAATTTTACGAAATTATTCACACAGATAAAGTAATAAAAAGTACCGATAGTCCTCTAGAGGGAGCAAAGAGGGGTAAAGAAACTAGTATGTGGCTTGCTATTCAGAGTGTTAAAGAAAAAAAAGCTGATATTGTCATATCAGCAGGAAACACTGGTGCCTTATTAGTTGTTGCAAAACTAAATTTAAAAATGATTGAAAATATTGATAAACCAGCTTTGTCTGCACTTTGGCCAAATAAAAAAGGAATGAGTGTTGTATTAGATTTAGGTGCAAATATTGAATGCAGTTCAAAAAATCTGATTGATTTTTCAATAATGGGGGCTTCTTTGTACACATCGCTATACCCTGATGACAAACCTAATGTGGCATTGTTAAATATTGGATCTGAGGAATTAAAAGGAAATGAGACAATAAAAGAAACTTTTCAAATTTTAAATGAAAAAAATTCTAATAATTATAATTTTTCAGGGTATATAGAGGGGAATCATCTTATGGATGGGGATGTCAATGTGATTGTCTCTGATGGTTTCACAGGAAATGTAGCCTTAAAAACTGCTGAAGGTACTGCAAATTTTATTACTAGTGAATTAAAAAAAACAATGACTGGAAATTTTATGGGTAAAATTTCTTCATTATTAAACATATCAAATCTTAAGAAATTTAAGAAAAGATTAGATCCAAGATTGTATAATGGTGCAATTTTTATTGGTCTAGACTCACCAGTAGTTAAAAGTCATGGTGGAACAGATCATGTGGGTTTTTCAAACTCACTTGATGTTTGTCATAGAATAGTAAAAGGAAATTTGATAGAAAAGATAAAACATAATATTTAAAATGAGAATAAACTTAACTAAAAAAGACTTAGTTAATTTAGTTTATATGCAGCTTGGTTTTTCCAAACAAATTTCAGAAAATCTTATTGAAGATTTTTTGGTGACAATTGTAACTAATATTAAATCTGAAAAAAAATTAAAATTATCAAAATTTGGTACTTTTTCTATAAGACAAAAAAAATCAAGAATAGGAAGGAATCCTAAGACAAAGGAGTCAAAAGTTATTTCTAGTAGAGAAGTAGTTTTGTTTAAGCCTTCAAAAGAATTTAAAGAATATATTAATATGAGAGAAAATGGATAAATCTGAAACTGCTTACAAAACTATAGGTGAAGTTGCAAAAATTTTAAAATTACAGGTAAATAAAAATGGTATCCTTCCAACTCACATAATTAGATTTTGGGAGTCACAATTTAAGCAAATTAAACCTAAAAAATTAAATTCAAACAGAAGATATTATGATGAAAAAACAATTAATCTTCTAAAGAAAGTTAAGTTCCTTTTAAAGGAACAAGGTATGACAATTAATGGTGTAAAAAAGATACTAAATAATGAAGTTTCTTTAAAGCTTGACGAAATTTCAGATAAATCTATAAATGCTGAAAATTTAAAAAATAGATTAGTTAAAATTTCTAAAATTATAAAAGAATTGAAATAATATGGCAAAAAAAACACATGTTAAAGTACGACTTGTTCCAGAAGCTAAGCCTGATAGTTCTTTCTTTTATTATGTTAAAAAACCTGCTGGTGGTGAAAAAGCTAAAGTGAAACTTTCAGCTAAAAAATATAATCCTGATACAAGAAAACATGAAATGTTTGTAGAGAAGAAGTTACCACCACATAGTAAATAACTATTTTTTTTTAAAATTTCTTTTTTCGTATTCAATATAAGCCCAAATCATATTCTTCCATATTCTGTTTGTTATTTTTGGGTCAATTCTATTTTTAACTGATTTTTTTTTTATATTTCTTAAAATAGTACTTATTCTTTTTTGATCAATAATTTGTTTTTTTTTATCTTTTAGCTCTAGAACCTTTTTTACAAGATTTGTTCTTTTTTTTATAATTTTGATTAGAGAATTATCAAGCTTATCTAATTCAATTCTAATTTTACTTAATTTTTTTCTTTTTAAAGGCGACATTTATATATTTGGATTATTAAAAAAATATTATATTTAAACGCTTATGTATACTTTAAATGCAAAAATTAATAATCAATTATCTTTTTGGTTAATTGCAATGTTTATTATCATTTCAATTATGATTGTAGTTGGTGGTTTGACCAGATTGACTGACTCGGGTCTTTCAATAACCAAATGGCAATTATTTTCTGGTTTACTTCCACCTCTTAACCAAAAGGATTGGATATTATACTTCAATTTATATAAAGAAATACCTGAATTTAAATTGCAGAATTTCAATATGACCCTACAAGAATTTAAAGTAATTTTCTGGTGGGAGTGGGCTCACAGATTTTTAGGAAGAGTAATTGGTTTGTGCTATTTAATCCCGCTTATATATTTCTCTTTCAAATTAAAAATCTCAAAAATTCTTGATTTATATTTTATTTTTTTTCTTATTTGTTTTCAAGGATTTATTGGTTGGTATATGGTTAGCAGTGGTCTAGTTGACAGGGTAGACGTTAGCCACTTTAGACTATCTATACATTTATTAATTGCTTTTCTGATTTTATCGTTAATTTTTTGGAATTATTTAAAATATCAAAAAAAATATAACCAAGTTGAAAATGGAATTAATTCTATTATTCCATTTGTATTTTTACTTTTAATTTTAACACAAATTGTAATTGGTGCATTTGTATCTGGAATGGATGCTGGAAAAATTTATAATTCATGGCCTCTTATGGGTAGTACTTATTTTCCAAATGATAATAATGTTGAAAATTTATTTAAAATATCTGCTTTTAGTGATCCTTCATTAGTTCAGTTTATACACAGAAATCTTGCATATTTAATTGGATTATTTTACGTGTTTATATTGTTCAAAGTTTATAAAAATAAAATAATTAAATTATATAGACCAGTTAATATTTTAGGATTTTTTATAATTTTACAGATTGTCTTAGGAATATTTACAGTTGTACTTGGTGCACAAATTTATATTGCAGCTGTACACCAAGTAAGTTCTATTTTTTTAGTAACTTCTTCTATTTATTTTTTCTTTATAAATAAGAAACCTAACTTACTGCTTTAAGTTTGCCTTTTGAGGATTTATTTAAAGCTTGATCTAAATCCTCAATGATATCATCAATATGTTCAATACCAATACAAAGTCTAACATAACTTTGCGTTACACCAGATGCAGCAAGTTCCTTATCATTTAATTGGCTGTGTGTTGTGCTAGCTGGGTGAATAGCTAAACTTCTAGCATCTCCGATATTTGCCACATGATAAAACATTTTTAAGGACTCAATGAATCTTTTGCCAGCTTCAATTCCACCTTTTAGTTCTATTCCAACCATTGGTCCATTTCCACCTTTAAGGTACTGTTTAGCTCTATCTGATATATGCTTATCATGTTCAGTCGAATAAATTACTTTAGTTACTTCCTTGTGTTTTTTTAAAAAAATAACAACCTTTTGAGCATTTTCACAATGTTGTTTCATTCTTAAAGCCACAGTTTCAAGTCCTTGTATAATCGCAAAAGCGTTATCTGGGGGACATGCCGACCCTAGATCTCTTAATAAGCAAACTCTTGCACGTACAGAAAAAGGAACATTAGCTCCAGTCATCTCCGGTACAGCTTTACCCCATATAACGTTATTGTAGCTTGCGTCTGGTTCGTTAAATAATGGCTGTCTTTTTGGATCAGCTGTCCAATCGAAATTACCACTATCAACTATACTACCTGCAATTGCTGTTCCATGTCCGCCAATATATTTTGTTAAAGAATGAATAACAACTGCAGCACCATGTTCTATGGGTTTACAAATCACAGGTGCAGCAGTGTTGTCCATAATTAAAGGAATATTGTATTTTCTTCCAATATCCGAAACTTCCTTAATTGGAAAAACTCTTAAATATGGGTTAGGTAGAGTTTCACCATAAAAAGCACGTGTATTATCATCAATTAATTTTTCAAAATTTTTAGGATCACTTGGATCCGCATATCTAATTTCAATACCAAGTTTACTAAGTGTGTTATTAAATAATGATACAGTGCCTCCATACAGATCTGTTGAACTTACAATATTATCACCAGCTTGAGCGACATTTAATACAGCAAAAGTTGAAGCTGTTTGACCAGATGAAACAGTAACACAAGATAAACCGTCTTCAAGCGCAGCAATCCTTTTTTCCAACACATCATTTGTTGGATTCATAATTCTGGTATAAATGTTTCCAAACTCTTTTAGTGAAAATAAGTTTGCTGCATGCTCTGTACTATTAAACTCATAAGATGTAGTTCTATATATAGGTACAGCTACAGCATTTGTAGCAGGATCACTTCTGTAATCTCCACCATGGACTGCAATAGTCTCAGGATTATTTCTTTTGGTGCTCATAATATACTCCTTTTTTAGTGCTTAAACTTTATGTAAGGCGCACAATATAGTTCAAATGCCTACCGATAGTTTTATGAAAATTCCTCTTTAGCAGTTTAAGGCCCGCAATAGGATCAAATCGGCATTATCTTTTTATCAAATTAAGACCTATTTTCAAGGTAAATATAAAATTGACATTGAATTTAATAATAGTATTAATCCTCGCACAATGACAAAATTCCTTAAAAAAGACCAAATAACATCATCTTGGTATGAAATTGATGCAACTAATGCAGTTGTTGGTAGATTGGCAACAGTTGTTTCAAATATTATAAGAGGAAAAAATAAAACAACTTATACACCACATTTGGATGATGGTGATTTTGTAGTTGTTAAAAATATTGAACAAGTAAAATTCACAGGAAAAAAATTTCAAGATAAAAAATATTACAGACACACAGGTCACCCTGGTGGTATAAAGATTGCTACACCTGAAAAATTACATGAAAAAAAACCTGGTGAAACTTTAAAACTTGCAGTTAAAAGAATGTTACCCGGTGGTGTTTTAGGTCGAAAACAGTTAACTAAATTAAAAATTTATGCTGGTAATGATCACCCACATTCTGCACAAAATCCTATAGTCATAGAATTAAATAAATTGAACAGTAAAAATTTAGCTAGAAATTGATATGGAAAACACTCAAACATCTACAAAATCAACTAAACTTAAATTAGATTTTAAAGACAGTAAATACGCAACTGGTAGAAGAAAAACTTCTATTGCGAAAGTTTGGTTAAAAAAAGGAACTGGTAAAATCTATGTGAATGGTAAATTATTTAGTGATTATTTTGCAGATGAAACACATAAAATGCAAATTACAAGACCTTTTGAAATTATAAATCAGTCTACAGATTATGACGTTAGATGTAGCGTTAAAGGTGGCGGGCCGACAGGTCAAGCTGGTGCAATGGTTCATGGTATATCCAAAGCATTAGTTTTATTTGATGAAAATTTAAAAGGTACATTAAAAACAGAAAAACTCACCACCAGAGACTCTCGAGCAGTTGAGAGGAAAAAACCTGGTAGAAGAAAAGCTAGAAGAAGCTTTCAATTCTCTAAAAGATAATTTTTTTTTAATATTTAACTGTTATAATATAAAATGCCTAAGCTAAATGCGTTAGTCGCTGGATCAACTGGATATATTGGTACTCAATTAATTAAGATATTAGTAAAGCACAAATATATAAACATAAAATATCTATGTGGTAATTCTTCAGTAGGAAAGAGTATTTCATTTTATGAAAAGTCATTATCAAAATATAAATTACCTAAAATAAGAAAATTTAATAAAAATTTATTAGATGATGTTGATATAATTTTTACAGCTTTACCTAATGGAGAAGCTCAAGATATATCTAAATATTTAAATAAAAAAAATATATTAATTGATTTAGCTGCAGATTTTAGACTTGAAAAAGCTTCAGAGTATAAAAAATGGTACAAGCAGAAACATAGAGCAACTAAACTTATAAAAAAAAGTATTTATTCACTTCCTGAAATTAATAGAAAAGAAATTAAAAAGTATAATATTATCTCAAGTCCCGGTTGTTATCCAACATCTATACTTTTGCCATTAATTCCTTTGATTAATAAAAATTTAGTTAAGGTCTCAAATATTATAATAGACTCCAAATCAGGTTACTCTGGTGCCGGAAGAGGTATTCACAAAAAATATAAAAACAAAAATTTATATGAATCTTTAAGTGCTTATGGTGTTGGTAATCATCGTCATAATTCAGAAATTGACCAGATGTTAAAAAAATTTTCTAAGAAGAAAATTGAAGTAAGTTTTACACCTCATTTATCACCAATGTTTAAAGGAATTCTAAGTACTATATATTTAGACTTAAATAGCAATGTAAATATGACTAAGGTTCTAGGTTTACTATCAAAATTTTATAAGCAAGAAAAATTTGTGAAGATTTCTAAATCAAATACCTTCATAAGTACAAATGATGTCATTAATACTAATAATTGCCTAATTTCAGTCTGTAAGTCAAAATTTAATAATAAAATTATTATACTTTCAGCTATAGATAATTTAATAAAAGGTGGAGCAGGGCAAGCAGTGCAAAGTTTAAACAATAGATTTAACTTTCCTGAAACAACTGGATTAATATGAGATTAATATTTTGTTTTTTTTTACTATTATTTATTAGCAACTGTTCTCTAAATAAAGACTCTCAGTATTGGACGGAAGATACTATTAAAAAAAAAAATGAGCAAAAAAAACTCTCAAAAATATTAAAAAAATCAAAAGATATAACGTCAATGACTTTAGAAGAATATAAATTATATATAGAAGACTATACAAAAAAAAGTAAATATCCTGATATTAATAAATGAAAAAAATATATAATATTGCAGTAGTTGGTTTAGGACAGGTTGGTATTTATTTACTTAATGAGTTAAATACAAAAAAAAAAAATATTCAAATAAAAACTGGAACAAAAATTAATATAGTCGCGATATCAGCAAAAAATATTAAAAAAAAAAGAAAATTTAAAATTAATAAGAAAATTTTTTATAGCAACCCCCTTGAAATTCTCAAAAAAAATAAAGTTGATATTTTATTTGAAGCAATAGGATTATCTGATGGTGTATCTAAAAAGATTGTAGAGAAAGCTTTAAAAAGTAAAGTTCACGTAATTACACCAAATAAAGCTTTAATTTCTAAACATGGAAATTATTTAGCAAAATTAGCTGAAAAAAATAATGTTAACTTAGAGTTTGAGGCTTCTGTAGCAGGAGGTATTCCAATCTTAAGATCAATAAAGGAAGGATTAGCAACAAACAAGATCTCAAAGATTTATGGAATATTAAACGGTACTTCAAATTATATCTTATCTGAAATGGAAAATTCTAATCAAAAATTTAATGATGTTCTTATTAAAGCACAAAAACTTGGTTATGCTGAACCAGACAATCCTAAATTAGATTTAAATGGTTTTGATGCTTTTGCAAAGGTAAGAATTTTATCTGCACTTGCATTTAATAGTAAAATCTCACACCACAAATGTCTAATGGAGGGGATAGAAAAAATCGAATTAAAAGATATAAAAATTGCTAATCAATTAGATTTAAGGATAAAACTTCTTGGCATAACGGAATTAAAAAATAATCAACTTTTTGAAACAGTTCACCCATGTCTAATTCACAAAAAAACTTATATTGGAAATGTTAACGGGGTAATGAATGCAGTAATTATTGAAGGCAAACCAGTCGGTGAAAGTATTTTACAAGGTGAAGGTGCAGGTCCTGGTCCTACTTCTTCTTCTCTGCTTTCTGACTTATTGTCTATTCTTAGAGGGAATATTAAAAAACCTTTTGGAATTCCTTTTGCTGAGTTAAAAGCTCTGAAACATTATAATATAAATAATTATACAAATTCACTATATTTAAGGTTTGAGGTCAAAGATCGACCTGGAGTTTTATCTCAAATTACTAATCGTTTAGCCAAGTATAAAATATCTGTAAAAAGACTTATCCAAACACCTGATAAAAAAACAAATAAAGCAACAATCGTAATAATAACTCATAAAACTTCTGAGATAAATTCCAAGAATTGCTTATCTATATTTAAAAAAAATAAAAATATTTTAAAAACGCCAACACTTATTAGAGTGCTTGGTTAATGGATATTTATTTTAAACTTTTTGAAGTTTTATTTCCTGTTTTTTTTATGGTGGGTATTGGTTACTTTATTGGTAAAAAAAATCCTAAATTAGATACTTCTTTTATCACAAATTTTGCTGCTAATATTGGAAGCCCTGCGATGGTTTTTTACGCCATCACTACCACTGGTGTAACATTCTCAATGTTTATTGAGTATTTTTGGTATTCATTAATTGCAATATTTGTCTTTGCTATAGTGGGTGTAATCTTTTTAATTTTTTTAAAAAAAGAAATAATAAGAGAACTTCCTCCCTTTGTTTTGCCTAATGTCGGCAATATGGGATTACCAATTTGTTTATTTGCTTATGGTGATTTAGGATTAGGTATTGCAGCTACTATCTCTTCATTAGTTATATTTTTTCATTTTACAATAAATGTTTTTTTGGCTAGTAAAAAATTTAGTTTGAAACTTTTACTTCAAAGCCCACCTGTGTATGCAATAATAATTTCAATTATTTTTATATATTATGAAATTGAAACCCCAGTTTTTTTAGTGAATACAACTATGATTACTGCTTATACAGCGATTTTTTTAATATTGATGTCTTTAGGTATAGCCCTTACAAGATTAAAAGTTTTTTCTTTTAAATCTGCTTTTATTTCCTCTATATGTAGAGTTTTTATTGGTCCATTAATTGGACTAGGTATTATAAAGATTTTTAATTTATCTGGTTTTGCAGCTGGTGTATTTTTAATTCAATGTGCTATGCCAAGTGCAGTTTTGACTTATTTAATCGGTTCAATGTATTCGCCTAAAAAAATTGTTGATAGCATTGCAAGTATGATCGTAGTTTCAACAATTATGTCATTTATAACTTTACCAATTGTCGTATTCTTTTCTTTAAAATACTTCTATTAAACTATATCCTTCTTTTATGAAGGCAATAATTTTAAATGC
>CABZLO010000012.1 GCA_902526595.1 uncultured Pelagibacteraceae bacterium | reverse complement strand
TGATTACTAAAAGGGATCTTGCGCTTGCATATTCTCCAGGGGTTGCGGCCCCAGTAAAAGAGATCAGTGACAATCCAGAAGCAGCTTATGATTATACAAGTAAAGGAAATTTAGTTGCAGTTATCAGTAATGGTTCAGCTATTTTGGGAATGGGGAATTTAGGAGCATTAGCATCTAAACCAGTAATGGAGGGGAAAGCAGTGTTATTTAAAAGATTTGCTGACATAGATTCTATAGATCTTGAAATAGATTCTAAAGACAGTGAGGAAATTATTAACTCTATTAAAAATTTTGCTCCAAGCTTTGGTGGAATTAATTTAGAGGATATAGCAGCTCCAGATTGCTTTATAATTGAAGAAAAACTAAAAGAAATTTTGGATATTCCAGTTTTCCATGATGATCAGCATGGCACTGCAATAATTACAACAGCTGCATTAATTAACGCTCTAGATATAAGTGGTAAATCAATCAAAGAAATTAAAGTTGTGGTTAATGGTGCTGGAGCATCTGCCCAAGCTTGCACTGAATTATTTAAAAATTCAGGAGTGCCTTCAGAAAATGTGATCATGCTTGATAGAAAAGGTGTAATTTATAAAGAAAGGACTGAGGGTATAGACCAGTGGAAATCAAAATATGCGGTTGAGACAAAACTAAGAACTCTTGAAGACGCAATGAAAGGTGCTGATGTTTTTTTAGGGTTGTCAGCAAAAGGAGTTCTTAAAAAAGAGATGGTTAAGAGTATGGCAAAAAATCCAATTATTTTTGCTTGTGCTAATCCAGATCCTGAAATTTTACCAGAAGAAATAAATGAAGTAAGAAATGATGCAATTATAGCAACTGGAAGATCAGATTATCCTAATCAAGTTAACAATTTAATTGGTTTCCCTTACATTTTTAGAGGAGCTTTAGATGTACGGTCTAAAACTATTAATGAAGAAATGAAAGTTGCTGCATCGCAAGCAATTGCCAAACTTGCAAGAGAAGATGTTCCTGATGAAGTGGTGGCTGCAATGGGTGGTGAAAGACCACATTATGGAAAAGATTATATTATTCCATCTACATTTGATCCAAGACTAATAAGTGTAATTCCAGCTGCTGTAGCAAAAGCTGCAATGAAAAGTGGAGTAGCTAGAAAAAATATTGAAGATTTTGAAATTTATAAAGAACAACTTAAACAAAGATTAGACCCAACCGTTACTATAATGCAAGGTATAAACTCATTTATAAAAAATAATCAAAAAAGAATTGTGTTCGCTGATGGAGAAGATGAAAATACATTAAAAGCAGCAATTGCATTTAAAAATTCTAAGTTAGGAATTCCTATTTTGGTTGGCAAAGAAAGTAAAATTAAGGAACAAATCAAAAATATTGGATACAGTGAGAACTTTGATATCGAAATAATAAATTCAAAGGATGAAGAAAAAAGAAACAAATACGTCAAACATCTATTTAAAAAATTACAAAGAGAACAGGGTTTGCTCGAACGCGATTGTGACCGATTGGTAAGGAATGACAGGGTTATATGGGCTACAAGCATGGTTGCGTGTGGAGACGCTGACGGTGCTGTAACCGGGAATACAAGACGTTTTGGTGCCTCCTTGGAAAAGATTAAGCAAGTTGTAGATGTTCGAAAAGGTGAGATAATGTTTGGACTAAATATGGTGGTTCATAAAGGAAAAACTATATTTATAGGTGATACTAGTGTTCACGAATACCCAACATCAGAACAAATGGCAGAAATTGCAATGTCAACTGCAAGAGTGGTTAGACTATTTGGATTTGACCCAAAAGTTGCATTTGTTTCGCATTCAACATTCGGGCAGCCTTTAACAAGTCGAACAAAGCATATAAGAGATGCAGTTGAAATTTTAAAAGAAAAAAAAGTAGATTTTGAATTTGATGGAGACATGCAGCCCGATGTTGCCTTAAACTCTGAGTACGAGGAATTGTATCCTTTTGCAAAAATTGTTGGTAAAGCAAATATTCTAATTATGCCTGGTCAGCACAGTGCAGCCATATCATACAAGCTAATGAAAACATTTGGAGACACAAAAGTCATTGGACCTTTACTCATTGGGCTTGGACTTCCAATTGAGATTGCACCCTTGAGATCTTCGACGTCCGAAATAATTAATTTAGCGTCTATAGCTGCCTACTCTTCTGAAGTTATAGATTATCAAAAATAATTAATCTTTTTGAATTCTTAGATCCTCAACAAGTATTATACTTGCTATTACATTTTCGACATCTAAGATTTCTTTAGCCTCACTGATCACTAAATCTTTTTCCTCTGATGTTTGGGCAATTCCATATACATATATTTTTTTTTTGTATGTATCTATTTGATAATTTGTAGCTTTAATATTTTTGTTTACTATTAACGCAGTTCTTAGCTGTGTAGTAATTAAAATATCTTTAGCAGATTGTTTAAAATTAAATTCTTCTTTTATTTTTATATCGTTACGAACTGATCTGGTACCTTTTGTCTCCCAGGCAATTTTTGTTATTTGTAATTTCTCTTCAGTTCTATCAACTTTTCCTGTTAAAAAAATTCTTCCATCAAGTACTTTAGATTTTACTGATAGAAAGTACTTTTTATCTTTAGCCAAAATTCTAGCAGTCAAAGTTTTTTGCATTATGGAGTCATCTATTTGGGTTCCTAACGTTCTAGGATCTAATGCAACTGAAACACCCGTTCCAAATACTCCTTTAGAACTTACACCTGCACACCCTGATAAAATAAATCCAACAAATATTAGTAATAAGAACTTAATTTTCATTTTTTAACTTTAAACAATAATTATATACTAGCTTTTTTGAAACTTTACTATTTTGACAAATTAAGTCAGTAATTTCTTTTATTGTAAGTTTATTAATCATTTTATTGATTATATAAATATCAGATTCATTCAAATTTTTAGAATTATTTTGATCAGTCTTTCTATCTGAAATTACAACTGTTAATTCACCTTTTGGTTCTTTTTGAAATTGTTCCAATTCATTTACATTTGCTCGTAAAAACTCTTCGTATAACTTAGTAATTTCTCTGCAAATCACAATTTTTCTCTCACTAAAGTGTTTTTTAATTTCAGGTATAATTTTATTAATTTTTTTAGGAGATATAAAAAAAACTAAAGTCGAGTTAAATTCAGATATTTTTTTAAGCTCATTTGTTATTTGCTGTTTTTTATCTGGTAAGAAACCATAAAAGAAAAATTGATCAGAAAATCCACTAATAGATATGGCAGTTGCCACTGCTGATGGACCAGGTATTGGTACGATCTTAATATTATTTTTAACACATTCATTTACTAAAACTGAGCCTGGATCAGAAATAGCTGGGGTCCCAGCATCAGAAATCAGAGATATTAATTTTCCAGATTTTAAATATTCAATTATTTTTAAAGTATTTTTTTTTTCATTAAATTTATGATTTGAAATCAATTTCGATTTGATTTCATATTTATTTAATAAATTTTTTGAAATACGGGTGTCTTCACATAAAATAAAATCTGATTGTTTTAATATTTCTACTGCTCTTATGGTAATATCTTTCAAATTTCCTATTGGTGTTGAAACTATATAGAGACCATTTTCATTATCTTTTATTTTAGATTGTGGTTTAATGATCATAATTTAGCTAAAAAAAAATATTATAATAACATTAAAATGATTAAATTATTTAAAATTCTTTTTATCCTTAAATGTGGAATTTTCTTATTCTTTTTTCAAACAGCTAGTGCAAACGAAAAAATTAAAATTGGTTTGTTAGTACCAATGACCGGAACAAATAAAGAGATTGGTCAATCAATTATTAAGGCTGTAAGTTTAGCTGTAAAAGATATTGATAGTAATTTAATTGAAATTTACCCAAAAGATACAGCTTCTAGACCCAATCAAACTCTAAAATCAGCATTTGAATTAAAACAAATGGGTATAAAGGTAATTATAGGTCCAGTCTTTTATGAAAGTTTAACTTATTTAGATGAAATGAAAGATTTAACCTTTTTATCTTTAACAAACAAAACTTTAGATCTTCCAAAAAATGTTATTTCAGCAGGTATAAATTCTACATCTCAATTCAATACTATTAAAAAATTTTTAGAAAAAAATGATGTTGAAAGAACTATTTTTTTAACACCAATTCGAGAATATGAATTTGAAATAAAAAAAGGAATGAAAGACTCAAAAATAAAAACCTATAAAGAGTATGATTATAACATTGATCCAACAAAACTTACCAAACAAATAGAAGAAATCACAAAATATAGAATAAGAAAACAAAATCTTGAAGATGAAATTACAAGAATTAAAAATTCAAACGAGCCTAATAAAGAAAAGAAAATAAAAAGATTAGAAAAAAGATACACTATAGGAAATTTAAACTTTGATGCAGTTGTTATTGCTGATTTTGATGAAAGTTTAAAAAGTGTTACTACATCTCTTTTATACACCGATGTTAAACCAGAGAATAAATATTTTATAACCCTTAATCAATGGTTTGATGAAAGTTTATTAAAAGAAACAGATGTTCAACCAATATATTATCCTTCAATTAATAAAGAGAATTTTGACAATTATAAAATCAAATATTTTAATGCTTTTAATGAAGATCCCTCACATTTATCTTTATTAAGTTATGATTTAGTGGGTCTAATCTATTATTTATCGTTCAAGTCAGATCTTACCAATTTAGGTAGATTATTTAAAAAGCAAAACTCATTTCAAGGAAAAATAGGAATATTTGATGTGAGAAATAATAAGATTAATCATAGATTGAACTTTTATAAAGTTGAAGACAAAGAACTCACAAAAATTTTCTAAGTTTTTTAAAAGCAAAATATCTATGATCTATTTTATATTTTTTTGCAGGCTGCATTTCTCCAAATGTTTTTTTTTTACCTTTAGGAACAAAGATAGGATCATAGCCAAATCCATTTGTTCCTTTGGATTCAGTTGAAATAGAACCTTCAATTTTGCTTTGAACACAGGCAATTTTTTTATCTAAATATGAAATAGATAAAGCACATACGAACCTTGCACTAATTTTTTTATTTTTCCAATTTTTGTCTTTTTTACTTAGCTCCGTATAAACTTTTTTGATAGCCTTATTAAAATCTCCATGCCTTCCACCCCATCTTGCAGAGTAAATACCAGGATTTTTATCTAAAAGGTCTATTTCTAAACCAGAGTCATCTGCTAAACATATAAGGTCTGTTTTTTTTGAAAAATATTTAGATTTTATTAGAGAGTTTTGTTTAAATGTTTTTCCATTTTCTATTGGACTTTTAAGATTAAATTCGGATGTGGAGTGAATTTCAATGTTTTTTGGCAGTAAACTCCTGATTTCACGTAGTTTACCTATGTTGTTTGTTCCAATAAGTAATTTATTTATTTTTTGTTTAGGCATCTAGAAATTATCAAAATCCTTACCATATAAGGCTTAATGGAAAAAGAAGAAAACCAAAATACATCTGCTAAAAATCATCAGGAGCCAGAAAAAGAAACAACAAAACCTGATGAAAATTTAGATGGTGATAATAAAAAAGAAGAAACAGCTCAAGAAGCTAAGGAAGAAACTAAAGAGCCCTCTCCAGAAGAAAAAATTGCTGAACTCGAAGACAAAGTAGCAAGAACTTTTGCTGAAATGGAAAATCAAAGAAGAAGATTTGAAAAAGAAAAAGATGAAGCATTTGAATATGGCGGCTATAGCTTTGCTAAGGAAGCATTAAATTTAATTGATAATTTGGAACGTTCAAAGCAAGTCTTAGAAACTGATGAGAAGTTAAAAGATTCAGAGGCTCTTAAAAAATCCTTGGAACATTTAGATATTATCAAAAAAGACACAATTTCAATTTTTGAAAAAAATAATATTAAACCAATTGAAAGTTTGAATAAAAAATTAGACCCTAATTTTCATCAAGCGATGATGGAAATAGAGGATGATTCAAAAGAACCTGGAACAATTATTCAGGAAATTCAAAAAGGATTTACTATCAAAGATCGACTTCTTAGACCTTCTTTAGTTGGTGTATCTAAGAAAGTTTCTAAAAAAGAGGAAAAAACAGAGGAAAACAAAGAAAATACAGAGGATAAATAATTCTCAGATCGGCTTGTAGATCAGAATTTAAACCTTATATGACGAATAGGAAAAAAATATTATGAGTAAAATTATTGGAATAGACTTAGGTACAACAAATTCGTGCGTTGCAATAATGGAAGGAACGCAAGCTAAAGTGTTAGAGAATGCAGAAGGTGCAAGAACAACCCCTTCAGTTGTAGCCTTTACTGATGAAAGTGAAAAATTAATTGGACAACCAGCAAAAAGACAAGCTGTAACAAATCCTGAAAATACCATCTTTGCAGTCAAAAGATTAATAGGAAGAAACTTTGATGATCCTACAGTTAAGAAAGACGTTGAAGCTGCACCTTTTAAAATAGTAAATTCTGAAAAGGGTGATGCCTGGATTGAGGCTAAGGGGGAAAAATATTCTCCATCTCAAATATCTGCTTTTATTTTGCAAAAAATGAAAGAAACTGCTGAAAAATATTTGGGACAAGCTGTAACTAAAGCAGTAATTACAGTACCAGCATATTTTAATGATGCTCAAAGACAGGCAACTAAAGATGCAGGAAAAATAGCTGGATTAGAAGTTTTAAGAATTATAAATGAACCAACAGCTGCATCACTTGCTTATGGTTTAGATAAAAAACAAAATAAAAAAATTGCTGTTTACGATTTAGGTGGAGGAACATTTGATGTTTCTATTTTAGAATTAGGTGACGGTGTCTTTGAGGTTAAGTCTACTAACGGTGATACATTTTTAGGTGGTGAAGATTTTGATAATGCAGTTGTTGATTATTTAGTTTCTGAATTTAAAAAAGATAACGGTATTGATCTTAAATCTGATAAACTTGCTTTACAGAGATTAAAAGAAGCTGCAGAAAAAGCAAAAATCGAACTATCATCTGCAGAACAGACAGATATTAATTTACCATTTATTACTGCTGATAAAACAGGTCCCAAACATATTAATTTAAAAATGACTAGAGCAAAACTGGAGGCCTTAGTAGAGGATTTAATTGCTAGAACAATTCCACCATGCAAAACTGCTTTAAAAGATGCAGGTGTTAATGCTAGTGAAATTGATGAAGTAGTAATGGTTGGTGGTATGACAAGAATGCCTAAAGTTCTAGAAGAAGTTAAAAACTTTTTTGGCAAAGACCCAAATGAAAGTGTAAATCCAGATGAAGTCGTAGCTATGGGAGCTGCAATTCAAGCTGGTGTGTTACAAGGGGATGTTAAAGATGTACTTTTATTAGACGTTACTCCTTTATCACTTGGTATTGAGACTCTTGGTGGAGTTTCAACAAAACTAATTGATAAAAACACAACAATACCAACTAAAAAAAGCCAAGTTTTTTCAACTGCAGAAGATAATCAGCCAGCCGTGTCCATTAGAGTTTTGCAGGGTGAAAGAGAAATGGCAACTGATAATAAAGCTTTGGGTAACTTTGAACTTGTAGGTATTGCACCTGCTCCAAGAGGCGTTCCTCAAATCGAAGTAACTTTCGATATTGATGCAAACGGTATAGTAAATGTTTCTGCAAAAGACAAAGGAACAGGTAAAGAGCAAAAGATACAAATTCAAGCTTCTGGTGGGTTAAGTGATGAAGAAATTGAAAAAATGGTTAAAGATGCTGAAGCTAACAAAGAAGCTGACAAGAAAAAAAGAGAGTCAGTTGATGTAAGAAATCAAGCAGATACTTTAATTCACTCTACAGAAAAAAACTTAAAAGAACACGGAACTAAAGTTTCTGATGCAGAAAAGAAAGCAATTGAAGATGCTTCATCAGCAGTAAAAGAAGCTTTAAAAGGTGAGAATATTGAAGATATCAAGAAAAAAACAGAAGCATTGGTTCAGGCTTCTATGAAACTTGGAGAAGCAATTTACAAATCACAACAAACTGCAAAACCAGAATCTGGAAAAGATGATGGTGGTGATGATTCAAACAAAAAAGACGAAAATGTTGTTGATGCTGATTTTGAAGAAGTAAAAGACGAGAATAAAGAAAAAAGCGCATAAACTGACATTAAATGTCTGGGGTAATTGAATGGCTAAAAGAGACTATTATGATGTCCTGGGCGTTAGTAAAAACGCAAGCCCTGAAGATTTAAAATCAGCCTACAGAAAATTAGCAGTTAAATATCATCCAGATAAAAATCCTGGCGACACTAAAGCCGAAGATAAATTTAAAGAAGCTAGTGAAGCTTATGGAATTCTCTCTGATAAAGAGAAAAAACAAAATTACGATAACTTTGGTCATGCTGCTTTTGAAAATGGAGGTGGAAGACCTGGTGGTGGTTTTGGAGGATTTAGTGGTGCAGATTTTTCAGATATTTTTGAGGACTTTTTTGGAGATTTTGGTGGCGGTGGTAGATCCAGAAACAGAAGAACTAATAATAGAGGATCAGATTTAAGATATGATTTATCAATTTCTCTTGAAGAAGCCTACCATGGAAAAAAACAAGATATAAAATTTTCAACTACTGAAAAATGTGGAACATGTAAGGGAAATGGCTCAAAACCAGGATCATCACCTGATACGTGCTCTTATTGTGGTGGTAACGGTAAAATAAGATCTAACCAAGGTTTTTTTACTGTTCAACAAACCTGTCCTCAATGTAATGGCGTTGGAGAAGAAATCACAAACCCGTGTACTGACTGTAATGGGCAAGGAAAAACTCAAGCCTCAAAAAAAATAGCTGTAACCATCCCAAGAGGAGTTGATGATGGTACAAGAATTAGACTGGCTGGAAAAGGAGAAGCTGGAAGCAGAGGAGGATCAACAGGTGATCTTTATTTATTTGTTAATATTCATTCACATGATTTATTTAAAAGATCAGATGAAAATTTATTTTTTGAGTTTCCTATATCTCTTGCTGATGCTGCTCTTGGAACAACGATTGAAATTCCAACCATTGATGGTGGCAAAGCAAAAATTAAAATACCTGATGGTACTCAAAATGGAAAACAATTCAGATTGAAAGGTAAAGGTATGCCATTTATGCGAAGAGGTGATTATGGAGATTTGTATGTTCAAGTTAAAACAGAAGTACCTGTTTACTTAAATAAAAAACAAAAAGAATTATTAGAACAATTTAGAGAAATTGAGAATGAAAAATCAAATCCAAGTATTAAAAAATTCTTTCAAAAAGCAAAAGATTTCTGGAAAAATTAAAAGACTAATTAATTAAAAAGAGCTAATATTTTATAATGAAAAAAATTAATCTAGGTATTTCAGGTTGTATGGGAAGGATGGGTCAACAACTTATTAAGTCTTCTAAAAATAATAAAAATTTTAATTTAAAAGCCCTTACTGAATACACAACTATTAATAAAAAAATTCATGGTGTTAAACTTGAGTTAAATTCAGAAGATGCATTTAAAAAAACAGATATAATAATAGATTTCACAATTCCTAAATGCACACTAGAAGTGTTAAAAATAGCATCAAAACTTAAGAAAAAAGTTGTGGTTGGAACAACAGGATTTAACAGAACTCAAGAAAACCAAATTAGAAGATACTCAAAAAAAATTCCAATATTAAAGGCTGGTAATATGAGTTTGGGTGTAAATTTATTAATGTATTTGACTGAAATTGCCTCCAAATCTTTAAACGATGATTATTTGAACAAAATATTTGAAGTACATCACAAGCATAAAAAAGATTACCCTTCAGGAACAGCCTTGATGTTAGGTAAAGGAATTGCAGATGGTAAAGGTAAAAATCTTTATAGTCTCATGGGTAAAAAATTTTTAAATAAAAAATCTTTTCCTTATGGAAAAAAAATCAATTTTAATTCCTTGAGAAAAGGTGAAATTATTGGTGAACATGAAGTTAAATTCTCAAGCGGTAAAGAAATTATTACTTTAAACCATGAAGCTTTCGATAGAGCTTTATACTCTGATGGAGCCTTAACAGCTGCAAAATGGCTTATGAAAAAAAAACCAGGTTTATATTCAATGAGAGATTTGCTTAATTTTTCATAATGAATGAAAAAGAAAAGACAAAAAAAATAATAAAAATTTTAAATAAAATTTATCCTACAGCTCCAGTTCCATTAAAACATAAAAATACTTTTACTCTGTTGGTATCAGTTTTATTATCTGCACAGTGTACAGATGTAAGTGTGAATAATGTTACTAAAAATATTTATCCTAAATATAATAAACCTGAACACTTTGTAAAATTAGGAAGAAAAAGAATTGAAAAGTTAATTAAAAGTATTGGAATTTTCAGAATTAAAGCAAAAAGCATATATTTAATGTCAAAGCAAATTTTAGAAAAACATAATGGAAGAGTCCCAAAAACTTTTGAGGAACTGGAAAAACTTCCAGGTGTAGGACATAAGACAGCTAGTGTAGTTATGTCTCAAGGCTTTGGATATCCAGCATTTGCTGTAGATACTCATATACATAGACTTGCACAAAGATGGGGCCTAACAAATGGAAAAAATGTAGTTCAAACAGAAAACGATTTAAAGAGAATTTTTCCTAAAAAAACCTGGTCAAAACTTCATCTGCAGATAATTTTTTATGGTAGAGAATATTGTAAGGCGAGAGAATGTTATGGATTATCTTGTAAAATATGCACTACTTGTTATCCTAATAGAAAAAAATCCGTAATTACAAAAAAAGCATAAAAATGAAAATTTTAGGTATTGGAAATGCGATTGTTGATGTGCTTTGCAAAGTTGATGATGAATTTTTATTTAAAAATTCTCTAACTAAAAGTACTATGAAATTAATAGATGAGAGAGAGTTTAAAAACTTGCTTTCAGGTTTATCTATTGAGGACACAATTTCTGGTGGTTCAGTTGCAAACTCTATAGTTGGTTTGTCACAACTAGGCAATAATGTTGGTTTTATTGGAAAAGTTAATAATGACAAACTGGGTCAAAAATATGAAGATGGACTACAAAAGGAAAAAGTAAAATTTTTGTACTCCAAAAAAGATGAACCTACTCCTACAGGAACCTGTTTAATTTTAATTACTCCAGACTCTGAAAGAACTATGTGTACTTTTCTTGGAACCGCAGGAAAAGTAAGTGATGAAGATGTAAGCGCAGATCTAATTAGGAAAGCAGAGATAACTTTCTTAGAAGGTTATTTATGGGATGAAGGTGAACCAAAAAAAGCTTTCGAAAAAGCTATTTTAAACTCAAATAAAGTTGCTATGTCGTTATCTGATCTATTTTGTGTTGAAAGACATAAAGCTCAATTTTTAGAGCTGGTTAAAAATAAACTTGATATCATTTTTGCCAATGAACAAGAAATATTATCATTGACTGAAAGTAAATCATTCAAAGAAGCAGTTACTTTTTTAAAAAATTTAAATAATAATGTTGTAATTACCAGAGGTGAAAAAGGGGCAATAGCATTTAATAAAGGTGAAGTCGTAGAATGTGCTGCCACAAAAAATCTTAACATAATTGATCTAACTGGTGCAGGAGATTTATTTGCTGCAGGATATTTACATGGTGTTATAAATCATAAGAGCATTAAAGAAAGTTTAGATAAAGGTACAGAATTGTCTACTAAGATCATTCAGAAAATTGGCGCAAGAATTTAATATTTTTAAACTTTAGGTTTTTTTAAACGTCTAAAACTACCTTTGCCTTTTTTAGCTTTTACTACTTTAGGCTTAAACTTCTTTGTATATAAATCTTGAATGATTGGGTTTTTCTTACTTAATTTTATAACCATTTTTTTTACTTATAATAAAATCGTTATCATTAAAAAAATTTAGAAATTTTTTTCTAAGTCTATATATATGAGTTTCAACAGTATGGGTTTCTAAGTCTTTTTGATAAAGCCATACTTTTGACTGCAATTCATCGCTAGTGGTTGGTTTTGTACTATTTGATAAATAAATAATAGTTTGAATTTCTTTTTCAGTTAACTTTAACTTTTTACCATCTTGATAAATTTCTCTAGAGTTTAAATTAAGTTTATAATTATTTACTATTATTTCTGATTGATCATTAAATTTTTGTTTTAAAAGCTGAATATTTATTTTTTCAATTAACTTATAAATTTTTATGGGTGCTTCATTTATAATTATATAATTTTTAATTTTTGGAATTTGTTTTTTTGTGAGAATTAAATGATTTGAAATTGACTCGATCAGTGAATTCAAGCTTTTTTGGTTTGAAATTTCAATAACCTTTAGATTCAAATAATCTTCTAATTCAAACATAATTTCGTATAAGTATGGCAACTGATAGATTAATAAATTTTGATTTTTCATATATATTAAGAATATGTTAATTATTCTGAAAAATAAACATACTCTTCAGGTAGATGAGTTTAGTTTTAAATGTTGTATTGGAAAAAAAGGTTTATCTTTTATAAAGAAAGAAGGCGACAAAAAAACTCCTAAAGGCATTTTTAAAATTGAAAATTTATATTATAGAAAAGATAGAGTAGAAAAACCTCTAACCAATTTAAAATGTATAGAAATTAAAAATAATATGGGATGGTGTAACGACATTTATCACCCAAAAAAATATAATAAGTTAATAACAACTAGTAATGAATTTAAACACGAAAAACTTAAAAGAAAAGATTACAAATATAACATGTTAATCCCCATAAAGTATAATTTTAATAAACCAGTAATTGGACTTGGAAGTTGTATTTTCATTCATCTTACAAAAAATTATAAACCAACCGCTGGATGCATAGGAATAAAAGAAAAAGATTTTTTAATAATGTTAAAATTAATAGATAGAAATACACAAATTAAAATTCTTTAATAACGAGCTCCAAAAATACTAGAACCTATTCTTAAGTATGAAGCATTATTAATTGTTGCTTTCAAATAATCAGACGACATTCCCATGCTTAGCTCATGAAAATTATTTTCTTTGTTTAAATTTTTCATTTTTTCAAAATAAATACCCGAGTCTTCATTCATGGGTGGAATACACATCAAACCTACTACATCTAAATTAATTTCGCTGCAAAACGAAATAAATGAACTTAACTCGCTTACATTAATTCCTGATTTTTGATCTTCTTGCCCTATATTTACTTGAATAAAAATTTTAATTTTTTTATCTATTCTAATTTGTTCATCGGAAATTTTTTTTGCTAATTTTTTACTGTCAACAGAATGAATATAATCAAATATTTTTACAGCAAATTTTACTTTATTAGTTTGTAATTTTCCTATTAAATGTAGTTGAATACTGGGATTTGATAATTTAATTTGAGTCCATTTATCAACTGCCTCTTGTACTTTGTTTTCTCCAAAATCTTTATGACCATGATTGATTAATGGTAAAATTTTTTCAATTTTAAAGGTCTTTGATACTGCTATTATTTTTGGTACTTTATCAATTTTAAATTCATTTAAATGAGAATTTATTTTATTTTGAATATCGACTAAATTTTGAACAGTATTATGCATAAAGATTTGATCAATAAATATTACTTTATAAATAAATTTGATACAAATATTATTGATAAACAAGACAATCAAACAGCAATTATTTATAGAGATTATACATCATCAAGTACTAAAAAATCACTCATAATTAAAATTAAAAATTATTGTCTAAAAAAAAATAGAAAATTTTACCTATCGAATAATGTAAAACTAGCTATTAATTTAAATCTTGATGGAGCCTACATACCTTCATTTAATAAGAGTTTTATACACTTAAATTATTCTTATAAAAAAAATTTTAAAATAATTGGGTCATCTCACAATCTTAAAGAAATAAAAATAAAAGAAATTCAAAAAGTAGAGAAACTTTTTTTATCATCTTTGTTTAAAAAAAATAAAAATTACTTAGGAATAAATAAATTTAAAATTCTATCAAAATACACCAAGCAAAAAGTAGTTGCTTTAGGTGGTGTATCAAAAAGAAATGTTAAGAAACTTAATCTTTTGTATAATAAAGAATTTGCTGGAATTTCTTATTTTGAATAAAAAAAAGGCCCCATAATTGGGGCCCTTTTTAATAATTTGTCTCTAACTAATTAGAATGCAAATGAAGCACCTAAAGACCAATACTCAAAGTCTTCGCTAGAACCAGTTCCGTGTGCAACATTTTCAGCGTCTTTCATCGCAGCAGAAATTGTCATACCACCAGATGTGTAAGAAGCTTCGATCGTACTGTACTCAGCATCAGTAGTTGAACCACCTTTTTCTACAGTTTCAGAACCGTAAGTAAGTGAAAGTTCATCTGAAATTGTGTAAGAGATAGCATATGATGACATCGTTTGATCACTAGCAACAGTTTCTACATCAAAATCAGATTCTGATACAGTAGCAGTTATAGGACCATACGCGTATGAAATATTATATACTGTTTGATCTCCAGAAAGTGCTGTTGTAGATCCAACTTCATCAGTAGTTGCATACTTAGCAGTTAAACCATCAAAACCAGTGTAGGTTACACCCCAACCAGTGCCTGACTCTCTATTGCTACCTTGTGGTTGGTAAGAAAGATTAACATCTAAACCATCCATCAATGAAGGTAATGTATAGAATATAGAGTTGTCTCCTGGACCAGAGTCTGAAATTGCTATTGCAGTAGCACTTCCTCTAGCACCATCAAACGTATCCCATATATCACCAGCTGCAGACGTATCAATTGATGTAGCAGTAGAAGATCCACCTTCACCAGCTAATGTTAAAGTTCCTAATGAATCAGAAGAAACTTTTACAGAGTGACTATCAAATGGTGCATCACCAAATTTTTTAGTCGCAGCTGCAGGAGCTACAGTTGTAGCATCATCCCCTTGGTCTAATACGAAAGATAATGAAACAGTCATTCCATTGTCTAACTCACCAGAACCTGAGAAAGTTAATTGGTTACCCATTGAAAAACCGGAACCTGCGTTCAAGTTTTCACCAGTGTAACCTTCCACTGTCATTGACGCAGAACCAGCCACTGACATCTCACCAGCATGAGCTGATACAGAAACAAGTGAAGCTGCTAAAGCAGTCAAACCTATTTTTTTATATTTGTTCATATTAATTACTCCTTTGAATTAATGTTAATTATTAATAATAAACATTGTTTGTATATCAGAATGAAAACCTAGAAATTAAAGCAAACTTGTGGTTTTTCGTTAATTATTGTAAATGTTGTATTTATGCAACACTAAGGGCTATTTTTTCATATATTTTAGTAATTTTGGGACTATGTTGTATAATTTGGAAAATTCAAAATATGGCCAAAATGATTATTAAAAAAGCTTCAAAATTCCTTGTTAAATTTATTAAGATAACTGTTTTGATTGTAATTATTCCATTATTTCTCACTTCATGTAAAACCCCAGATGGTAAATTTAAATTGCCAGGTGGAGATGCTAGAAAAACTCCGGCAAATCCAGCAGAAAGAGTTAAACAAAATTTAGAATCGGGTAAAGGCTTCCAATTAAATGATATGTTTGAAAGTGGAAGAAAAAATGGAGTTTTTGATTTTGCAAGTTCTAATGAGTTATGGAGAGCTTCATTGGATGTAATAGATTTTATGCCTTTAAGTTCAGTAAATTATAGTGGAGGTATCATTATCACTGACTGGTATTCCATAGATCAAAATTCAAATGAAAGTATTAAAATATCAATACGGTTTATGACAAATGAAATAAGAACTGATGCTTTAAACATAAAAGTTTTCAATAGACAATGCATAGACACCATCAATTGTAAAATTACTGAGTCAAGTGGAAAGATTGGAAAAGAGTTAAAAAGAAAAATTCTAAAAACAGCTACTTTATACCAAGAAGAGAGTAAAACTAAAAAAGAATAAAGAAGATTATTCTATTATATGAATACTTATTAATCTAAAATTTTTGTGGAAAGATATAATTTTAAATTAACGGAAGAAAATTGGCAAAAATTTTGGGAACAAAAAAAAACTTTTACAACAAAAATAGAGAAAAATAAAAAAAAATTTTTCTGCCTTGAGATGTTTCCATATCCCTCTGGTAAAATTCATATGGGACATGTTAGAAATTATACGATAGGAGATGTATTAGCACGATATAAATCATTAGAAGGGTACAATGTTTTACATCCAATGGGTTGGGATTCTTTTGGTATGCCTGCAGAAAATGCTGCTAGACAGAACAATCTAAATCCAAGGGAATGGACTGAGTCAAATATTTCTAATATGAAGATGCAGTTAAAAAAACTAGGCTTATCAATAGATTGGGACAGAGAAATATCTACTTGTTCTTCAGACTACTACAAACACCAACAAGAATTTTTTTTAGAGCTTTATGATAAAGGTTTGGTGTACAGAAAAGAAGAGTATGTAAACTGGGACCCTGTTGATCAAACAGTACTTGCTAATGAACAGGTTATTGATGGAAAGGGTTGGAGATCTGGTGCAATAGTTGAGAGGCGAAAATTAAATCAATGGTTTTTTAATATAACAAAATTTTCAGGAGAACTTTTAGCTGGATTGAATGATCTTAATGAATGGCCAAATAAAGTTAAAATAATGCAAAAAAACTGGATTGGTAAATCATTTGGGTGTGAGGTTAAGTTTGCTATAGAAAATTCAAAAAATATTAAATCCATTAGTTGTTTCACAACAAGACCAGATACTTTATTTGGTATGTCATTTTTAGCAGTTTCAGTTGATCACCCTTTGTCAAAATTTTATGAAAATGACAAAAAATTTAAAGAATTTAAAAAACAATGTTCTGCAACTGGAACAACTGAAGAGTCAATCGCTAATGCAGAAAAAATTGGATTTAAGACAGATCTATTAGGTATAAACCCACTAGATAATAAACTAAAAGTTCCAGTATATTTCGCAAATTTTGTTCTAATGGACTATGGATTAGGAGCTGTATTTGGTTGTCCAGCACATGATCAAAGAGATTTAGATTTTGCGCTGAAGTACAAATTAAATGTTATGCCAGTTGTTTCCCCTAAATTGGAACCTGGTGATTTTAAAATTGATAACAAAGCATACACAGGCCCTGGATATATATGCAATTCATCTTTTTTAAACGGATTAAAATCTCCAAGCGAGTCTATCCTTAAAACAATTGAATATCTTGAAAAGCAAAAATTAGGTGTAAGAAAAATTAATTTTCGATTAAAAGATTGGGGAGTTTCCAGACAAAGATATTGGGGCTGTCCAATTCCAATCTTATACGATGAAGATGGAAATGCCCATAAAGTTCCAAAGGAAATGCTTCCAGTCCAATTACCCAATTTAAGTAAACTAGATCCTACAGGAAACCCATTGGATAAAGAAATTGAGTGGAAAAAAGTAAAATTAGGCGGGAAAAATTACTTAAGAGAAACTGATACACTAGATACATTTGTTGATTCTTCATGGTATTTTTTGAGATTTTGCTCACCACAAAAAAAAAATTATGGGTTTGATTACGAAGAAGTAAAATATTGGATGCCAGTAGATCAATATATTGGTGGTGTTGAACATGCAATTTTACACTTGCTTTATTCTAGATTTTTTATGCAGGCTATTTCTTACAAAAATGATCAGATGGATTTAAAAGAACCATTTAAGGGGTTATTTACTCAAGGTATGGTTTGCCATGAAACTTACAAAGATACAAAAAATAATTGGATCAGCCCTGAGGAAATAGAAGTTGTAAAAGGTAAAAAGGTTTTAAAAAAAAATAATTCAATCGAAGTGAAGGTTGGTCCTATAGAATCGATGTCTAAATCAAAAAAAAATACTATAGACCCTGAAAAAATAATCAATAATTACGGTGCTGATGCAGTGAGATTATTCATCTTATCAGATAGTCCTCCAGAAAAAGATGTTCAATGGTCTGAGGAAGGTATAATTTCGTCTTCTAAATTCATTCAGAAACTATGGACTCTTAATTTAAGGATCACTCAAGCAATAGATAAAAACTATAAAAAAAATTCAGGGAAAGATTTAATAAAGTTTACCCATAAGTTTTTAAAAAAAATAACGGTTAATCTCAATAATTTTAGCTATAATGTAATTATTGCAAACATTCATGAGATGCATTCTTTTTTTTCAAAAGAAATTGACAATGAATACACTGCAGAGACTCTAAAGGAGAATTATATTAAGATATTAATTTCACTTATGCCTATTATCCCACATTTTTCTTGCGAGTGTCTAAATTTATTAAATATAAAAAAAAATATTAAGTGGCCTAAATATGATGAGTCATTGTTAGAGGAAGATTTTGTAAACATAGTAATTCAAATAAATGGAAAAAAAAGAGGACTTCTAAAAACTAAAAAAGATGTTTTGGAAAAAGAGATTATAGATAATATTAATAAGGACAATAATATTATGAAATATCTAAACAGGTCAGATATAAAAAAAAAAATTTACATCCCAAATAAATTAATAAATATTATAATTTAGTAATGAGTAAAAAAATTTTAATTTTTATTTTCATGGCCTTTAGTTTGACGAACTGTGGGTTTGTTCCAATTTACTCTGAAAAAAATGTTACAGATTTTGAAATCACTAGTTTAAAAATTGAAGGTGACAGTAAGATAAATAATATATTAAAAAATAAGTTGCGAAAATATTTTGATAACAATGGTAAAAAAAAATATAAAATTTCAATAGAAACTTATTACGAAAAAATTTCAGCAGCAAAAGATCTAACTGGCAATACAACTAATGTTAATTTGAAAATTAGTGTAGATTTAAAATATTTAAAGATAAATGTAGAAGATAGTATGCAAGAAAAAACAATAACATTTTCTAAAAGTCAAATAATTAAAAAAAATCAGAATAATTACGAACAAAGTAATTATGAAAAAATTCTTATCAATAATATGTCTGAATTATTAACAGACAAGATTATTTTGCATTTGGCTAGAAGTGAATGATATTAAAAAGTTTTCAAATAAATAAAATTGATCTAAATCAAAATAAATTTCTATTGTTTTATGGAAAAAATGAAAGTCTAAAAAACACTGCTATAGAAGATTTAACCAATAAGAAAAGTGAAATTTTATCTTATGATGAAAAAGAAATACTAGTAAATCCAAATAATTTTATAGAAAACAATTTAACTAAATCTTTTTTTGAAGACGAAAAAATAATAGTTGTTAAAAGAGCTTCGGATAAAATCTTTAAAATTATAGAAGAAATAATTTCAAAAAAAATTAAAGACTTAATAATAATTATAGATGCAGAAAATTTAGATAAAAAATCCAAATTAAGAAGTTTGTTTGAAAAAAAATATTTATGTATAGCCTTTTATCCTGATAACCTACAAACATTGTTAAAACTTGCATATAATTTTTTTAAAAAAAATAAAATTTCAATTTCTCCTACCAATATAAATTTAGTTGTAAGTAAATCTAATGGTGACAGACATAATTTAACCAGTGAATTAGAAAAGATTAAAAATTTTTCTAGAACTAAAAAAGAAATTTCTACAGCAAATTTACTGAAATTAATAAATCTAAATGAAAATCATAACATTTCAGAGATAATTGATAACTGTCTAATCAAAAATAAAAAAAAATTAATTTATATGTTGAACGAAAATAATTTTACTAATGAAGATGGAGTTTTAATCACAAGAACTTTTTTAAATAAGTCTAAAAAAATATTGATCTTATCAAAAGAATATAAGAGTAATAAAAATATAGAATTGACGATATCATCAGCTAAACCTCCAATTTTTTGGAAAGACAAGGAAATGATTAAAGAACAAATTTATAAATGGTCACCAAAGGAAATTAAAAATCTAATTTACAAATTAAACAAATTAGAATTACTTATTAAAAAGAATACCACTATTTCTAGTTACTTAGTTACTGATTTTCTCTTAGATCAAGTATCTACATAACTTAATAATTATTCTTAATTATTTTAATTATTTTGTTAAGTTGATCTAAATCCTTATATTCGAAAGTAATTTTACCTTTATTGTTTCTATTATTTTTGATCTCAACATTTAAGCCAATTTTATTAACGATTGACATTTCTAATTGCATTATATTTGCATCCTTTGAATTGCTGGTTTTTGATTTTTTATTTTTAAATAATCTGACAAAATTTTCACTTTGTCTAACTGAGAGCTTTTTTTCTACAATCTTACTAGCTACAAAGCTAGCATTTTGTAGACCCACTAAAATTTTTGCATGCCCAGCAGATAATTTTTGGGTTTCAATAAGATTTACCACTTCATTTGGAAGAGATAAAAGTCTTAATGCATTAGCAATATAGCTGCGACTTTTACCAATAAATTTTGAGACCTTTGCTTGATCATATGAAAATTCATCAATCAATTTTTTATATCCTTGTGCTTCCTCTAATGGATTTAAATCATGCCTTTGAACATTTTCAACAATCGCAAATTCTAACGATTTTAAGTCATCTACCTCAATTATAACTACTGGTACATCATGAAGACCCACCTTTTGAGCTGCAAGCCACCTTCTCTCTCCTGCAATTATTTCAAATTTAGATTGATTGTCATCTGATTTTCGTACGACGATTGGTTGTAAAATTCCTCTTTCTTTAATAGAATTTGAGAGTTCATTTAAACTTTCTTCATCAAAATTTTTTCTTGGTTGATATTTATTTGGTATAAGGTCACTAATTGGTATTTTATTTTTTTTGTTCTCAATTTTAGTTTCCCCTATTAAAGATGAAAGACCTCTTCCAAGTCCCTTTTTTATTTTATTAGAATCCATTAAGCAGCACTACCTATTGTTGTTTCTTGATTTAAAAATTCATCCGTAAAACTAAAATATGCTTTGCTACCTGGACAGGTTTTGTCATATACCAAAACAGGCACACCGTGTGAAGGCGCCTCTGACAATCTTACGTTCCTAGGAATTACTGTTGAATAAACTTTTTCGTTAAAATAGTCTCTAGCTTCCTTCTCAACTTGTGAGGACAGCTTATTTCTTTTATCATACATCGTTAATAGTATTCCTCTAATACTCAACTCTGGATTAAGACTTACCTTTATTCTCTCAATTGTTTTCATTAACTGTGTTAAGCCCTCTAAAGCAAAAAATTCTGTTTGGAGTGGGACTAGAAGTGAGTTTGAGCTTACCAGTGCCATTACAGTCAGTAGGCTTAAAGATGGTGGACAATCTATTAATATATAATCATATATGCCTCCAGAATTGTTTAAATATGCGGTTAATTTAACTTTTAATAAGAAAGCTCTGTTGCTGTCATCAGCCGTCTCCACCTCGAGACCAGATAAATCTACGTTAGAGGTTATTATATCAAGATTTTCAAACTGCGTTTTTTTAATCACATCGTTAACTTCTTTAGTTCCATTTAGAACTCCATAAATTGTCTCTGAAGAATTTTCCATGTTTGATAATCCTAGGCCAGTAGTTGCATTTCCCTGAGGGTCTAAGTCTAAAACCAGAATTTTCTTATTCTGTTTAGATAAACCCGCTGCTAAGTTAATTGCTGAAGTTGTTTTACCGACCCCACCCTTTTGATTTATGACTGAAATAATTTGCATTTAGTTCTTTTTAATTTTTTTTTTAATTTTTTTAACATTTAATAAAAAAGACTCTTTACTGGTTAAGCTTTTTTTTTCAGAATAATCTAAATCCCAATCCTTTAAAGTATTTTGAAAAATTTCTCTTCCACTCTTACCCATAAAAAAAATTATATTTGAAAAATTAGAAAAATTTTCATTCACTAAATCTAAAACTACTGGCATCGGCTTAAAAGCTCTAGACATTATTGTTCCTGTTTCTATTTTTTTTTCTTCAAAAATATTTTTTTGTATTATTTCTGTTTTTAGACCTAATTTTGTGGAGACATCTCTAAGAAAATGGCTTTTATGGTAGCTTTTTTCATAAAGCTTGACCTTGATATCCTTTTTTAAGCTTTTAAGTAGAATGGCTATGATTATACCCGGCATGCCACTACCTGAACCTATATCTGTAGTTGTATTACTATTAAAGTCAACAATATCAATAATTTGCGCAGAATCAATTATATGACGCTCAATTATACCATTTTTTGCATTAAATTTATTGCTAATTAAATTAATTTTTTCATTTTTTTCTAAGATCATTGATATATAGCTTTCAAAGTCGGAAAATGTTTCACGTGGAACATTTAGCCCTGAAAGTTTTGAGTAAGAATTTATAATTTCTTGATCCATTAAGCTATATGCTTAATAGACTTTCTTTTTACATGTGACAACAAAATATATACAGCCGCAGGAGTGATTCCATCAATTCTTAAAGCTTGACCCATAGTTTTAGGCTTAATTTCTTTAAATTTTGCCTTTACCTCATTTGATAGACCTGAAAGCTTGTCATAATCAATTTTTTCAGGAATTATTAGTTTTTCATCTCTTTTAAATGCAAGAATGTCAGCTTTTTGCTTTTTTAAATAACCTCTATAGTGAGCATTTATTTCTATTTGCTCATCAATTTCGTTGTCATAATAGGGTATATCAGCCCAAATTTCTCTAATTTTAGGCATATCAACACCTTTTTGCGTTAAAATTTCATTCGAAGACCTTAGAATTCCATCTTTGGCTATTTTTAAGCCATAGCTTTCAGCTTTATTTGGAGATATATTAGATTTGAGCATTTTATTAAAAATATTCTTTAATTTTCGAGATTTATCTAAATATATTTCCTTTCTTTGATTTCCAATTAATCCAATTTCAATGCCTTTATCAGTCAATCTTTGATCGGCATTATCTGCTCTCAAGCTTAATCTATATTCTGCCCGAGAAGTAAACATTCTATAGGGTTCAGCAACGCCTTTGGTTACTAAATCGTCAATCATTACTCCTATGTATGCATCAGATCGATCTAATATAAATGGTTCTTGTCCCTTGATAGATAAAGCAGCATTTATTCCAGCAATAATACCTTGTGATGCAGCTTCCTCATAACCAGTAGTTCCATTTATTTGACCAGCTAAATAAAGATTATTAATTTTTTTAGTCTCGAGGGTAAGAAAAAGCTCCCTGGGGTCAACATAATCATATTCTATAGCATATCCAGGTCTAATAATTTTTACATTTTCTAAACCACTGATATTATTACATATTTCTTGCTGCACTTCACTAGGGAGTGATGTGGAAATACCATTTGGATAAATTGTATGGTCATTTAGTCCTTCTGGTTCCAAAAATATCTGATGTCGTCCTTTATCTGAAAATTTTACTATTTTATCCTCTATAGATGGACAGTATCTTGGTCCAACACCTTTTATGCGACCGGAGTACATTGCGCTTTTCGATAAATTTTTTTCTATAATCTTATGTACCTTGTGATTGGTGTATGTCATCCTACATGATACTTGTTCGTTTATATTTTTTTTAGTTAGAAAAGAAAAAAAATAAGGATCATCGTCTGCAAACTGTTCTTCTAAATTTGTATAATTTATAGTTCTCGAATCTAATCGAGGAGGGGTTCCAGTTTTTAATCTTCCAATTTTGAATTCATATTTTTGTAATTGTTCGCTTAATCCCGTGGAAGGTTTCTCGTCGTATCTTCCTGCCGGTGTTTTTTCATTACCTATGTGTATCAAACCATTTAAAAAAGTGCCCGTTGTTAGTATTAACTTGCTACATGTAATTTTTTTACCTTTTTTAGTTTCGAAACCACTTATACTGTTTTTATGGAAAATAAACTTTACAACAACATCAGAAAAAACGCTTAAATTACAATAGTTTGCAAGTTTTTCTTGCATATATTTACGGTATAATGATCTATCTGACTGTGTTCTTGGTCCACGAACGGCCGGACCTCTACTTCTATTTAACAACCTAAACTGTATTCCTGACTTATCAGCAATCTCACCCATAACACCATCTAGGGCATCTATTTCTCTAACTAGATGACCTTTACCTAAACCGCCAATAGCTGGATTACAGGACATCTCACCAATTGTTTCAATTTTGTGGGTAAATAAAGCAGTGTTAACTCCTAAACGTGCAGAGGATGTTGCAGCTTCACAACCTGCATGTCCACCACCAATTACTACTACATCAAAAGATAAATCATTTTTCATGAGCTAAACTTATAGCTGATTAATTTATTTACAAGATACCTCTTGCTTTTAGTGAATAAGTGTTAAATACCAACAATTTTTGGTAAAAAATAGCAAAAAATCCAGATAAATTGATTATTATTTGCCTATACAAAAATCGTTGAAAATACTGCCTAATATCTCCTCAACATCAACTTTTCCAACAATCATTCCAAGATGTCGTGTGGCTAATCTTAAATCTTCGGCTGCTTTATCAAAATCTGCAATTTCTTTTTTTTTATTAAAGTTTTTTAAATGATCAAAACAATGTTGCAGATGTTGTCTGTGACGCTCTCTAGTTATTAAAATATCATCACTTATAATAAATTTATTTTTTAAATTATTTTTTATTTTCAAGATTAATTCATCAATATTCGTATTTTCTTTAATTGAAATTAAAACATGATCTATTTTTTTAATTTCTGAATCAATATTTTTTTTTAAAAGATCTGATTTATTAATTACTAAAATTGCATTTTCATCTAATAATCTTCTCAAAACATCAGTAAAATCAATGTTTTTAGCATCTACCACAACTAATTTTAAATCTGCTTCCTCTGCTTTATTTAAAGATAATTTAATTCCTTTTTTTTCAATTTCATTTTTACTCTCTCTTATACCTGCCGTATCCGAAACTATCACTGGGTAGCCATCAATATTAAGGTGGGTTTCTATTACGTCTCTTGTCGTTCCTGCAATTTCTGAAACAATTGCTGCATCCCTATTTGATAAATGATTTAGCAAACTAGACTTACCAGCATTGGTTGGGCCAAGAATTGCAATTTTAAAACCTTCTCTAATTCTCTCTCCAACTTTTTGATCATTCAGAATTTTTTCAATATTTTTTAAAACATCATCTGAACTTTTTTTAATATCATTTAAGATATCCTTTGGTAAATCTTCATCAGGAAAATCTATTTTAGCTTCCACATGTGATAAAATTTTTAATAATTTATCTCTTAAAAAATTAAATTGGTCTGCTGATCGACCATTCATTATTCTAATCGCTTGTTGTCTTTGAATTTCAGTTTCCGAAGAAATAAGATCAGCAACACTTTCAGCTTTGAGTAAATTTATTTTTCCATTTTGAAAAGCAAGCTTAGTAAATTCTCCGGGTTCTGCTAGACGGCAATTTCTAATTTTTGAAATATTTGAGTGCAATTCATCAATTACAGCTTTGCTTCCATGTACCTGTATTTCGGCCATATCCTCACCCGTGTAGCTCTCAGGGCCAGGAAACCACAATATAATACCTTCATCTATAAGCTCAGAAGTGTTTATTTTATTGATTTTTCTGAGCGTTGCCACTCTAGGTCTTGGAGTTCTTTTACCAGTAATTAACTCTATAACTTTTGATGTATCCTCCCCTGAAATTCTAATAACTGCGATACCAGAAACTCCTGGTCCACTGGATAATGCATATATTGTCATTTGAGGATTATAGCTTCTAATTTATATTTGTGTAAAATTAAATAGATATTAATATTTTTAAGCCATTAATTCTTTGAGCAATATAAAACATAGTTTAGGACTTCTTATTATCAAGAAGCTCTAAAAAACACTTACTTAAGTTCTCAGTATATAGTGTCGTATCAAACAAAGGTGATGAAATAATATCCTCATATAACTTAATTCTTATTTCTTCAAGTAATTCTTTGTTTTCAGAAAGATGATTGGCTTTTGCAATATACTCCTCTTGATTCTCTGCGATCAAGTAACTTATACCTGAATTAGTCATAATACTCTCACCGCATCTTGAGTTAAAATTATATCCTTTCAAAACAAGCACTGGAACATTCATCCATAAAGCTTCAAAAGAAGTTGTTACACCATTATAGGGGAATGTATCAAGAGCAAGGTCAATTCTATTGTATAATTCTAGATGATCTCTTTTGTCTTTAAAATCACGCCTATCCAATATTTCAATTTGTTTTAAAACTCCTTTTTTTTCAAACTTTCCCAATAAGTATTTAGTATCACAATGTTCCGAGGATTTAAGTAGAAGTCTGGAAACTGGATTTTTTTTTAAAATTTTTGACCATGTATTAATAGTTTCATCAGAAATTTTTTTAAAATTATTTAGAGATCCATAAGTAAAATAACCAGAATTCTGACATGGCAGTTTATTAAAACTTCTTTCATATTTAAAACCAGAATGTGAATTCCAAATATTCGGCAATTTAATAATTTTTTCTGAATAAAAACTTTCCTCGTTTGCTAATACTAAATTTTTATCTGTTATTAAAAAATCCAATGTATCAAATCCAAGTGTATTACAATATGCTATCATAGAAACTTGCAGTGGAGATACTCTTGAATTAAAAATTTCGATTCTATTTGGTGCTGTAAATCCCATTAAATCAACTAAAATTTTAATCTCATTTTTTTGGATTAATTCAACTGACTTTTGATTGTTAAAATTTTCTAAGTCATACCATTGATCTGCTAAGTCTCTTAACTCATTTTGACTTGGATCTTCAAGATTTTTTTTTGAAAAGGAAAATAAGTGAACTTTAAATTTGGTTCGATCTAATTTTCTAACTATATCTTTAATAAAAAAAATTATTGGATGATTGTACCTATAGTCCTGACTGACAAAACCAATATCGATTTTAATACTTGGATCAAAATCTTTTTTAATTAAATTTTGAACATCTAATTTTGAGAAATATTTATTAAACTTTTTTGTAGCTTCAAAATGGTTTTTTTGAGAAAAATCTTCTAAATAATTATTATTAAAAAGAAATGCAGTAATTGAAGATTTTGATATTTTATCCAAAGACAAGAGTTTTTTAAATATTCTTTGAACTTCGTTAAATTTTAACATGAAAGCAAATAGATCCAAACCAGTTGTTAAAAATCTCTCATTATTACTAAAATTTTTTTCTGAAGTTCGATAATAGTTTTCTGCTAAATATAAAAACTTAGATAAATATTTATATTTAGGGATAAATTGTATAGAAATTGATATTAAATGAATCAGTCCGTTTAATGAGTGAACGGATTGACCTCCATTAATAAAAGTTTCCTCAAATAATTCCAAGGAAGAGCTAACATCTTTTTCTGTTCTGTTTTTTTTAAGAATTTTACTTATTCCAATTATATTAGCCATGCTAGCCGGCCTTTTATTGGGAATTGTAGATTTTTCTGCTAATAAGACTAACTCATTATATTTTTTTTCAAGAAATAAATTATTAATCTTTTTCTCTAAACTAGGAACATCCATTCCGGAATAATAATACAATTTGGTTTTTAATTGAATTAAATTAAGCAGGTTTATTCATTGAATTAAAAAACTCTGCATTATTTTTAGTGTCTTTTAATTTTGAATTAATAAATTCAATAGCATCCATTGTTCCCATTGGGGCAATGATTCTTCTTAAAACATTCATTTTTTGTAGGTCACTTTTATCAAATAATAATTCTTCTCTCCTTGTCCCAGATTTTGTTATATCAATTGCAGGGTAAATTCTTTTGTCAGCGATTTTTCTGTCTAAAACAGTTTCACTATTTCCAGTACCTTTAAATTCTTCAAAAATTACTTCATCCATTCTGCTTCCAGTATCAATTAATGCAGTTGAAATAATTGTTAAAGAACCTCCTTCTTCAATATTTCTCGCTGCACCAAAAAATCTTTTTGGTCTTTGAAGTGCGTTTGCATCCACACCACCGGTTAAAACTTTTCCTGAACTTGGTATAACAGCATTGTAAGCTCTTCCTAGTCTTGTGATTGAGTCTAGTAAAATAACGACATCTTTTTTATGTTCAGTTAATCTTTTTGCTTTTTCTATAACCATTTCAGCAACTGCAACGTGCCTTTGGGCAGGTTCATCAAAAGTTGAACTAATTACTTCACCTTTTACTGTTCTCTGCATGTCTGTTACTTCCTCTGGCCGCTCATCAATTAACAATACAATTAAATAACACTCTGGATAATTTTTTGCTATCGAGTTAGCAATACTTTGTAAAATCATTGTCTTTCCAGCTTTTGGGGGAGATATAATAATTGATCTTTGTCCTTTTCCAATCGGACTAACTAAATCGATAAGCCTTGGAGTTAAGTCTGGTTTTTTTTCTACCTTGGTGGTTTCAACTTCCATCACTAGCTGTTTATCTGGGTAGAGTGGTGTGAGATTATCAAACGCAATTTTATGTCTTGCCTTTTCTGGCT